>CAJOFV010000006.1 GCA_905233925.1 Paludibacteraceae bacterium
GACGGCAGGCGTTTTCTCTGAAAGGACGATTGAAATGACGGTGCTCGAAAGTCCGGTTGACGAACATGATAATTGAATTGAGCGCGGACGTGACTCCCGTGCCGCAATCTCGCCCCCGACTGGGGCGGCGCGGTGCGTATGAAGAGCCGCGCGTTGCCGCATACAAATCAATTCTCCGCGCGAAAGCCCGTTGCGCAATGAAGTGTCGCGCGCCGCTTGAAGGCATCATCGAAGCACAAGTGTGCATTCGGCGCAATAAGAAAATCGACAGCCGCGCGTTCGGCGATATCGACAATCATCTCAAAGCCGTTTTCGACGCCATGAACGGCGTCTGCTACGCCGACGACGCGCAAATCGCTCGCGTCGATGTCCGTAAAGTGCAAGCCGCCGAAGAAGGCGTCGATATCATCTTGCGCAATGAAAAAAAGCCGTCCGAGGACGGCTGAAATTATTTTGCCTGCATGATCTTGTCGAAAACGAGTTATTCGTCGGTGTCGGTGCGGCTTTTCCTTCGCGCTCGAGATCGTACAGCCGAATATTGAGCACGTCTGCGGCGTTTTTCCACAGGAAGCGAGGTTTTTATGCAAACAGATCGGATATACAATGAAGATTGCCTTGAAGGCATGAAACGGATTGCGGACGGGAGCATCGACGCGATCATCACGGATCCGCCGTATTGCCTCGGGTTGTCGTCGAACGGCGTTAAACCATCCGCCGCCGATTATTCTCTCATCAAGCCTTTTTGGACTGCCGTCTTCGCCCAATTCAAACGCGTCCTTAAGCCCGGCAAATTCATTTACCTTTTCACCGACTGGCGCACTTACCCGCGCATTTTCGATTGGTTCCGCGCGGAGTTCGATATGAAAAATCTCATCGTCTGGGATTTCGAGCATATCAAATGCGGCAATTTCTATCGTTTCAGCCATGAATTGATCATGTTCGGCATCAACGGCAAGGGCGCGCGGCAGTTTGCAAGCAACGAACGCGACGTATGGCGATTGCCTTCATACAGAGTGCACGGGCGCGAGCATCCCGCACAAAAACCGGTTGATTTGATCGAGAAGATGATCATGCATTCAACCGCCGAAGGAGAGACCGTTCTCGACGCATTTATGGGAAGCGGCACCACGGCGGTCGCCACCATCAACACCGGACGACACTTTATCGGCTTTGAGCTCTCGGAGGAATATCATGCGCTGTGTCAACGACGCATTGCCGAGGCGCAACAACAGCTTTTAGGAGGCGAGCACTGTGGTTAACGAAATTCGACTGACTGTTATGCTTTGCGGCACTGCGATCTGTCGATGGATCGGCGGCTTTGACGGTTTGCTCGAGGCTCTCGTCTTTTTCATGATCGTCGACTATATCACCGGACTTTTTTGCGCCATCGTCGAAAAAACACTTTCGAGTGCTGTTGGTTTCAAGGGCATACTTCAAAAGTGTTTGATCATTCTTCTTGTCGGCACCGCCAATATTATTGATCAACACATTCTCGAAGGTTCCGAACAACTTTTGCGCACTGCCGTTATTTTCTTTTATCTCAGCAACGAAGGCATATCCATTCTCGAAAACTCCGCGCGGCTTGGACTTCCCGTGCCCGACAAATTACGTCAAATTCTCGAGCAAGTAAGACAACGATAATCATGCGAGAATCACGCAAGCTGATCCGTCGGCGACTCAAAGATTGCACACGCACGGAGTATTTCGCCTTCGTCAACGACGCTAATCTTTCCATTGTTCAACGAGCCGTTCTCGATTTTTTCATTATCGACCGATTGCCTGTTTCCGAGATTGCTTTTCGACTTTCATATTGCGAATCTCTCGTTCGACTCAGACTATCGGAAGCTTATGACAAAATCGCTAAATCTTTAGCGTTTCATTAGCTTTTCGCGCGAAACCGCTGTGATACTATTTGACTTATGAGTTATGTTTTCTTTAATCCTAATCCGCGCGGCAAGCGGATCGGCGATTGTGTCTTTTACTGTGTTCAATCTCGGTGGTATTGAAATTATCGACCAAAAAGAAATGACTTCGTTCCCTCAACATGGCGCATCTGCTTGGACCATCATGCAAGGTTTTGTCGGCGCGAATTACAAGCCCATGGCTTATGTCGGGACGCAGGTTGTCAAGGGCGTCAATCACATCTTCATTGCAGAGCAAACGCTCGTCGTTGCTACTCCCGAACGTCATATCGTTCTTGTTACTATCAATGAGTTCGACGGGAAATATTCCCTTGTCGGTATTGATCGCATTATCTAATCGGAGGCGCGTTTCTGATTTTACGATCATTCATACTTAATTGAAAAGAGCGGCTCCTTTGTCGAGCATTTTATCAGCCGTGCTACCGCCTGCAACGCATCAAAGATTTTCTGTCGTTCGTCCGGTGCCGCTGTCAAGATTGCCGCGATCATCATCGCCTCGTCCGCCGTCAAGTTGAAGTCCGACTGCAACCGATCTACCTTCGCCGTCGAAGGCGCAAACATTTCGCCCTTGCCTTCGCGCAACCACGTCTCGTTCACGTTGAACTTCAGGCTCAACAGCATTAGAAACGTATCAGTCGGCTCCACTCGGTTTAACTCGTAATCGCCCATGGAAGTTCTCGATACGCCCAGCATCTCGCCGAACTGTTCTTGCGTTGCCTTAGACATTGTTGCCTTCCGCACTGCCTTCAATCGCTCGCCTAGTGTCATGCAATCATCTCCTTTCGAGCATCATTATATCGCATTCTTTTTTCGTTTGTCAACGAAATATTTTTATAAATACTATTGACAAACGAATTTAATATGATATAATGCGTCTATAAACGAAATTTAGTTGATTGCCGCAAGGCAATCGGAAGGAGATTATCACCATGGCAATCACTCACACACAGATCAAGGAAACCGCAAAGGCTATCGGCAAACTTCCCTGCATGATCTACAACAACGAGAACATCAACTACTACGCAGGGCGACTCGAGACGATCTCATTTAGACTCGAGCTCTGCCGCTCGCTCCGCACAAAATTCGCTCGCAAACGCGCTGAAGAGCTCTCGCAAGAACTCGACGACTACACGCTTCGGCTTCGCGTCATGGCAAAGCAAGCTCATGATAATCACGACTTCGTTGCTCTGAGCATCTGCTTCGGCATCATTACCGCCGCCAAGAACACCGGCACCGATATTGCAAAGAAACTCCACCGCAAAGCTATCGACAAAAAGGCTTTCTGCTATGACATGATCGCCGCCAATTACACTTATACCCCACAATCGACTAAGTTCGTCTATGAAACTCAGGATGTTATCGGCTTCCATTATTACAAGCCCTGCACAGCTAAGTACCCGGGTTCTATTGCCGTTGATGAATACCTGGCTATGACGCGTCCTCTCTCGGCGCGCGAGTTTTCCCAATGGCAAGACGAGCAAGCGCGCCGCGCGCAAATGTTCCGCAATGACGAATTTGCGGAGGCTTGCATCGAGACCGCCATCTGCAATGAAGCATTCGACATTGCCGTTGCCATGAAGCCGCATTACTGCCTATTGAGCCGAGCATCATCACCGCGTCTATCGCCGAGCTCAAGGCTAAATCCGATGCTCAAGCACAACGGCTCGCCGACATCAAGGCGCGTATCGACACGCTCAACGCCGAGATCGACGAATTTAAGCGCGATAACATCCCCGCATCGACTGCAGAGGTTTTCAACGTAGACGACGGCGAAGATTCTCATCAGACCGACAACGACAACTTGACCATCGATCTGCAAATTGCCGCCGATAACGCCTTGCATCCCTCAGAGCAGTTCATTTCCGAAATAACCGACGAGTATTTGCCCGATTCCTGTGCACTCATGAACTGCATTCTTGACGAACGCGATCTGCAAAAAGAATTGGCATGCGCGCGCGAGCGGCTCTCTCTCGAATATCGGCTCGCCTATGAAGCGCAAGATGAAGAATGGCGTATCCGCGATCGCGTTTATGCTATTTACGCCATCGTCGACGAATACGATTTGGCTATCAGACGCCTCCAAAACTGCATGGATTATGCTTGCGGTATCGGCAAGCATAAACGTCTTGCCGACGTGATCAGCGCGCGCATGGAAATCCGCCGCGCGCTTGTCGCCATCGTCGACGCTCTTGACAATCACGCGATCTCATAACACCGCGCCTCAGACGCTCGACGGGGCAACGATTGTGGCAGCCGTTACCCCGTCGAGCGTCTTCAACAAAAAGGTAGATAATTATGCATTCACATTGTACTATACTCTTAAAGCCGCGTCAATTGCGGCTTTTCTTATCGTTTCATGCGTTCGAGAAGTTCATCGTATCGTTCGAGCTCCTGCCGACGTGCACTCAGATATTCATTTACTGCTTCGTTCAGCACGTCGTTCATCGCGCATTGCCTCATTGCCGCCAGCTTCTTTATCGCCGCCTTTACATCCGGCATCACCGACACCGTCATTTGCTCCGGCAGGCACTCCACTTTTTGCGCTTCGCGGCTCGGTTTGGCCATCATGTGCAGCTCCGGCACGCCGTAGTAGTTCTGGAACTTGCCTTCCACGCCATTGAGTACGTGTCCCGTCTCAAGGTCTTTCGCGTAGCGGTCGCTGTCCGGTCCTTTGTCGTACAACAGCATCGAGCCGGTCGCGTCGCGCACATACACGCTGCGGTCGTTCTTCTTCGTGACGACCACCTGATTGAGATACACATACTCAAAGTCTCCGCTTGTCACCGCCTCTGCCACCGTCACTTCGCGCATCACATCCAGCATTACCGGCACTTCTTCCGTCACCGTTCCGCTCGTCAGCACCAGCACGTCCGAGTACTTGCCGACCGCCGACACCTTATAGGTAATGGTCAGTTTGTCGCCGTCGCGGTCGAGGGTGCTTGTGTTCAGGCTGAACGCAGTTCCCTGTTTCAGGCTGACGGAAATATCCGTTGTCAGTTTGTTCGCTTTCACTTCGATGGTTTTGCTGCCGGTGAGTTCTGTTCCGCCGCGGATGACGCCTGTTCCGAAGTTCACCATCGGCGCAACAATCATCGGTTGCGTCAGGTCTTTGGCTTCTTCCTGTCGGTAGATGCTCACGGCGGTCATTGTCTCTGCGGCGTAGCAGCCGAAGAGCACGTCCGACGCGTTGTACTGGATGTATTTGCCCAGCGAGCTGCCGAGGCTCTTGATGGTGGCTTTGCCGTCGGCTGCGATTTGGATGTCCCAGTAGCCGTACTCGCCGAAGCTTTTCTCGTCATACGCCTTGTCCCAGATTGTCAGTTTGTTCTTGGTTTGTCCGCCGGACGCCACGAGGTACGCTTCGACGTAGGGGTCCATGATGGTGAAGCTTGCCGTGCCGCTTTTGGGTGCGACGGCGGTGTTCAGCAGGTAGGTCACTTCCTCGTTCGAGTTGATGTACTCTCGCATTGCGTCGTACTTTGCGTTCACGGCGTGGATGTTGTTCTTGCTCACGTCCGCGTCGTAGTATCCCAAGGCTTTGTTTGTCGTTCCGTCGGCGACGCCAATCATGATGAGGTCGCTGTCTTTGAGTTGCGCTTTGTCCGTAACGAGGTGATAGACTTTTGTGGAGAACACGTCTCCGCTGCCGTTGTCGGCTTTGATGGTGATGGTGTTGATATAGACGGAACTCTTGGTTATGTTCTCCACGCTGAGCACCACTTTTCCGCTGCGTTCGTTATGTAGCACGAACTCCACGTCTTCGTTCAGCGAGTAGTCCTGATTGGTTTTCATGGCTTTATTGACGGTTTTGGACATGGTGGTGTCGCCGACGGCGATGGTGATGTCGCCGTTGCCGCTGCTGGAGACGTAGTAGTTGACGATCACTTTGCGGACGTTCTGGAAGTCGATGACGGACGTCACTTTCTTTCCGGAGAGTGCTTCGGTGACTTGAATGCCGGCGTTATGGAGCATTTGGTCTGAGGGATAGACTGTTCCGGCGCTGTAGCCTTCACCGTTGGCTTCGGCTTTCCATCCGTCGGAGGTACCGTCGCAGGCTACGCTTCCGACCTTGCTTGCCCATTTGAGGGAGGTGAACTGATAGGTAGTACTCATGGCGCATGCCGCCACGCTGCCCAGCATAACTGCTGCAATAAGAATCACTTTTTTCATGGTATATGTCGTTTGAACGTGCAAAGGTACTACAAAAAATCGACATCTGCAAGAGCAGATAGAGAAAAAATGTTTTTTCTGCAAGAGCAGATAGAGAAATTTTCTCCAAATGCACAAATTTTGGCGTAAAAATTTCATTATGTTCGCTCAAATGATGCCTGTGCGACTTTCCACTTTTTACCGTCCACTTTAAACTTTCCACTTTAAACTTTAAACTTTTCATGCTTTTTTGCCTATTTTTTCATAAACTCTTGCATATTCCCAAAAATAGCAGTACCTTTGCCGCAAATTAACCAAACATGCACGAGCCAAACGTATGTGATTCATATGTGATTAGTATGTGATTCGTATGTGATTCGGGAGACTATAAGGGGAGGAGAGGCTCAAAAAGCTTCTCCTCCCTTGTTTTTTCCTTCACCCGTTCATCCGTTCATCCCGATTTTGACCTCAACGGCCGGAATCATGAAAATCCTTTATGGAGTCCGACGGGAGAAATTCTTACGAACAAGGATTATACCCGCACGGTAAAGAGTGTCTGGCTCGCCGAGCGCGTTACCCGCGAACGCTACCTTGCTGTAGGTACCGGGGCAGGAACAGCCCGTTCCTTGTTACTCCGTGCCAAAGGCACGATGTGTAGCACCAACGGTGCGATGAGTAGCTAAGCGATGAGTAGTGCCGAAGGCACGATGCGTAACAAAAAGTGCGATTTTCCGCACTTTTTGTTGTTTTACAACATGTTTTTTGAAAAACGCGCCAAATATATTTGCGTATGTGCCAAAAAAGCTGTACCTTTGCACGCTTTATGTATAAGAAGCACAAACGGTTTAACCTTGAAATAATATCATGAATAAACATCTACTTTCCCTTTTCTCTGCCCTCACTTTGTGCGTTGGGCAGGTATTTGCAGAGCGTGTGTCCGAGGCGGATGCCGCGCTGGTCGCAAACAATTTCATGAACGTTTCTTCGTCCTCTACGGCGAAAAAGGCAACGCGTTCCAAGCGGATGGTACTCAAGAAATCCACCGCTGCGGAAGAGCCGCAGTATTACATCTACGAGAACGCCGACGGCGAAGGCTGGGTTATGGTCGCCGCGAACGACATTGCTCGCCCGATTATTGCTTATTCGGACGAAGGCTCGTTCCGTACGGACAATCAGCCCGAAAACCTGAAACACTGGTTGGGTAGGTATAATGCGCAAATTAAGCAGGCGGAGGAAGACGGCGTGTCCGCGACTGAGGAAGTGACACAGGAGTGGTCTCGTCTCCGCAAGGGCGGCAACATTCGTAAAGGAACGCCCGTCGTTGCCGCACTCATCAAAACCAAGTGGGACCAAGACGCTCCCTATTGGAAGTACTGCCCGAAAAAAAATGGAACACAGCAAACTCTTACCGGCTGCGTGGCTACTGCTATGGCACAAGTGATGTACTATTGGAAGTGGCCGGAAAAAGGAACAGGGTCGTATTCCTATTCAACACAAACCCTTGGCCTTTCCTGTTCTGCTGATTTCGCCAATACTACCTACGACTGGGATAATATGCTTGAGAAGTATACCCAGTACTACAACGAAGGTAGTAGTAGCCCAACTTCAACCTCAAGCGGTAATACAGCGCAACAAGATGCAGTCGCTACGCTGATGTATCATTGCGGAGTGGCAGTAGCGATGGACTATAATGTGAGTTCAGCCGGTGGCAGTGGTGCACAAACGATAAGACCCAATGCATCTTATTCAACGGCAAAATGTGCCCAAAATGCCCTATATCAAAATTTTGGATATAAATCAACCACTGTCAAGGGCTACTACCGCCCGGGCGGTTCTGGCTATTCAGTGGTTAGTGATGCAAACTGGCACAACTACCTCAAAACGGAATTGGATGCAGCGCGTCCTATCATGTACGCCGGTGGAGGATATGAAGATATAAATGACGATGATACCTATTATGGGCATAGTTTTATTTGTGACGGTTATGACGACACCACCCCCACGCGCAAGTACCACTTCAACTGGGGCTGGTCGGGCTATTGCGATGGCTATTACGACATAGAAAATCTTGTTCCCGGAACCGGTGGCTCCGGTGCAGGTCAAGGCGAATATCTGTATGATCATGATATTATCATTGGTATTATCCCCGACAAACCGGATGTGACTATCACTTGGTCGGTTCAGGGTGTAACGTCAACCACAACGCAGACAACGGGAACGCTTGTGTTGCCTGCAACTACGCCTTCCGACTGCTCCGGCACAGGCGGCAAGAAGTTCGTCGGATGGACAGCACAAAGCACCATCACCGGCGGTACCAGACCCACAGACCTCTTTACCTCCGGTAGCGGCATCACCGTTACCGAAAACAAGACCTACTATGCCGTTTATGCCACGGCAAGCGAAGGTGGTGGTGGCGGAAGCAGTACCGGTTCAAAAACATTTACCTTCTCTTCGATAGCCTCTGCAAATAATTGGGAAAATGGTGTTGCATATACATCTGTTGTTGATGCCCCCGTCACTATTACAGCTTCGGGAGGAGGAAACAACGGTAAATGGTACACTTCGGGTGGCGGTTCTTGGCGCATGTATAGTGGCGGTACTGTAACAATTGCAGTAACTTCTGGTTCTGTAACATCAGTAACCTCGTCACCTTCATGTAGTTTTACTATTTCAAATGGTGAGGCTACCTTTAGTCCGAGCGCAAGAACGGACTTTACCTCTATAACGGTTAATTATAGTGCTTCTGGCGGCAGTGGCACTTCTTACTCTGAATACTCACTGATTTGCGGTACACCCTGCTCTAACACACCGGAGATGTCTTTCTCGCCGGCAACGGTAAATAAAACCACGGCAGATGACTCGTTTACAAAGGTGGTATCAATGTCGGGAAACGGTTCAGGACAAACCGCCAAATATAGTAGCAGCGATGAAACGGTTGCAACCGTAAACAATTCGGGCGTTGTAACACTCAAAGGAAAAGTTGGTTCAACAACTATTACGGCTTCTGTTGAGGCAAGTGGTACGTATTGCGCCGCTTCAGCATCTTACACGCTCAATGTAACAGCCGCGCCGATTAACGTGACTTTGTATTACAACGGTACTTCTGCAAGTCTAACCAATCAGACTAATCCTTATACCCTGCCGACAGGCGCACCTTATAACACAGCCATGTGTAGCGGCGACTGGACGTTTGCCGGTTGGTATGGTAGCGCATATACCAAGAGCGAGACAGAACCAACCTACATTACCGAACTAACGGCTACCGGTTCCGCCTACGCAGTCTATACCACAACCGAAACAAGCGGTGGTGGAGGAAGCAGTACCGGTTCGAAGACATTTACATTCTCTTCGATAGCCTCTGCAAATAGTTGGGAAAATGGTGTTGCATATACATCTGTTGTTGATGCCCCCGTCACTATTACAGCTTCGGGAGGAGGAAATAATGGTAAATGGTACACTTCAGGTGGTGGTTCTTGGCGCATGTATAGTGGCGGTACTGTAACGATTGCAGTAACTTCTGGTTCTGTAACATCAGTAACCTCGTCACCCTCATGTGATTTTACTATTTCAAATGGTGAGGCTACCTTTAGTCCGAGTGCAAGAACTGACTTTACTGAAATTACTGTTGCATACTCTGTAGGTGGCGGTGGCAGCAGCACTACCTATTATGCTACCACGCCGGAGTGCGTGACACCATGCTCTAATACTCCGGAGATGTCCTTTACGAATACAACGGTGGACGAGACAACGGATGACGTAACTTATACGCAAGCGGTAACTATTACCGGTAAGGGCTCGGGACAGACGGTCGATTATAGCAGCAGCGATGAGACGGTGGCTACTGTGGATAATTCGGGTGTAGTAGCACTCAAAGGAAAGGTTGGCTCAACAACTATTACGGCTTCTGTTTTGGCAGATGGTGATTATTGTGCAGCTTCAGCGTCTTACACGCTCAATGTAACAGCAGCTCCAATCAATGTGACCTTGTATTATAACAGTACTTCTGCAAGTTTGACTAATCAGACAAGTCCTTACACTTTGCCGACCAATGCACCCTATAATACGGCCATGTGTGACGGCAACTGGACATTTGCAGGTTGGTACGGCAGCGAATATACCAAGAGCGAAACAGAACCGACCTACATTACCGAACTAACGGCTACCGGTTCTGCCTACGCAGTCTATACCACAACCGAAACAAGCGGTGGTGGCGGAAGTAGTACCGGTTCAAAGACATTTACCTTCTCTTCGATAGCCTCTGCAAATAGTTGGACGAACGGAACGGCATATACGGAGGTTGAGGACAGTCCGGTTACTATCACCGCTGAAGGTGGAGGAAACAACGGTAAATGGTACACTTCAGGTGGTGGTTCTTGGCGCATGTATAGTGGAGGTACCGTAAGTATTGCAGTAACTTCTGGCTCTGTAACATCAGTAACCTCGTCGCCTACATGTAGTTTTAGTATTTCGGAAGGAGTTGCTACCTTTAGTCCGAGTGACAGAACTGACTTCACAGAAATTACCGTTGCATACTCTGTAGGTGGCGGTGGCAGCAGCACTACCTACTATGCTACTACGCCGGAATGTCCCACAACCGTTACCGTCACCTTCTACAAGAACGACGGCACGGATGCTTCGACATCACAGACCATCCCATACAACACATCCACTGCTCTTACTGCTAACTCTTTCTCCCGTACGGGTTATACTTTCCAGGGTTGGGCAACATCCGCCACAGGCACAAAGGCTTATGACGACGGAGCAAGTGTTACCTTGACTTCTAATACTCCGCTCTATGCCGTTTGGCAGAAGAATAGTCACGATGTAACCTTCAATCCTTCGCCTACAGGTGCAACTGTGACGATTAATAGTAGCTCGACAAGTCCGAAGAGCGTAGAATACGGAGAAACAGTAACTATTGCCATCACTCCGGATGCAGCCTATGAAATCAGTAGCGTAACGGCTACGGGAGTTGAGGTGAGCGGATCCGGCAATACGCGTACATTCACGATGCCTGACGCTGACGTGACTGTCACGGTGACGATGGCTATAAAAACGACCTACGCTATTCGTTTCTTTAATAACGGCACACAAGTTGGAACGACGCAGAACTTGTATGCAGATCAAACGGCAACTCCGCCTACAGATCCGACAGCATGTGAGGGTTATACCTTCTACGGTTGGTGGACAGAGGCGCTTGCGACGACCAATACAGAAGCACACAAAGTAACGGACTTCACCGTCTCTGGCGCACAAGACTATTACGCGGTATATAGTCATAGTGAAGGAAGTGGCGAAAGCACGACTATTAATGCCGGTGATTTTAGTAGCGTCGGCGACGGTGGTAATATAGGAACAAAATCAATAAGTGGAATTATATTTACCGGAGACAGGAATACGCATGCTACATTAGAGCCAAAATATTATTCCGGCTCTCCAAGTACCATTCGTTGCTACGTAGGGAATAAATTAACAATTAGCGCAAGCTCTATTTCACAAATTGACTTCACGTATGACGGATCTTATGATGGCGGAAATATCAACGTATCAGCCGGAGGTTGGGAATCCACCCCAACTACTAATTGGGATCAAACATGGAAAGGTTCCGCTGACGAAGTGGTATTCACTATCGGCGGTACGGCTCAATGGCGTATTACGGCCATGAAGATCACAACCGGCGGAGGTGGAACTACGTATTACACCACATCACCGGACTGTGTTGAGTGTTTGACGAAAGTGACGCTGACCAAGGGCGAGGAGTCGAATGGTACGTTTACGCTGAATAAAGCAGATGGCGTATATAACAACTGCACCTCCAATTTTGTAGTAACTGTTTCGAATATTACTCCCGCGAGCGGCTACTACTGCACAGGCGTTACTGCCAGCGGTGACCACAATGAAGTGACCGGTCCGGATGGTAGCGGTAACTATACGGTTACATACGAAAAAGGCAACGCGGTTACATCGACTATTACGGCTAACTTCGCTCCGAATCCCAAATACACCGTTACATGGAGCATGGACGGTGACATAAGCACTACGGCGGAATATGAAGCAGGACAAGCTATTGTCTTCCCCACTTCCGCCACCGGCTGCGACGGCAGAACATTCATGGGATGGGTAAGCGAGGCGATTACCACGCCGCAAGATAACGCACCCACGTATGTCACCTCTGCGACGATGGGCACATCCAACCTCATCTACTACGCTGTTTATGCTGAAGAAGATGACAGCGGCAGCGGCAGTGCAACATATAGTAAGGCTACATCTATTGCTGCAGGCGACAAGGTTATCTTTGTTTGTGAAGGAGCAACTACGGAAATGTCAGGAATAAGCACTTCTTCTACTAAATATGGTTTGGGCACAGATTATTCAACCGCTCCTGCAGGTCTCTTTGTATTTGACGTAGAGGCGGGCACATCTGCTGGCACGTTTGCGTTCAAGAATGCCAATAAATACTTATACTGGGGAAGTGGCAATACGTTGAATCTTTACAATACCACTGCTGAAGCAAATAACTCTTGGAGCGTGTCCATTAATTCAAGTGGCAACGCCACAATATTAAATGCATCTAATACAGATCGGCAGTTGGTATGGAACAATGGTAGTCCTCGTTTTGCGTGCTATGAAAATCCTACGATAGGAACTTCATACTATATAATTCAAATCTATAAGCAATCCGGAGGTACCTCTTACACCGGCTACACTACTTCTTGCGGTGCATCTGTCAACGCCAAGAACATCGGTTGGATTACTGCCACAAAGAGACAGAAAGTAAAACGCGTCATCAATGTGTCCGCAAAGGGCTTTGCTGAGGCTACTACGCTGACTGCCACTTCGGGCAATGCACAATTCAAGGTAACGCTTGGCGCTTCGGCTGTTCCTTCTGGTGCTGCCGGACTGAGCACCACACTGACCGTCGAATATGCTCCGACTGACTTTGGTACAAAAGACGAGGACGTGGAGATAACCCTGACAGCAGGTGACCAGTCCAAAACCATCACCGTCAGCGGACGCTCCCTGCCCGAAGAGTTCTTGCTCATTACCAAGAAGACATCGACATCTACCTGGTACGCGCTACCGGCGAACATGACAGGCGGTGCAAACGAATATGACGGTATAGCAGTCAGTCCGAACGATCCGACAACCCCGACGGCCGTAGCTGTTTCGTCCTCTACACTAATATACAATATGGCGTCTGTGGCAAGCAGCCGCTACGCGGACAACGGTCACTTGGTGCGTCTGGTAGGTAATGGCAACAAGTGCCTGTGGGGCAGTAAGGCAACCAATGCTACGAAAGTAAATATTCAAAACTATGCTACTCTTGGCGAGTCGAATGGTGACTACTACGAATGGGATCTGAAGACTACTGATGGAGTTCATTACTTTGTAGAAAGTCCGTGCAATGCCGAATATGCAAGTGGTCGTCGACTGGCCTATGGTTCTAAGTTCGGTATGTACAAAGAAGGAACAGTCTTCTATATCGTTAGTGCCGGCTGCTCCAGCCACCCGGAAGATGTCAACATCAGTCCGCGCCGCGTAGATGCTACTTTCTCATGGGTAAGCAACGCAAGCAGTATGGTGATTGACCTCTATACCAACGACGGAATGACTGAGGGACATCTTTCAAGCACCGCTACTTCTTCGCCGTACGTGTTTACCGGTCTTGCGGAATCTACCAATTACTGGTACCGACTGACTCCGGACGGTAGTATCGACTGCGCCGTAACAGGTACTTTCAAGACCTCCGGTCCGATAATTGATATTGTCGAATGGCAAGAAAACGCCGTCGTACTCTTCATCGATAAGGGCGACATCAACCCGAAGATTATTATCGATGGTCAGGAAGAACATGGTTCCATTACCGGCGGTGATGGCAATGCTACCGAACTCTTCTTCGCCAAGTACTTCGAAGGAGCCGGTTCTATGAAGTTGGTATCTATCTTTAATGGTACGAAAAATGACATAAATCTGACCAACTATTCAATCTATGTTAAAATGAGAGGAGCGACAAGCTGGGCACCTTCCAACGATGTAAATCTGGATTTAGGAACTTTAGGTTCTATCAAAGCCGGTCAAGAAATTATCTTCTTCAGTCGTCCTCTGGGTACAGAAACGGATTTGGCAAATTGCTCGAATGATTTCTTGACTGGTAAAGTCTCCACTAGTTCTTCTGCAGATTCCAATCCTCGTTGGGTAGAGTGTGATGGTGAAACTTTCCAGAAAATCAACTTTAATGGTAATGACCCTATACTTCTCAAGAAGAATGGTACATTAATAGATGTCATCGGCTCAGAAGAGGGTAATGCTCCAACCGCCACCAATTGTCTCTACGGAGATAGCGAAAAAGGCTGGGGCGGTACAGTACGAAATATGGATAAGGGCAAGAGTCCGAGCGATCCCGCTTTTGATGCTTTCTATGATGTTTCGAGCAAAACGCCTGCTACTACAGCAGACTCTATTGCCATTCTTAATGGCTTTGGTATCAATCTGACGGACGATGAGATACCTCTTACTACGGCACGCTGTATCTTCTTCCGAGACAAACGTGTAACTTGCGGAGACTCTGCAGTGGCTATGAATGGATCTACGTTTGTGACCTTTTCCAACCACGATGAATTTACATCCGAATGGTATGGTCGCTCCGTTTGTATGAATGCCGCAGCCAAAACAGCAGCAGGAGTATCCAATGATGCCCAAGCCACCTGTAACTCCTACCAGGATATTGCCAACATGAACTACAACGAATACTACATTGATTGGACAAATATCAACGCAGGAACAGAGTTAGACCAATTTACCCACAATCCTGAAACCAAAGAGTACACCATTACTATTGACAATATGCGTCAGCATGCATGTCTGAATTTGCGCTTCCAATTGGTACAGGGAGAAGAGGTACTGACAGAGGCTTCGCAGCAAGTACCTATTGTCGTTACAGGCAACGTGGATACCAATGATGATTTGTTTAGCGCTTTGGTAGTCGACAAAACAAGTGGCAATCCCTCATATTCACACTCCAAAGATCGTTGTAAAACTTGCGATGTCGTCGTCTTGGGAACAGCAACACTGACGAAAGGCCCGGATACAGACCCGAAGGATGTTCCGGAGATAGGTAACTTGAAAGTTTACCCGGGTGGCAAACTCATCGTACCGGACGAAACAAACTATACCGTCAATTCATTGGCTCTGCGTCGTCAGGAAGACAACCTCTCCATAGCGGACATCAAGGGCGGTTTGACCATCGGAACAGCCAACTCCACCTTCCTGGATATTCGTATAGACCCGACGAACTGGCACTACTTCACATTGCCGTATGACTGCAACGTGAGCGACATCCGCTTCGTTAATGATGATGTCACGATACCTGTTATCGGTACTGATTTCCTCATCAGCGCGTATGACGGAGAACACCGTGCCGCCACACAGGCAACTTCATGGAGAGACCTCACTTCCACCGATGTGCTTTACAAAGGTGTAGGTTACATCATCGGTCTTCCGGGCTCCGGCAAAGTGCAACGCGAGTTCCGCTTCCCGATGTCCAATGACGTAATCGCGGAAGAGAAAGCGTCGGAGGGCAAACAGACGGGTATCTTCCATGCTTGGGGCGGAGATAAGTCGGATACGGAACTCCGTCCGAACCACAAAGGATGGAATCTCATCGGTAATCCTTATCTCACCTATTATGAGACCAAACTGCAAGACCCGCTCCCGACAGGCGAACTCATTCATGATCCCGATGAAGACCCGTGGCTCGGACACTATGTCCGCAACACCGACGGCGTACGTTACATCGTCGTTCCGGTGGACAACGGTTGGAGTGAATATGAACAAGTGGCTATATTCAACTACCACATGGCTCCTTTCACCTCTTACTTCGTACAATTAGGCGGTGATCCGGCAGCTGACCTGACAATTACTTACGAGTATGGCCAGTCTGGTAAAATGAACATAATTCGCCGTCAGCCTGCCGAATATGAAGAGGATAACCATGAGGTTTGGTTCGGTATTACGCTTGCCAATGAGAAAGCCGAGCAGGACGAGACAGCCCTCCTCATCTCTGACAAGTTCACCGACGACTACGATATAATGAACGACCTCGTCAAGATGCGCGGTACGTACTACAAGTACTACACCAAGCCGGTACTTGCATCCCGTAATGCCGCAGACGAATTGGCATTCAACGCCTTGCCGGACAATTCCGCGAAAGCAGGTGTGCCGCTCAACTTCTACGCCGCTTCACAAGGACAATATACCATCGCTCTGGACGGACGGTATAGCCTTGAGGAGATTAAGGACGCGCAACTGTTTGATAGCGAACTCAACACCTGGCATAATCTCATGGCCGGTGATTACGGCTTCACGGCGAAGAAAGGCGACAACACGACCCGCTTCATGCTCTACGTGACTGTTGAACGCAAGCAGCCGCAAGTGCCCACCGAGATAAACAACATCTCTGGCAAACTGACGCTCACTACGGCAGACAGGACACTTATACTCAGCGGCTTGCGCGAGGACGCGGATATCTATGTATATGATATGAGTGGCAAACTCATCGCTGCTGACCGCCACTTCGCAAATGGCGACAACAGCGTATGGCGCACCACAGTTTCTACACAGGGAGTTTACTTCGTTCGTGTAAAAACAGGAACGGAACAACAAACCTTGAATACCATTGTTTATTGATATAATTAACCATAAAAAACACACACAACTATGCGACTCGATTATATCAATAACATGAGAAATATTTACCGTCAGGAGAAACTGCGTAACTACCGCCGCACGGTTATATTCTTCCTCAGTGTAGGTGTTATGGCTTATCTTGCAGTACTGGTGACCATCATGACCGCCAAACGGGATGAAAGTGCCGTTTCCGGTCAGGTGGCTGTCACCAAATTCGAGGGCGAAGTGATTCAGCGTGCCTCGGACGCTCCGTCTGCCTCTGCGTCTCCGACTCCCGCAGACGTGAAAGCGGCACAGCCGTCCACGCCGGCCTATCGTCCTGCGGGACTGGTGCGCCACACGGCTGCACAACCTGCAAGTTCACCGCTTCCGCAACAGTCTTTCCGTTCGACAAGTAACGCTGCACTCACCGTGCACACTACCTCCTCTGCAACGGTCAAGAACATCGGCGGAGGTGGAAGCACTGCCGGCGCAACTACCAGAGGAACGAGCGTAACAACAAGTAGCAGTACAGCGTTCAGTACTTCCACGTCAATAATGGTTCTACCCACTTTGGCGCGTGCCTCATCCCGTAACCTCAATGCTGCAAATACACTGGCGGCGGAAGCCGAGATAATTGAGAACACGGCAACTGACCGTGCGGCTAAACCGGGTATAAAAAGAGTGGACGGACACCCGCTGGATCCGTTTATGGACCCTGTCGGCGATGCCCTCTTGCCGCTCATCTTGCTCGCTTTGGCATATGGTTCATTCATTCTTTACCGCCGTAGACAACGCTTATGAAACCCTCACAGATAGTCTTGATAATCGCAATGCTTGTGCTCCTTGCCGGAGCGATAATGACTTTCACTCCTTATAAAGAGTATGCCAATTACGTTCTTGTTGCCGGACTGCTCATAATGGTCATCCGTGGTTCCCTCCGCATCCGCGAAAAAGAAGACAAAAAAGAAGATGATGCGAATGAGTAAATGTTAAAATGAGAAAATGAGAAAATGAGTAAATGAAAAAATGCGTAAATAACGACATTCTCATTCCCGAAATGGCAGACCTTCTCCGCGAGGGCAAGGACGTGCGTTTCACCCCTACGGGTGTTAGTATGCGTCCGTTCATTGAGGGTGGCAAAGATGTTGTCGTTTTGCGCAAACTGCCCACCGTCAGTGTAGGGGACATCGCTTTAGCGGCACTGCAGAATACGTATGTCTTGCACAGAGTCATTGCTATTCAAAACAATAACATCACTTTGATGGGAGACGGCAATATCGGCAACACAGAGCATTGTACCCTCGCGGACATTCTTGGCACGGTTATCCGCATTGAGAATGCCCGAGGACGCCGCAAACCCCTCACTCGTGGCAGGTTATGGTATCACATCCGTCCCTGCCGCAGAATATTACTCAAAATCTATAGAAAACTATTAAAACTATTCGCCTAGTCACCTAGTTACCTAGACACCTAGTTACTTATAAAAAAACTCAATCAACAATGAAAACGAAAAAAGGCTTCAAACTCCGCCAGCTTGGCGACGAATGGATACTCATCGGTGAAGGGATCGAACAGATCAACTTCAACAAGATGATTACTATGAACGAAACCGCTGCATTCCTCTGGACTAAAGCAATCGAACATAAGGGCAAAGACCTTACGGCGGATGACTTGGCGCAGTGGCTTCTGGATGAATATGAAGTTACGCCCGAGCAGGCAAAAACCGACGCACAACTCACCATCGACAACTGGCTCGAAATCGGCATCGCCGAATAATCCGCTGCTTGTACTATTACGCGATGATGTCTTCGTTGCTCAAACACAATAAGTGGCTACTCGCCTGTTTATGGTGGCTGTTGGGGCTGATGATTATCTTCTCGGCGTTTGTTACCGACCCTGACGACCGCCATGGTTTGTTGCTTTATAACATTCTCTTTACACTCATCTTTCCCGCGCTGTTCCTCTTGATAACAGGGCGCTTGCGTCGCTGGGGGCTGGTTGCATTCTTTCTGTTGGCTCTTCCGCCAAGTCTTATTGAGGTAGGCTGGTTCTGCATGGACAAGAGCATCCTTATCCGTAATCAGTTCTGGGTAATATTCGCTACCAACCCCGCAGAAGCGTCGGGTCTATTGTCCATGGTACAGCCGTGGCAGTGGCTGCTGCTCTTTGTTTATCTGGATATTTGCATAGCCTTGCTTGTCCTCGCTCTCAAGGAGTCCGCGAACAATGATATCGCTCTATGTGCCTGCTCTGGCCGCAAGCGGCTTGCGATATCCCTTGTAGGGGCTTTCATGGTGGGAATATACTGCCTCTTTCCTGGTGTTCGCAACAATGTCCCTTGTGTAGATTTCTACAGCAGTTATCATGGTTATCGTGGTGAAGTGCGCAAGGCGGAGAACTTCATGCATAACCGTCAAGACCTCTCCGGCGCGGTACAAAACAACTTGCCGGATAGTACAGCCACAATAGTTGTAGTTATCGGTGAAAGCCTCAACCGTACCCACTGCTCCCTTTATGGCTACTGCCGTCCCACTACACCGCGCCTGGATGCCCGTAATGACGTGATTGCTTACCGAAATGTCGTTTCGCCGGACTTTATGACGCAGACAGTTCTGCAGCAGGTACTTACGTTTGCCAACGATGAGAATCCCGACGCGCGGTGGAACTGCCCGACTTTGCCGGAACTCCTGAACGCAGCGGGCTGGCATACCTACTGGTTTGATCCCTACGAAGGCAATAACAACACCTCCAAGACTATCCCGACAGGTTTCTCTTCCATTGCAAAACTATGCACCACATATCACCTCTGCGATGAAACGGAGCAGTACGACGGCAACTATCTCAACCACCTCCAAACTATTCTGGCGGATACGCTGACAGCGCGTAAAGCGATATTTTTCCATCTTATAGGTAATCATTTCCCGTATGAACGCCGTTATCCCGAACAGTTCGGATTCTTTGAGGATAGTGATGTTTGTTCCCCTTATCGTGACCGGCTTTCCGCGCAGCAGATGGAGACGATTAACGCGTATGACAATGCGGTGCGTTACAATGACTGGCTGGTTGACAGTATTTTCAGTGTCCTGTGCATGCAGAACGGCTGTTGTGCCATGATTTATTTCCCCGACCATGGAGAGGAAGTCTATGACCTTGACTTTTATGCAGGGCGTTCCTTCAACCACATTACCCGCAGCTTGTATGAAATTCCTCTGCTCTTCTGGCAGAATGAAGAGTACAGTTGGTCGAATCCTTTGTATATTGATGTGGAGGCTCCCTATTGTACGGGGGATATGATTCATTCCCTGTTGGACATCTTTGCGGTTTCATACACCATGCAAGATTCTACTCGCAGTCTCTTCCGTTCCACCTTCCAACCTCGTCCCCGCCCGACAGATGATAAATAAAAAAGCCCCGAAAGAGGGCTTGTAATGTGGAGTATAGCGGACTCGAAAATTGCGCCACGCGCAATAATCGTGCCCTTGCGGCTAAGAACCGTGGGAGAGGCCGCTCTTCATACTCAAAGAGACTGCTTGTCGCAGTCTCTTCGTGGAGTATAGCGGACTCGAACCGCTCACCTCAACACTGCCAGTGTTGCGCTCTAGCCAGATGAGCTAATACCCCTTTTTCTCTAAATCGGCTGCAAAATTATACTTTTATTTTGATATATACAAATTTTTTTGTAATTTTGCAGCAAATTTATGTATTTTATGACAAATAAGGAGATTTATACCGGGTGGGTGAAGACGCAAGACCGTCTTCCGGTCTTTATGCAACCGTGGTGGCTGGATGCCGTTTGTGCCGGAAAAGAGTGGGATGTAATCCTTGTTTTTGCAGATAATTCCCAGACGGAAGTTATGGCGGCAATGCCTTTCCTCCTCCGCAAGAAATGGTGGATGCGTTGGATTACCATGCCCCAACAGACTCAAATCGGCGGGCTGTGGTTGGACGAAAAGCGCGAGTTCTCGCCCGACGAGTTGACCTCTATCTGTCAGCAGATTGCTGACCGTCTTACCGAGTTCAAACTCGATTATTACTATCAGCAGTTCCCGGTTGGCAGTCCATGTCCCGAGCTGTTCAAATCGCTTGGCTTCAAGGTGAAGGAACGCACCACATACCGCATTGATGACCTTTCCAATCTTGACAAGGTGATAGATGACTTCTCCAAGAACAAGAAACGCCAGCTTCAGAAAGCACTGTCCCTTCATGCGGAGACGAAGATTACCGCGGAGGAGTTTTATACCCTTCACCAGTCCTGGCTCGCTGCGCAGAAAAAGAAAATCTCCTATTCCCGTGAGTTCCTGCTTGTATTGGAGCAGAAGTTGCGCAAGAACCACCAGTCGCAGATTCTTACCATCTGCAACCCCGACCACGAGCCCTATGCTGCGGCTTTGCTTTGCTGGGACAAGGTGCGTATGTACTACCTTATTCCTTGTTTCAATCCCGAGTTCAAAGAGTCCGGTGCATCCGCTCTGCTGGTACTCGAAGCGCTCAAACTCGCTCGCGAGAAAGGTGTGGCTTTTGATTTCGAAGGCAGCATGATTCGCTCCGTGGCGCAGCACTACAAGCAGTTCGGATCTACCCCTGCCACTTATTACAGCGTTGAGAAATATTACAACTGGACATTCCGGTTCGCTATGGCATGGAACTGGCTCACTACCCGCAAATATAATTAAATGACCGTTCTCTTTGCGCAAGGCATACATCGCATGGAAGACGACCGCGTCTTCTATCACCAGAAAACAACGCTCGAAAAACAAGGCGTAAGGGTGGAAATCCGCTCTTTCTTTGGCGATGATATGCCTTTCTGTAAGCATATCCGGCATATCCGGCGTGAAATAACTGCCTGCCAACCTGATATCGTTATCTGTGATACGCCCAAGACTGTTCTTGCGGCGTCCCGTACCGGAGCGCAGGTCATTTACGATGTTACGGAATGGTATCCCGGGCACGTAGCTCTCGGCAGGCGGAATGTTTTTACGCCCTTCAAGTGGTGCGTCATGGTATTACTCAACTGGCTCGCAGGCTGCCGGACGGACAGATTTATCTTTGGCGAGAAGGACAAGGGCAAACCGTTTAGGTTCTGTTTCCCGTGGAAGCGTTATGTTTATTTGCCCTATTATCCTTCCAAACGCTTCTTCCCACAATTCCAAATCAAGCCTGTCGGCCGGCAGTGCAATCTATTCTATGCGGGGCCGCAAACTGCAGGAAAAGGCTGGGAGCGGGTGCAGGAGACTCTTCGTCTGTGCCGCCAACAGCGCCCGGATATAGATTGGCAGCTCGTTGCAATACCCCCCGAGAAGTATTTGCCATTGCCGGACTTCTGCAGTTTGCTTGGCAATGTGCATTTCGCCCTTGACCTACGCGATATAGATAAGGAGACGACACGTTGTTTGCCTATTAAATTGTTCTATTACATGGCGGCAGGTTGCGTGCCGGTCTATAGCGACCTGAAAGCCATTCGTCAAGGAGTACTGGAGATAGAGACCTGTGCAAAACTCGTCACATCCGCCCAACAGGCAGCGGAAGCCATAGTAGCCTTTCTCAACCCCGAAACGTACCGTACGACTGCGGAAGCCGGACGGATGCTTTTTGAACAAAAATATAATTGGGAAATCATTGAAGACCGCCTGACCGCTATTGTTGCATAAGCAGTTGCCGGTCGTATTTCTTCGCCAGAGAAAGTAACCACACGTATTGTGCCGCATTTACTGCGGCACTTGCTATGGCATAACCTCCTATTGCAAGGGCAAAATCATCTTGCCACAAACCGATTCCCAGACCGATTATCCGGCAAATACCTGACGTTATTTCAAACGCCAGTCCGATTTTCTGCTTGAAGAAAATATCTTTCAAGCACCCTACGGGGGCAATAAGCAGCGCGACTGTCACCCACGGCAACATCCAGCGTATCAGTTCGCCCGACTCGCGCCACTGGGAACCTACCAGCCATTCGGTCAGCCACGGCAATATAAAGTATAATCCCACAAAGCACGGTATGCAGACAGCTAATGTCAGTGGCAGCAATTTAGCTAACTTGTCATATATCGGCATTTTGTCATTTACCCAACTTGAAATCCTCTGGAAAAACACCTGGTTCATAGACTTTGCGATCACGTTTATCGGCGTAAACGCTAACAGGAACGCCATTGCCCATAATCCCACGTTGCCTTTTCCGAACAACGGGGTCAGCACAAATACCGGCAGTTGGTTGAATACGAAATTCGCCAATCCCTGCGGCAGAGAAAACTTGGGGAAATTCCTGTATTCTTTGGCGGCTGCGCGAACGTCGCTCCATATAATTTTCTCCCACTTGCTCCGCAAGGTCTTCCACGCCAGCGAGACCGATAATCCCAATGAACACCACTGTGCCAGTACGGATGCCAAAGGGAGACCGATAGCTGTCTTTTCCGCTAAACCAAAACCGACCTTGCCGGCTGCCGAAAGTACGGATTGTGATATCTGATAACCCGAAACGCGTGTGTACTGACGGTGACGCAGATACCAGTAATTCAGTATATTCCATAAACCTGCGCTCAAGACATAAAACGGCAGCAGCCAATAGTATCCTTCTAATTCCGGCGTGCGGAACAGTCCGGCTATAGGCACGGCGAAAGGAATCGTTAAGGCAATAACTGTGGTAACTACCGCCAGTATCAATCCGCACAATATGGTCACACTGCTTGCTGTTTTTTCCTCTTTCGGTAGCATTATGGCGTATTGGTATTCCGAGGTACCTAAAAGTACAGCAACCCCACCGATGCTCATAAACAAACTCAGCACTCCGAAATCGTCCGGACTGTACAAACGACCAAGCAACGGATAAACCAATATTCCGATTGCCTGAGCGACAGCATTAGCGCTCAACAGTTTCGCACTATCACGCACAAATTTGTTCATTTTGACCGCAAAATTACTGCTTTTTTGCCAAAACTCCAATTATTCTGTTAATTTTTTGCCAAAAAATTTGTCTGTTTCAAGAAAAAGCAGTAAATTTGCAGGCTGAAAATAATACCAACACACAATATGCAAGTAAAAAAGTCACAAAAAGCCAGTCTGGAGGACAAGAAACTGACCTACGTTCTGTTAGGTTTTGTGTTCGTTCTCAGTTTATGCTATGTCGCGCTTGAGTGGACCGAGCAAGAGGTTACCAAGTACGAAGTTTCTGACATGGATTTCCAGTTCGAGGAGGAAATCGAGATCCAGCAAACCTCGCAGGATGTTACTCCTCCGCCTCCACCACCACCTGTACAGGAAGTGGAAGTCCTCAATGTGGTTGAAGACGATGTCGAGACAGAGACTATTGAAATCAACACCGAGGATGACAAGGATGTGGAAGTGATTATCCAAGCTCCTGTTGAGGTGAAGGAGGAAGAAGAGGACGAAGAAGTTGTCTTCGTGGTCGTAGAGAAGATGCCTGAGTTCCCGGGTGGTCAACAAGCGCTCTTCAAATACCTCTCCGAGAACGTTAAGTATCCGGTTATTGCGCAGGAGAACGGAATCCAAGGTCGTGTAATCTGCCAGTTCGTGGTGAACAAGGACGGTAAGATTGTAGATGTTGAGGTCGTTCGTTCCGGTGGTGACCCGTCGCTTGACAAAGAGGCAGTCCGCGTTATCAAATCCATGCCGCCATGGAAACCCGGTCAGCAACGTGGCAAACCCGTACGTGTAAAATACACGGTGCCGGTTAACTTCCGTCTCCAATAATGGAATTAGCACACCTGAATATAGGTTATTGCAAGGGTGTCGGTACCAAACGTGCCGACACTCTTCGTAAAGAGCTTCATGTCGAGACAGCCCTTGATATGTTGCGCGTATATCCTTATAAATATACAGACCGTAGCCGGTTCTACAAGATTCACGAAATTGAGGACGAGGATACGACGGTTCAAATAATCGGTGAAGTGACGGAGTGGCATACTATCGGAATCGGCAAAGGTCAGCGTCTCAGTGCTACGTTTACCGATGGAAACCACTCCATTGAACTGGTTTGGTTTCGTGGCGTACAGTATGTCAAATTGGAGAAGCATACGCCGTATCTGCTTTTCGGCAAGCCCTCACGTTTCAATCGTCAGTACAATTTCGTGCATCCCGAACTGACTCCGATGTCCAAGGTTACGCCCCAAATGACGCAGGGGTTAGAACCGGACTACAATACAACGGACAAGATGAAGGCGTGCGGTCTTAACTCCAAAGGCGTGCGTACCATCATCGCCGGACTGATACCGCAACTCAAAGCCGGTATTCCCGAAACGCTTGGGCAGGATGTGCTCAACAAGTATCACCTTATGGGGCTTACCGAGGCGTTGCTGAATATTCACTTCCCGCCTGATACGCCGACCATGCAACGTGCCCGCGAACGGCTGAAGTTTGAAGAACTGTTCTTTATCCAACTTCAGATTCTCAAGAAAAAGAAACGCCATGAACTGAACAAAGGCTTCCCGATGCCGACAGTCGGTCGCCGTTTTAACCGTTTCTATCGCGAGTGCCTTCCCTTTGAACTGACCAACGCCCAGAAACGCGTCATTCGTGAGATACAGGGCGATATGAAGTCTGGCCGTCAGATGAACCGTCTCCTGCAAGGGGATGTAGGGAGTGGCAAAACATTGGTCGCATTGCTGTGTGCTCTTCTCGCTGCCGATAACGGTTACCAGACTTGCATCATGGCCCCGACAGAGATTCTTGCGAATCAGCACTTTCAAACTCTTTCGTCGCTGTTGCCGCCGGATATTGCCACTATTGCGCTGCTGACCGGCTCAACAACCCGCAAACAACGCGAACCCTTGCACGAGGCGCTGCGCGACGGACGAATAAATATCCTCATCGGCACGCACGCACTCATAGAGGAAGATGTGCAGTTTGCCAATCTCGGACTGGTCATAATAGACGAACAGCACCGCTTCGGTGTAGCGCAGCGCGCCAAACTATGGAACAAAAACACCCAGCCGCCGCATATACTGGTGATGACAGCTA
This sequence comes from Paludibacteraceae bacterium, assembly GCA_905233925.1. Lineage (GTDB taxonomy): Bacteria > Bacteroidota > Bacteroidia > Bacteroidales > Paludibacteraceae > Colicola. Next base: position 25,710 of record CAJOFV010000006.1, read on the forward strand.
CGCCTATTCCGCGCACGCTTGCCATGACCGTTTACGGCGACCTGCAAGTGTCCGTGATAGATGAACTCCCGCCCGGGCGCAAACCGGTGCACACCATTCATTATTCTATTCAGCGTAAGGTATCCGTTAACCAGTTTATAGCCAAACAAATCGAGCAGGGCAGACAGATTTATGTGGTCTTCCCACTCATCAAAGAAAATGAGAAACTGGATCTTCTTGATTTGCAGAACGGCTTCAATGAACTGTGTGAGACCTTCCCGCAATACCGTATTTCGATGGTCCACGGACAAATGAAAGCCAAGGATAAGGACGAGCAGATGCAGCGTTTTGTATCTGGCCAGACGCAGATTCTTGTTGCTACCACCGTTATCGAAGTTGGCGTTAATGTGCCGAATGCCACTGTTATGGTTATTGAGAATGCCGAGCGTTTCGGGCTCTCCCAGCTCCACCAGTTACGCGGTCGAGTAGGGCGCGGTGCCGACCAGTCGTATTGTATTCTTCTCACGAAAATGGAACTGACATCCGACACCCGCAAACGCATGGAGATAATGGTTGCTACTAATGATGGTTTCCGTATTGCTGAAGCTGACCTGCAACTACGTGGTCCCGGTGATATGGACGGCACTATCCAGTCCGGCACGCCGTTTGACCTCAAGATAGCCAATCTCTCTACCGATGGACAGATTCTTGAATTGGCACGTAAAGCAGCGTCCGACATCCTCGATGCCGACCCTGAATTGTCTGATGAATTCAATCGGATTTATAAACGTCAACTTGACCTTTTGCGTCAGTCGCCCGAGAACTGGTCAGAAATATCCTGATTACCACCCGCCGGTTGGGTCATCTTCTCCGCCCCAAGTCAGCCCGAGATTGTTCTGAACCGTGAATCCGCTTTTGGCAACGGTTTCCATCAACGCTATCTCATAGTAACCGCAGCGTGGCTGTGTATATTCTTTCCTCATAACCGTTCTCCCATTACTGAATATTTCACACCTTCGCGCTCGATTACTATCACGCCGTTTTCCAGCTTCTTCACGCAGCCGTTCTGTTGTTCTGTGCACGGCATACCGGTGGTCGTGCCGCCGAAACTCATGCGCATGGAACTATGGGCAGCTTCCGGTACGCCGCTGATATCAAAGTATGCACGCAAACCGCCTAATGTACCGCCGGACGAGCAATACAGACTATTGCCCGCCACATATACCAAATCATTGCTTGCAGCAAGCACCGTCGGGTTGTATATGCCGATGAATTGCACGCCGCCGTACCAGACATCCTCTACACCTGTCTGCAAGGTAACATTCGCTACATTCAATTCACTGGCTGCGGCATCGACCTGTACCAGATACGGGACGCCTGCTTCAATGGCTGTTACCTTGCCAAACTGCAGTTCCAATTCGCTGGCAGAAACACTGGCATCGGTCAATGCTTCAATATCGCATGTTCCCAAGCTTGCGCTAATCTGCGCGGCATTCATATCGAACGGCAGACACAGCGTGTTCCATCCGCCGACTTTCAAATCCCGGCTTATATGCACATCAGCAACCAAACCGTTGTACTTTGCCAAGGTATCTATATTGTGCCCATTCTCATCCAATTCCACAGGCATTACGACTACTTCTTTCATGGCCTTGAAATAATTCGCTGCCTCAAAACTTGTTTTTGCACTGGTGGACAATACTTTTACGGTAATGTTCTCTTTTGTTACTCCTGTAAAAGCACTCGTTGCAATGGAAGAAGGCGCGGTTGCACTATAGGCAATAATCTGCGTTAATACACTACAATTCCCGAAGGCATCTGTTTTAATTTCCGTTATTCCGCCAGGTAAAGTAACTAACGCTAATTTGGTACAGCCGGAAAAAGTAGAAGAATTCAATACCATTAATCTGCTTTGGGGATGAATGTAAACCTTTTTTAATTTTGTGCACCCTTGAAATGCACCGCCACCTATTATAGAAATCGTTGGTGGAATGTTTACAGATGTAATATTGGTATATCCAGAGAATCCTTGAGCAGCTATTTTCGAGACTTGATATTCCGTTGCTTCATGCGTCACAGTACTCGGTATAACTATATCTCCTGTGGTTTCACTTGTGCTTTTGCCTTGAACAGACACTTCTGCCGGATCCTCAGTCAAAACCGTATAAGACAAATTCCCGACAGTAAACGTTGTCGCTGCGGCAAAGCCGGTTATGCCCAATAACATTCCGGCTATTATTCCCAAAGTATAAATTCTGAATTTCATTGTAAGTCCTTTTTTTAGTAGCTTTCTTCTGCGGAGGGGAAAGAACTGTCTTTGACGGCTGCGATATAGTCCTCTACCGCCGCAGTTACTTCGTCTGCCAATTGAGCAAAATGGCGCAGGAACTTCGGTTTGAAACCGGTGTTAAGTCCTAACATGTCATGCAATACCAAAACCTGTCCGTCCGTCCCGTTTCCGGCACCGATACCTATCGTCGGGCACGTAACGGCAGCCGTCACTTTAGCTGCCAACGCAGCGGGAATCTTCTCCAGAACAATGCAGAAACAGCCCGCTTCGTCCAGCAACTTGGCGTCTGCAAGCAGTTTTTCCGCTTCTGCTTCTTCTTTTGCCCGCAAACCGTAGCCTCCGAACTGGTTTACCGACTGCGGCGTCAAACCCAGATGCCCGCAGACAGGGATACCTGCAGCAATCATATGACGTATAATCGGCAGTATATCCGCTCCGCCTTCCAGTTTCACTGCATCTGCGCCGGACTCTTTCATAATCCTTACGGCATTACGCACGGCGTCATCTTCGTTTATCTGATAACTACCGAAGGGCATGTCACAAATCACTAACGCATGCTGCGCGGCACGCACCACGCCCTTTGTCAGGAAAATCATCTCGTCTACCGTAATGGGCAGCGTATATTGGTTTCCGCAGACAACGTTCGAGGCACTGTCGCCTACCAGAATCATGTCCACTCCTGCGGCATCTACCAATGATGCAAGCGTGAAATCATAGGAAGTGAGCATGGTCAATTTCTCACCGGTTTGCTTTGCTTGACGGACTTTTGCCGTCGTCATACGGCTTGATTGTGTATGTACTGACATGGCTATTTTATTTTTCGTTCATTGAGTTCTTTCTGATATTGCTTGGCGGCAATGGCATGGTTCTTATAGTTGGAAGAGAACAGATGCGTGCCTGACCAGTCGGGATTGGCGCACATGTAAAGGTAATCCGTTTCCGGCGCGTTCAAGACATCATCTATCGTCGTTCCGCGTGCCAACCGGATTGGTCCGGGCGGCAATCCTCGGTTCTGGTACGTGTTATAGGGCGAGTCAATCTTCAGATGGCGTTTAAGCACACGGCGCATTTTGAAGTCTCCTACCGCGAAAATCACTGTCGGACACGCCTGCAACGGCATCCCCAAACGCAGGCGGTTCAGGTAGAGAGATGCAATAATCGGGAACTCTTTCTGATTATGTGTTTCGGATTCTACGATTGAAGCCAATGTGGCTACTTCGGTCGGTTTGAGTCCCAGTGAATCGGCTTTGTGGCGGCGTGTCTCGTTCCAGAAACGTAGGTACTCTTTGTTCATCCGTTCGAATAGTTTGTCCGCTGTTGTCGTCCAATAAACTTCGTACGTATCCGGCAGGAACATACAAACAGCCGTTTCGCGGTTGAGCCCGTACTGCGCCATGTATTCGTTGCTGTCAAGGCGGCAGATTATTTCCGTTGAGTCTAACAATAACTGCTTTGCCAGACGTGCCGCCAACTGCTCGCGCGTGCGTATCTGATTATTAAAGGTGATGCGTATGGGTGACTGTTGCCCCAGTTGCAGGCGCACGATGAAATGTTTGTCACCCATGCGCGGCGGGAATTTGTAGTAGCCGGGCTTGACGGAAGTGAAGTATAGTCGCCGGCTGTGCATCTTGAAGTCCAACTTGGCGGCAATCTTGTAATCCTCACGCACCAAAGTCATTACGCTGTCTATTGAAGCGTCGGGATAGATGTAATAGCCGTGGCTTTCGCCATCTATAGAAGATAGGTTGCATACTTCTGAACGGTAGTACTGCTCCACCGCAAACGTACCGCCTACCAATGCCAGCACCGCAACGGTAATACCTACACCCCATATAATATTTCTTTGTTTCTTTGTCATACTTCTTGCTTTTTGCGGCTTCCCGTTACATGTTTGCATTGTAATATTCCGGCTGTCCGGTCACTTCTTCGCCGATGAAGTCCGGCTTGCTGAATGTCTGGTTTTCGTTTTTCAACTCTATTTCCGCCAGCGTTCGTCCTTCCAACCGGCCGTGGAATTCGTCAATCTCCCATGCCAGTTCATTATCCGCCGGCACAATCCAGCGCGTTTTTTCAATCCATCCGGGTAATGCCAGTTGCAGCAGTTCTTTTGCGTCAGCGACATCAATCTCCTTTTCCCACTCGAAGCGCGCAAGACGTTGCCCTTCCAGTACACCGCCTTTGATGGTCAGGAACGCCTTGTTGTCGCGGATGCGCACGCGTACGGTGCGGCCGTTCCCTTTGGCGAGATAGCCCTGCACAATATTGTAATGGCATGTTGCCAACGCTTTGTATGCTTCGGATGTCACGAGAAACTTCCGTTCGATTTCGATATTTTGTTTTTTCTCCGCCATTTTTATGTCTTTGCGAAAAGCGGCGACAAAAGTACTGCTTTTTTGCGGATTGTGCAACTTAAATGTGAAAAATGTACTTTTTTTATAGAAAAATGCAGAAAAATTTGTGGGAATAAAATATTTGTTGTACTTTTGCAGCCGCTTTTGAAAAAAGAGCGTTTATTTCGGTTAAACACCAGAAATTATTACCGCGCTGTTGCGCGGGGGAGAGATGGGTGAGTGGCTGAAACCAACAGTTTGCTAAACTGTCGTACGGGTAACTGTACCGGGGGTTCGAATCCCCCTTTCTCCGCAAGAAAGATTCGGAAAGACCGAAAAGAGAAGAGAGACCGAAAGGTTTCTCTTTTTCTTTTTCGGGATTTACGACTGGAGCTTGCAGGGAGTGCCCCTGCAAGGTCTGGGGATGACGCAGAAATCCCCCTTTCTCCGCAATACGGCCTTTACCAATCTTTCAAATCGATTGATACTGCGTAGAGCATGAAGAACGTTCCGGAATCCAAGTGAGTCCCGGTAAGCGAACTCGTGTCAAGCTCTGCGTGCTGCACCCCTTTGCTCACCAGCCACTGATACATCATCTCCGAGTTCTCCGATGCGACGATATCATCCTTCAGCGAGTGGTAGAGTTTCACATCGCTATCGGGATCCGGCGTCCAATCATCGATGAAACGCATCTTGTCCACATAACTGAGCACGCGTTTCATTTCCGTCGTTGTAGAATCGCAGTACACCGGCTTCATAAACTGGGTTATGGTGTCTGTCCCGAGCAGCGTCTTGAACTCTTCCAGACTGAATTTCTTGGATATGATCCAGCTCTTTACGTTCGAAGCCAGCGGCTCGAGGAACGCATCTTTGTCGTTGATTCCGAGATTATACAAATCGTTGAGTGTTACCATCGTCATCGGCAGCACAGCCGGCATGCCAATCCTGTGCCACTCGAGGAACTTGCGGAATGTGAGTCTCAGGTCGTACGGTCCGGCACCGGCTATGGTCTTCGTGAAATGCACCCGTCCGCGGTACTCGGTCTGCGACAACTTAAGTGCAGCCATCGCTGTTTGTCCGCCTTGCGAATAGCCGTAGTTCAGAATGGAGTCACCCAACGTATATCCCTGCTTGGTCAGCCACTCGCGTGCCGCTAGTAGCGCGTCGATAGAGGCGCGTGCATTTGCCTCGGCGTAGCAGTAGGCTTGAATGCGGTCACCCGTTGCACCAAAGCCCTCGTAGTCGGCTGCCACCACCGCCATACCTTTGCTCAAACCTACTGTCTGCAGGTCGAACAGTTCGCCTGCACTCGGCGCCTGATCCGAACGAAGAATGGTATAATGGCTGAACATCGCCATCTTGCCGATTTGCTTGCTCGTTTTCTGTGCCGGACTGAGATACAATACTGCCGACATCACGCACGGCTTACCCGCATGATCGGTCGTAGGGTAGGTAAACAAATAGTCGAAATGACTTCCGCCATCCAAACTGTCATACACCTGCAAACCCATATCCGGCTTGACAAATGTGATGCTGTCAGGATCCTCTATCAGCGCATGACCGTTCTTCCACACGTACGTCTGCGCACCCGCACGCATCGCTGCACATAGCAGCATTATGGTATAAATTCGTTTCATATACATTTAATCATTTCATCATTCCATCATTCTTCCAAGTATATCGTACATCTGTCCTTCGTAAATAATAAAGAGTTGTCCGTCGCGAAGAACTTTCTCCCCTCCTTTCAGGGAGGGGTTGGGGGTAGGCTTCTCTCCCGTCGGAGTAGTTTTTTCGTCGAACAGGATGCTCCGGTAGTCATACTTGTACATAGGCGTAGCCTCTCCGTCTGTGGCAGAGATGAGAACGATGCTGTCTTGGGTGAAGACGACTTTCTGCAAGCTGTTCAAAGGCACTTCGCTCTCTGCGCCTGCCACCGGCACGAACCGCAATACCCGGACCGTCTCAGCATGCAGACCAATCGCCATGATGCAACTCACAATTCCTATAAATAATTTTCTGTTCATTTTTTTTCAGTGTCTTTAATACTATTGCAACAAAGCTTTTAATAATTCAACGGACAATTCCGTTTGGTTTTCCAGAATGGGAGCGACGTTGAGCATGTGCCGCTGGTCGGTTACATCCCAATGATACCCAGTTTTTTCATATCTTTTAGAATTTCACAATAGTCCCTATCGGGGCATCCAGGAGGTGGATGCTGTGTCTGGTTGCGATGTTGTGCGCCACGCTGTCCGGTTCGTACCACGGATGAACGGAAAGGGCGAATTTGTCATGGTGAACGGTAAAAACTTGTTTGGCTTGGAGATCGAGGATGACCTTTTCAAGGTCTTCGGGCGTGGTGTGGATATATTTCCAATTGGCATTGTACTGTCCGTTTTCCAAGAGTGCCAAATCAACAGCTCCGAAAAGCTCATATATCTCACGAAAGCGTTTGTCATAACCTCCATCGCCGCCGATAAAGATTTTGCGACCACCGGCTTCGACCATAAACGACGCCCAAAGCGTCTGATTGCGACGGAGAAGTCTATTTGAGAAGTGCCTACTGGGCAAGCAAGTGATTTGGCTTTCCACTTTCAACTTTCCACTTTCCACTTTATCATACCAATCCATCTCGGTGATGATGTCGTTTGCATAGCCCCAGTAGCGCAGATAATCAGCAATGCCGAGCGGACAGATGACCTGTCTCACGCGGTGGCGGATGTCGCGCAAGGTAGCATAATCCATGTGGTCCCAATGCTCGTGGGTGATAAAGAGCACATCTATATCGGGCAAGTCTTCCGGACGATAAATATCCGTGCCCGGAAAGGCTTTCAGCATCATTGACGATGGCCATTCGGGTTTTAGAAGAGGATCCACAAGAAACCGCTTGCCGTTCAAGCAGAACAGATACGATGAATGTCCGAACCATATGAGCCAATCGCTATCGGTCGGCAGGCTGTTCAAATCCGTCTTGATAGCAGGTAGTGGTTGTTGTGGCACACGCAGTGTGTCTTTGTTCGTCAGGAAGCGCCACAACGTACCGGACGTGCTTGCGGTGTCTCCTGTGAATTGCGGTGTCGGCAGTTGGTTCTGAAACATGCCGTCTCGGTAGTTTGGCGATGCCTGTATGCGCACTTTGGATACATGCCGCCACAGCCCGAAAGCAGTGTGGGAGAGTACAGCCAACCCGGTTCCGACAAGCAGTAAAACAACACCTAATATAATTAGTAATAACTTCATTCTCATATTAACATTCTTGTTTGTTTGCGATATTCCGCATAATCAGGTTTGTTGGCAAGCTGGCGTTTCTCCATTAGCGGAATACTGATACCGAGGAAGAGTGCGGTCATGGCAATTGCGCCACCGATATACATATCTATACCGTTTAGAGACGCGTACATAATCCAAATACCCCACCAAAATTGTATCTCACCGAAGTAGTTCGGATGGCGGCCATGTTTCCATAATCCAACGTTACATACTTTACCGGGATTAGCAGCACGGAAATCATGACTCTGCTTGTCCGCAATCAATTGGATTGTAGCAGACACAAGACACACGATGAAACCAACGCATAGCAATGCTATGCTGATTGGTGATTGGTCATTGGTGATTGGTGAATCAAACAATTTCAGTCCGGGTAGCATGGCAGCAAAGACTACGAGCGTCGGCATCATGTTCAGACCAAAGAAATTGATGGTATGGAACACCAACGGATGTTGGCTACGGTACTTGGTATAACGCCAGTCTTCGTGAGCTATCCCTTTGAAGGTGATCGCCCAGTTACGCGTGAGCCGCCAACCCCAATACCACGAAGCGATAAGCAGCAGGATAACCGGAACCGACCATACGCCGGTATAAAATGCCCATAGCATAAATATGACAGGCGGAAATACACTCCAATACGGGTCATAAACAGACACATTCTCGTAGAGCAGCCCAAATGCCCAAACGGCAACTGTCGCCAGCACGTCTGCCAAGAGCAAAGCCCATAAAGGCTGCATAGCCTGTGCCGTTAACCAACTAAATAGTAGCCAGCCAGTTACACCTGCAAGTAGATATATAGCAGCTATCAGCGCCACACTACACGATTTTGAATAATTCCTTTTCATACGCATCAGAAATTAAATCTTTAGACTCAAGCTTCTCTTTGGTAAGCGGGGTAATGAAATAACCCGGACAGATGGTATTGACCGCGATGCCGTGCTTACCCCATTCGGCAGCGAGGGCGCGGGTGAGGTTAACGACTCCGCCTGCGAGGCAGTACCTGTACACCGAACTCCGCTTCGATTGCAGCTTTCACTTCAAGCAGTTTCTTATACCGACGGGCGATGATAACGAGGTCGGCACCTCTTGCTGCCAGAGCGTTCGCCATCTGTACGCCGAGGCCTCCACTACAACCGGTGACCAATGCCACACGGCCTTTTAAATCAAAAATATCTTTCATATTGTTTACTGTTTATCAATCATAATAGTACCATAATCATTATCTGCGCCATCAGCACGCGCAGGAACATGGTCAGCGGATAGACGGTAGAATATGCCACGGCTGCATTGTCATTCTGGCTGCTCTGCGAGGTGGCGTAGGACAAAGCAGGCGGGTCGGTGGTGGAACCGGCTATCAGTCCCATGAGT
>CAJOFV010000007.1 GCA_905233925.1 Paludibacteraceae bacterium
CGTCATCCGTTGCTTGAAGGTTCTTGTAGTAGCCGCGCATGACGTTCTCACCACGCACTAACAACTCACCTTCCACCTTGCGCGGATCCGGCGAATCAACCTTTATTTCCAGGCGGTCGATGCCCTTACCGCACGAGCGGAACGCATACTTCGACCAGTGCTCATAGCATACCAGCGGCGCACACTCCGTCATACCGTAGCCGACCGTGAACGGGAACTTGATTTGCTTCATGCAGCGTTCTACGTCTTCGTTCAGCGCCGCTCCGCCGATAATCAATATCTCCAACTTGCCGCCGAACGCCTGCAACAACTGCTTGTGCACTTTCTTCCGGATGGGGATGTTTACCAACGGCGTGTACCACAGCATCTTCACCAACGGCTTTTGGATGGCAGGGAAGATTTGTTTCTTGAAAATCTTCTCCACGAGCAGTGGCACTGTCAGAATCATATACGGCTTCACGTCCTTGAACGCTTGCATCAGCAGCGACGGCGTCAGGCTCTTCACAATGAAATACACGTGTGTTCCGCCTGCCAGTTGGTACAGGAACTCGAACATCAGTCCGAACATGTGCGCCATCGGCAGCATCGATACTATCGATTTCGACGGGTCGTTCGGAATCCTGTCCTGGCCGAATATCACATTCGAACTCAGGTTGCGGTGCGTTACCATAACGCCTTTCGGATTACCCGTCGAGCCCGATGTATAGTTAATCAACGCAAGGTCGTCCATGTTGTCTTTCGGGAATACGACATCGTCCTTGCCGTAGCCGTTCGGATATTTCTCCGCAAACGCTTTGTCTATCTCCGCGAGGTCGATCTCGTGTTTGCTTTGCAGGATACTGAAATCTGCCAACGCCACGAACGTGTCTATATCCGGCATTTGGCTCAAATCCACGCGGCCGCGAACCCACGGACCTACAAACAGCACCTTCGAATCCGAGTGGTGCACCAGTTCGTAAATGCTCTCGCTCGTATAATCCGGCAACAGGCTGACTGCCACCAACTTACGTGCAGCCACGGCAAGATACACAATGCCCCAGTTACTGCAGTTACGCCCGCAGATGCCCACTTTGTCACCGGGTTGCAAACCCAATTTGTCGAACAGCATGCCCAACCACTCCACTTTTTGTGCCAACTGGCCGTATGTGTAGTTGATTGTTCCTCCGTAATCCGAAACAGCCACGCCGTTCCAGTTAGACTTGATTGTCTTCTCCAAATAATCGAAATAATGTCTCATACCTTAAAATATATTATATCTGTTTAATCCTTTTAATCTGCGGAACTATACTCTTTCCGCAAAAACCGCCGCAAAAGTACTTCCTTTTCATCATCCCCTCAAATAATTGGTCTTTCAACCCCCATTTTGGGACGAAAACCCCGTTTTTGGGGGTGAGATTCAAAATATAGGGGTGAAATTCATCTCTCGCCGTCTCTTTTCATCTTCAAATTTTCAAATTTTCGAATTTTCAAATACTTTTTTTTGGTAATTTCAAAAAAATGTTGTACCTTTGCGCGCTTTTTTGGAATTATCATGGCAGAAACGAATCCACAAACCCCGCAGTATGACGAGAGTAACATCATTACCCTCACCGGTCTTGAGCACATACGTCTCCGCCCGGGTATGTACATTGGCAAACTCGGCGACGGCTCGCACTCCGACGACGGCATTTACGTCCTCATCAAAGAAACCATCGACAACTCCATTGACGAGTTCCGCATGGGCGAGGGCAAAATCATCGATGTCAACGTCGAAAACCGTACTGTTACCGTCCGCGATTACGGGCGCGGCATACCTTTAGGCAAACTCACCGATGCGGTTTCCGTCATCAACACCGGCGGTAAATATGACAACAAAGCCTTCCATAAATCCGTCGGACTAAACGGTGTCGGCACAAAGGCGGTAAATGCACTTTCTCTCGATTTCACCGTACAATCCTTCCGCGATGACTGCACGCGCAAAGCCACCTTCCACCAGGGTGAGTTGACCGATGACACCGGCATAATCTCCATCTCCGAGTGGATGAAGCTGTCCGGCGAGAAGAACGAGCCCAAACGCGGCACGCTGATTCAGTTCACGCCTGATAATGACAAAAAACTCTTCGCCGAATATTCCTTCCGCGACGAATACATTGAGACCATGCTCCGCAATTATGCCTACCTCAACACCGGTCTCACCTTAATATATAATGGCAAGAAGTTCGTCTCCAAAAACGGCCTCTTCGACCTCCTTACCGAGCGCATGACGGCAGAGCCGCTATACCCCATTATCCACATCACCGGCGAGGACATTGAAATTGCCCTTACCCATACCAACCAGCCCGGCGACGAGTACTATTCCTTCGTGAACGGACAATACACTATCCAGGGCGGAACACATCAGGCGGCATACCGCGAAGCCATCGGACGCACCATCAAGGAGTTCTTCAACAAGAACCAGGAACTTGCCGACATCCGAAACGGCGTTGTCGGAGCCATTGCCATCAACGTCGAAGAGCCTGTCTTCGAGTCCCAGACCAAGGTCAAACTCGGCTCGAAGGACATGGCGCCCAACGGCGATATATCTGTCAACAAGTTCGTCAACGACTTTGTCAAGACCCAGCTCGATAACTACCTGCACAAGCACCCCGAGATTACGGATGTTATGTTACAGAAGATTCAGGACTCCGAGAAGGAGCGCAAAGCCATTGCCGGCGTCACAAAAGCTGCCCGCGAACGCGCAAAAAAGAACCTTCTCAACAATCCCAAACTCCGCGATTGCCAGATTCATTACAACGACACCAAGCCGGTGAAATCGGCAAAAGATGCAGATGATGACCTCCGTCAGGACAGCGCCATTTTCATCACTGAGGGTCTTTCCGCGTCCGGTTCGATTACCAAATCCCGCGACGTACGCACGCAGGCTGTTTTCTCCCTCCGAGGCAAACCGCTCAACTCCTATGGACTCTCCAAATCCGTTGTCTATGAGAACGAGGAATTCAACTGCCTGCAGTCCGCGCTGAACATTGAGGACGGTTTGGATGAACTTCGCTACAATAAAGTTATCATCGCCACCGATGCCGATGTGGACGGCATGCACATCCGTCTGCTCATGCTCACGTTCTTCCTGCAGTTCTTCCCCGAACTCGTCAAGAAAGGGCATGTCTATATCCTACAGACACCGCTTTTCCGCGTCAAGAACAAGCAGGAAGTCCGTTACTGCTACTCCGACGAGGAGCGCCTGCAAGCCATTGCCGACCTCAAGAATCCCGAAATAACCCGATTCAAAGGTCTCGGTGAAATCAGCCCTGATGAGTTCAAAGGCTTTATTGGCAAAGAGATTCGTTTGGATCAGGTCACTCTCCGCAAGGAAGATGCCGTCAATGACCTCCTCGCCTATTACATGGGCAAGAACACCTCCGAGCGCCAGAACTTCATCATCAACAACCTGGTCATCGAAGAGGACAAAGTCGGAGAAGATTTTAACTAAACAATAACGAGCCTCCATCGGGTGCTCATCGGGTGCTCATCGGGTGCTCAAGCCGCCAAAAGGCTCCCATAAAGCCCCTACACATTAAACTTTAAACTTTAAACTTTCAACACTACAACTCGTGCTCGAACTTTTTCTCTTCATAGCCCTCGGTCTCTTGATTCTCGTTCTCTTTGAACTCCGCGCCCGCAAGCAGAGGAAAAACGAAGAATCTTCAAATCTTCCAATCTCCGAATCTTCAAATTCCTCGGCTCCCGCCGGGGAGTGCTGCGGTCAGCACCTCGTCTGCGAGCGTGAAACCCTGCTCCAGACCAATGCGCAAATCGAATACTTCGATGACGAAGAACTGGATGCGCTTGCCGGCATTGCTCCCGAGAACTACACAAAACAACAGCACGAAGACCTTCGTGCCGTTTTCAATACCCTTTTGGAGAAGGATGTTCCTGCCTGGTGTCGTTCCTTGCAGCTCCGCAATATTCAGCTTCCTTCCGACATCCGTGAAGAAGCCCTCCTCATCTGCCGCGAACGTCGCCAGAAGAAATAGATTCCTATTCCTACAAGCACGATGCTGACAGCGCCGACCCAGGCTGTGTCGCCTGTTCCGAACGTTTCTATGGTCTCGGGATTGATACCCGTGCGGTATATGCACCAATACGCTACCACCGTCACGCAATTGTTCGTGAAATGCATCACTATAGGCACCCACAGACTGCCCGTCCACAGAAGCGCATAGCCGAACAACGCGCCGAGCAGCATCCGCGGCACAAACCCGTAGAACTGCATGTGTATCGCCGAGAACAATATTGCCGTCACCCACACGGCTACATGTGCCCGCTTCCCGCTAAACGTTAAACGTTCAACGTTAAACAATCCCATAACCACTCCCCGGAACGTCAACTCTTCCGCGCAAGCCGGCAGCAATGCCATCAGCCCGATATTTACAACCAACACTCCGATGCTCGTTCCTGCCAGGAACCGTTCCGTCAGAGCCATCGCCGCGTTCTCCTGTGCCTTCATCCATGCCTCTATGCCGGCCATGCACTCCGGCAGCACCATCCGGCTGTTCCAGTCCGCCAACAGGTTAATCCCCGGCATCGCCACTATCATCAGCACGATGGCAGCACCGTATAGGAACGGTGATGTTTGATGTTTGATGTTTGATGTTTGATGTGAGGCGAGATGCAGCCATTGTAGGGGATTCTCGCTCCACAACCACGCGCAAATAAACGGCGGTAGCAGGAACGTCCCGATTGTCTGCATAAACTGAAACCACTTCAGCGCTTCGGTCGAAGCATGATTGCACGGAATAATCAGCCATACCCCCATAGCAACGAGGGTCAGAACCGCCATTATCCCTAACCATTGTATCACTTTCACCCACCCGGGGGATTTCTGATATTTGCCTTTATAAAGTGCCATTTGTCAATTCAATTTCTGCCCTTGAGCATTATACAGATTGCTTTCCTGTCGGATATATAATAACCCGTCCCGTATTATCTTCGTCCATTCGCCCTTTTGCCCATTCGTCCATTCGCCATTAGCGGTCGCTGTACCGTTCAGTTTAGCTTTCAGGGCTTCTATCTGCGCTTCTGTCACCCATCCGCCGTCCACAAAATGTTTACATACTGCCGCATTGAATGATGCATCCGTCGCAGGGTCAACACCGCATAACCGTTTCAGACTATAGCGGATACAATTACGGTGGCGGTACTCGTTCACTTTCAAATTACTTGTCGCCTCATAGTCCGCAGCAATTTGTTCCCACGAAGCCCCGCATAGTGCAGCGACGGTTGCGCAAAATGCTCCTGTCCGATCCGACCCCAACGCACAGTGTATCTGATACGGCGCAGGATGAGCTTCGTCCAAGATGAACGTCACCACTTCCTGTATCCACTCCGCAAAGCGCGCACTCCCGCTATCAAAGATAGCCGTGCTGTACGATGGTGTATGACCGTTGGCGGTGCCCACATACAGCACACGGTTATTGGATATAAGCGTCTTGTAGTAATCGGGAATAGTAACCGTATACGTCTTCCCGCCACACGTGTACGGATTCCCCGCATGACCGGTCATATCGCCCGAAAGCGCGATATCACACTGAATACCCGCCGCTGTTGCCAAATTGGCGACCCAGTATAACCGCCTTTCCTCCGTCTCATATTCCGCACGTGACGGGTCAAAGGGATGGTAACTGCGGTAGAGTTGTGTTGTTGCGGGCACGAGACGCCAGTTCGCTATTCGCGCCTGCTCGGATGGCTGGGTCAGGTCGAAGTTTGCCAATTTATCCACCTGTTGCGCCTGCACACTGCGGCTATGTATCTCGTCAAGGTTATCCCCCGGCAGGGCAACAATCATGTTTACGCCGTTATTGTCAAACAGCAGGCGGCTGTCAACGCCCGACCATGTGGAGTGTGCGCGGTCTGTGTAACCATCATTCTCCGCATAGTTCTCGCCGTACTTGAAAATATTAAACAGAAACTCCGGCTGCCCGCTGTTGCCCACATACTCTAACACAGACATCGGCATTGTGCGGTAGAAGCAGCCGTCATCCGAGAATCCGTTGAGACGAAACGCCTCGTTGGTTTGGTCCCAGGCACTCACAGAACCATATACATACACCCGCGATACGGCAGAGCGGGACGTGTTGAACCGGCCTCCCGAAGTGGAGAATATAAACGTGATGGTCTGATTGGCTGCATCAAGCTTGTAACAGGCGTTCTTTTCCGCATCAGTAAAGGAGACACCTTTATACCCCTCTCCCAAGTATTTCAGCGACAGCGTATTACCGCTTGCCGTGAACGAGAATCCCTGTCCGGCACTTGCTTTCAAGCCGGAAGTATAAACGGCATAGTGATTGGCATTACTGAGATTTTCCTTTCCCCACGTGCCTTTGCGCCACACGCTTCCGCCGGTTATAACCGCCATATATTCGGCATCGCTCCAGCCGGAAGAAGGTAGCGCGGTGTACCACTTGCTAATCACACCGTTGGTGGTAGTTGCGTCTGGCGCGGGGCTCATCTCATAAACAGAGGCATAACTGCTGCCGCCGTTAGCTGTTCCTTTGCCAATAATAAGCATGAAACTGTTGTCCTGCCATTGGGTTTCTGTATTCTCAAAATACATATACCCGCCACTAAAACTCCATTCCGCCGCAGCGGCAAACGCCCAGGCCGTCAATCCGAATAATACGGTTCCTATTCTCCGTTTCATATTAGCGTGGTTTATACTATTGCTCTTCTTTTCCGCCCGCAAAAGTACTGCTTTTTTCTGATATGCACAAAAAAAGTGCGATTTTCTCGCACTTTTTCTGTATTCACAGGCTCCAAACCGGTAACCTGTCACCGAGAATCGGATTACTCCACTTTCCGGCCGTTCGCGTCATAAACGTCATTGCCGCGGATGATATACATCAGGCCGTTGACGAATACTTTGCGCGGAGCGGTCTCGCTGCCTTCGCCGCCGATGATATCAATCGACGTGGTGGCATTACGCGGATCAATCTCCAACGCGAAGCGTCCTTCATACGTACCGGCTTCAAGTGTTACGGTGTAATCGGTCATCGCGAGGTTGGTATGCGTGTTGGCAACATTGTCTATCAGCGTCACGCTCATACCCTCCGTGCCTTCCGGCATCGTGAACGTATATTCGCCCGCTGCGCCGATGGTCACGCCTACAGGAACAACCGTCGCTTTGTCGGTCTCCAACGGCAGACAGTTACCCGCAGCCTCTACGTTCTCGCCGATGATGGTATAGAGGTTCGTTGCTTGCGAGAACGCACCATACATCATCTTGCACAGGTCGTAGTTGAAGTCGAAGTCTTTCGTTACCTCGTCATTGTCGCGCAGACTGATGTACGTATGGTCTTTCTCCTCGCCATCCTGCTGCAATGCCAGACGGAACTCATAAACGCTCTTGTAATCCGCATTTCTACGTGCTGCTACAGCCGCCGGAGTGGTATTAACACTTACCCAATAAATGCTCGTGCCCGAGTATTGTACCATATAACTGTACATCGGTTTGAAGGTCATGGACGAACTGCTCATGATTTGCATCGTATTGTCATCCGCCTGCCAGGTATATACGTACGGAACAGAAGTCGTCCAAGCAGCAGGATTTTCCGGTGCTGTCGGTGCAGTACCTGTCCAGCTTGAACCGGCTTCATGATTTGCATTTGCATAACTCGGCACACCAAGCACATGCCAGTAGCTATCCTTGATACGGCGGTCTCCATCCGTGCCATACGTACGATTGATGGCACACTTGTAACCGGTTTGATCAATGTTCACCGTCTTGCTGGTAGCTTGAATATTCTCAACCGTTGCCGTGGACGGGAAGTACAGATATACATTCTCTACACCATAGTTCCAAACCGGCGAATTCAGACCCAATTCGTCCAAATCCAATGCCAGTACATAACCTTGGTTGGCTTCAAGTGTATATGTTCCCATCATACTCTTGGTCACGAACTTCCAGTTGGTCGGACTGTCTTTCCAGTAGCCCTTCTCGGCACGTCCCTTACCGTCGTAGTACTCGATAATCCAGTGCTTGCCGTATGTACCGAAACCGAATACCTCGCTCAACTTCACATCAAACGGGAAGGAAATGAAGAACAAGTCACGTTCCCATTGGCTCAAAACAGTATTCTCATGAGTACTTTCATCCTTGTTGTTCAAAATCCACTTATTGAACTTCATGGCACCATAAACCGTCTTCACTTCGGTCAGTTTGCTGCCTTCACCGGAGAAGGTTATCTGCTGTGCATCAAGTTGATGCTTGCGGATAATCATCACGTCTGCATCTACTTCAAACGCGGTTGTTACATCTCCGTCAGGTAACCACGCGCATACAAGACGGTTGGTCTTGAAGTCATAAACTACACGTACTTTGTACTTATCATCTCCTGTACCGCCAATTAACTGGTAGGTATTTTCATCCGAACGGTCTCCCTCTTTACCATAGAAGTATTGCACATTCTTATCAAACTTGGCGGTCAGTTTAATACGCTCTAACGGATTCGCCTGAACGGTCGCCTCATATATCCAGTTCTGGTCATCGATAAAGTTCATCTCGTAGTCATTCAGACCACTCACTTTACCGCCTCCCGCTGTTGTCAAGGCCTGGCCGCTTTCATTATACAAATGCTCATCACCTTCCAATACAAGGAATCTGTCGCTTACATTGGACGAGCCGCTGATATATGCACGTCTGATTTGGTTGGTATCGTAGTACCACATGAAGCGGATATTGGCTTCCTTCTCTATCCATTCTTTTGCATAGGTATCATCTACCAACGTATCCGAGATACACAGGCTGTAGTCATTGGCTACCACAAACTTGATGTTCGAGCCTGCATTGACGTGACGCATGAAGTAGTGCGAGAACGGACCACCTTCTCCGCCATGACTGAGTGAATATTCCGAATATGTCATCGTATTGGCACCGGACGTCTTGTAGTTCGTCCAACCACCATCCGAAGCATCCGTACGAACATAGAAGTTGCCTGTATAACTGCCGGCAAAAGCTACTGTCGCATTGCCTCCTGCATCTTGGGTCACCTTGTAGTTATAAATACCTTTCGCCGAGACACCTAACGTAACATCCGTTCCAGGATTCTCCCAAACAGGCTTACCACTGCCGTCAATAGAGGTACACGTCTGCAATTTGATAGACGGAGAAGAACCGTATGCCACGTAGAACGAAACTGTATCTACCGCATTCGCTTTCTTCTTAATGATACGCGAGGGGTGACTCCAGTTGGCATCATGTGCACCATTGGACCATGTAGCATTGTCTTTATATACCAGACGATAATCACCTGTAGATACCGGATATTCCACATTCACAACCGGACGACCGGTACCGAAGGAAACGGTAAACTCATAATCGCCGACTGCTTCTGTCTTAAGTCCGCAACGTGTACCATTCTCACTTGCCCCGTCAGTAGTGAAATGCCACGGCAACGTATTCGTATTGGATTGGATTGTACCATAGTTGGTGTACCACAAATCATTCGTAATCTTGGCATATTCTTTATGCAGCATAAAGCCATAAGTGTAGTTACTTGACGGGAAATATACCTTCGCCTTGAACTCAAAGCCACCGGCCACTTCCGCCGTCAGCAGTACGGGCGTACCGCCAACTGCACTACCGCCCGAGCCGGAAACAAACGTATTGGCATAAATCTTATACCCCGGGTCAGTAGAGTTATACTTCATCCAGCAACCGGTGCGATAGTACGTACCACCGTTACGGGGCTCACTATCGCCATTGTAAGGAATGAACATGGTAGCCTTCGGGTCAAAGTCACCGCGTCCGAGGAACTCGCCGCTATCAAAAGCATCCTTCTCTCCAATATTTCCCGTTGCAGCGAAGCCTGTGTTATCAAATGCGATATTCCATTTCCAATTGGCATAATTGTTACTGAGATAAGCCTCAGGGATTTCATAATAGAATATATCGGAGGTTCCCAATTGTTCCATCTTGTAATACGGTTTTCCATTATTGGATGGTGCATTTCCTTTACTACTATTAAATTCGCAATCAAAGGTTACATACACATCATCCCAGCCGAGATTGTTCTTGAAATAAACCATTGGTTCTTCCGTGTACTCGGCGGTAATCGTTGTCATGTCAGACGCATTAACGGTAGTGGATTTCTCGGTCGGATCTCCGAATGTTACCTTCCCTGCTTCGCCACTCCATATAGAGAATGCATATCCCAATATCTCCGGAGCCTCAATTTCGGCGGCAAGTGAGGTGGCTGAAGCATTGACTGTCGTCGACGGACGTAGCACTATATCGCCACACTTATATTGCACCGTTACGGTATAGGTACTTTCGAACCGTGCATAGAGTATATGGTTGGAAGCCGTGCTGACAAGCGTTTCTGCAGTTACGCGCGTTCCTTCACCAGAAGGCGTTGTGTACCAACCGGCGAACTGTCTGCTGGCATGCGTTGCCGTCGGTAACTCGCCGTATGCCGAAGCAAATGTTACTCCCTTGCTTGCCGTAGCACACGTACCGCCATTCGTCGTCGCATCAAACGTTACGGTATAATTATTCGGGGTATATTGCGCATAAACATCTTTTGCAGCATTGATTGTCAGTTGGTTGCTTCCATTTACGCCCGCAGAAACATCTCCGTCTGCCGTGGTGTACCATCCCTTGAACGTATAACCACTGGCTGCCGTTTGTGAGAACGTAACCACATCATTTTTCAATACGTAATCACCCGAATCGAATGCGCCACTATTGGTTCCCGTTGCCGATACACTTGCGCCACCCGTGCCGTAACCATAGTTGACGATGTACGCCGCAGGATAAGTAACGGTCATAACCTTAGTACTTGTATTGAATGAGAACGTATAATTGCCCGCATAGTCAGTCGTGATAGTGAGGTTATTCTCATCCGAAGCATTCAATGTCGCAGAATTAGATTCGCGCGTCAGTGCGGTCGAGTTTTTGCTGTAATATTCAGCATTAAATATCGGTTTAAACGCGTATGTGCTATTAGCTGTAAGGGCAACTGTCTTGGTGACAGTTCCACTACCGGTCATTGTAAGGAAGTCAAAAGTTCCTCCTCCGGCAGTAGTCTCTATCATCAATGTCGGGTCAGCATACGGGCAGAGCATTTCGCCCATACGGTCACCCTGTGCGCCTTCCGTAGGATGATACCAATAGCACTTGTCAGCAAACGTATTTACAAAATCATCTGTTTGATTAGAACCGTTTTCACTAATGATGAATTTGCTATATTCCGTTGACAATGTGTAGGTATACCAAACGTAGGTCGTTCCAGTAATGGACGATGTCATTGCAACTCCTGGCCAATCGGCATTCTGCGCTTTAATGCCGTCACAATCATTCGCATCAGTCCATGCATAAATCTTTGGTACGGCACGTCCGACTGCACTGCGCACTTGAATCGTGTTCGTTCCCGCTGCACGGGTAGTGATAGATTTGGAATTAGTGCTGACACCTGTACCGTGGATATTTTCTGCATACGCTTTTACGGTATATGCCGTTCCCGCCGTCAGACCAGTGATATACCCCCAAAAATAATCACCATCGTTGTTCTTGCACGTCATCGGATACTTTGTTTCTCCGATTTTGAATCCGACCTCTTTCATGTCTGTCGCATGGTTTCCATCACCTCCATAATTGGTAATGTGACCCGTGACGAAAATCATTGTCGTATTAACCATATAACTAGCATCGTCGCCTGTTGACACCTCAACTGTCGGATCGGTTACCGTAACGGATTGCAGGTTGCCCAATCTAAATGCATCTATATACCAATATGTATTTGGAGCATACGTAGATATGTTAACATTCAAATCGTTTGTCTTGACATCATTTCCACTATCTTGTTCCCCATTCTTGTTGAGAATGAACGTAGTCGCTTTTCCGTCTAATGTCACGGTATACCAAGAATTGCTGCCATTGTATTTGGGACTTTCTGTGCCCGGCCAACTGCCGTTTGCTTCATCGTTGTATGTATAGATACTCATCTTCCCCCAATTCTGAACATCATGCACATAAATATCCCACTTTCTACCAATGATGCTTGTGTAGGTCGCCGTCTGCGTGCCGTTATACGTTATCTTTACGGTATATTGTTTGCTGATGTCGTCACCAAACGAAGGTGTGATACTGAATTCGTGCGAGTGCGTTGTCGCAGAAGTGGAACCACTCCATGTCGCAACCGGATCACCCGTTGCCGTTGCGCCGGCATATACATCATATTTGATAGTCTTACCCGATGTAACATTACCAACCGAAGCTGTCAGCGTAGAGGCATTACCAGAATAAACGGAAGTTGCTGTCCACGACAATGATGGTGGGAACGTAATTGTTACAGTGGGCGAAGCCGGAGTGGAATAGTCCACCATAATCTCATAGTCACCGGCCACATCGGCACATATTTGAACGTTATCGTTGTTGGTACTATGATTTATCATCGGTTGTGTTCCATAATCCCGTTTATATAGCCAATCATATGAGCAATTATCTGTATGCAATCCGAACCATGTATTACCTGGACTTACGACTTTAAAGTTGTAATCGGCATTTCCGCCTTCCGGATTAGTGCCAGAAATCGAAACAGTATAATAGCCTACATCCTCTGTGGAATGACCAGACTTTTTGGTAAGTGCTAAACGTTGGTTCCAGGTGTCATTCCCAAACACACTACCACCACATATAACCCATCCTCCGGTTGACAAATCCTCTGTATAATTGGCGGTAATCGTGTAGGTTCCGCTTGATTTAGTTTTAATGGATATAGGACTCGATGAGGTTGATGTTGTGGCTGTAATTCCGGATTCAACAGTCCAACTACTAAACGTATAACCACTAATCGCAGGTGCTGAAACTTCACTTGTTGTTACCTCACCGACATTACTTTCAGTAGTGGAGTTCTTGATAGTTGTTTCTCCGTATTTATATTGAACCGTAACATTGTGTTTCGTCTCTGCGAAGTTCGCCGTTACAGTAGCTGAACCGCGGGCGGTCATAGCATATACACCCGTAGCTGCATTCGTCGAAATTTCACCATCACCCGTTTTGGTCCAGTTAACAAAGTGATAACCGCTATTTGCTTGCGCGTATATATTTAGGTTTTGTGCAGTATTAATGCCTGTATATGATGCAGAACTCCCCCAGGAACCACCGTCTTTCTTGACTTGTCCATTAGCCCCCGCTACAATATCCAGTTGTCCGTTGGGCAGTGCTTCGAAGTTCGCTGTCACAGTTGCTCCTGCTGAAGTGGCTGTTATCGTTGTACTTGCCGCACTTGCATCTGCGATGGTGACATTCCCTGATTTCGTCCATCCGGTAAAACGATAACCACTTGCCGGAGTGGCTGTAATGGCACAATCAGAGGTAACATATTTTGCCGTTACGGTAGTACTCGTCTGATTGCTCATGACTTTACCCATCGTACTATTGGCAGTCTGTACAGTAACTGAATATGTTTTTTCAGTCCATTTGGCATATATGGTTGGAGAATTTGCATCCACATCCCAAACGTTAGCACTCGTTCCCGAGCTATTGTAGTATTGGGTGCCGCTTCCGCCCGTCGAACCATAATATCCTCCAAAGTCATAACCTGTCTTGGAAGGTTTGTTGGATGCAATACTTGGCATTGCGGCACCATAAGTTGCACTTACACTTGCAGCTCCTGCGGTCGTCGCACTTTGGTTGTCGAGAGTTACGGTATATTGTTTAGCCGTCCACTTTGCAAAAAGTTCCGTGTCCGCAGTTACTTTATCTGTGCTGAAGTTCCAAGCATTAGTGCAGCCCGTCTCCTTATACCATCCGCCGAAAGTATATCCTGTCGCCGTTGGCGCAGGCGAAGGTGTTGTAGCTAAACCATTATAGTAAACATTCTGGCTACTAATCGCTGAACCATGAGACTTCATATTGAAAGTAACGGTAAGCGTTTTTTCAGCGAGGTCTTTTTTGTTATTTGCTCCATCAACGAAATAATAACTTCTTCCTTCAGTATAATTACTTGTGGTCAAGTCATTCGTTTGCGTTCCGCTGCCATTATTGAGAATGAGGTTGCCTGCTCCAGCCAAAATATCGATTTGATACCAATTACCTCCCAAAGAAGTTACACCTCCAGACCCCGGCCAACTGCCATTCCTATCGTCTGAATACGTGTAAAGATTCATGGTTCCCCACGAAACGTTGTCATACACATAAATGGTCTTTGCAATCCATCGTGCATAGAGAGTGGTATTGGCCGTAATGCTGAATGTTGCTCCAGGAGCGTATGTCGTTCCGCCACCATTTTGGGCGGTCATCCAACCATCAAAAGTACATCCGGTCTTGACCAAACTGCCGGTATTCCCTAAAACGGTTACTGTACTTCCTGATGTATAACTGGTTCCATCTGTTGGCACAGAACCACCGGTCTTTCCGTTGTCGTTGTAAGTGACTGAATATGAACCAGCAGCACAAGTGATGACAATATTTCCTGTGGACGAATTGTATGTAATGGTTACTGTTCCGGTTCCTGCTGGCTCAAAACAAATGTTACTTCCATCATTGCTCTCAGCATAGGGAGAACAATTTGTACCACTAACCATATTGCTATATCCTACACCATTCCACGTACCACACTCAAAAATTTTAAAGCGGCAATCTGTTCCACTTGTTACAGAAGAAGATGTCCAAGTATATGTACCATCACTATTATTTGTCATTGAACCGCCACTATTATTCCAACTACCGAGTCCGCCCCATGAGTTTCCTGCAATACACATGTCGGGATAAGATGGTGCATCTGGATTTACCGTGGTAGCATAAACCTTACTTCCATTATACACTATATACCAAGTGCCGGTTTGAGAACAACTAATATTGTTCCCGTCTCCATTCTGGGTTAATGTAATATTACCTAGACTATTATCAATATGACTCAAGTTTTTATCATCATCCCAGTTGCAGCCATTTTGTACCTTAAACTCGCCATTACTTGTCGCCGTATAATAATAAGTAGAGGTGCTGCCGACTTGGGTCATGGCAGTACATCCCCATGAGTTCATAAAACCACGAACATTTGGAGTGTCAGCATACATTTGTACTATGCCGACTAAGAGCATTACTCCTAATAATACAAGTGTTTTCCACTTTTTACAACTCCCGCAGAGTTGACTTAATAATTTGTTTTTCATAATAATTTTATGTTTATAAGTTAATATTCCTTACGTTTTCAATAGTTATATTTTTTTCTTGTAAGCACAGGGCAAATCGATGCCCTCTGCCCTAAATACTGTCAGATGAGGTTAATCAAGATTTTCCAACAAACTATCCAAGTCTTCCATGCGTTCTTGATAATCCTCGTCGGACTCAAATCGACTTCTCTCCCTACTCATGTCGGAGTAATCATCTCCCTTTCTAAAACCTCTTGCCATATTGTTTCGATTTAGTTTTTTCTCGCAATATTTTTCAGTTCCTCAATATGCTGTTGCCAGTAATGTTTCACTTTGTAATAGCCATCCTCTCTTGCCCAACTTATGATGGATAGTTCTGTTTTTGCAGAATCTTTTGGCAGATTGGCGACGCCGTTTTCCTCTAACTCCGCAATCAGTTCATCATACTCTTTTCTCCATGATTTGTAGATGGCTCTTATCTGGTCTGTGCTCATGGTATCCGTTGTCCGACCGTCGTACAGACACTTCTTCTGCTCATCATCAAGAACCTCTTGTCCTCTTTTGATGAGTTCCTCCACCTTATTTCTCAAATCAATTTCAATCATTTCCGTTTTTATACTTTTTCCTTCGCTTACTGAGCCGGAAG
Organism: Paludibacteraceae bacterium; assembly: GCA_905233925.1. Classification (GTDB taxonomy): domain Bacteria; phylum Bacteroidota; class Bacteroidia; order Bacteroidales; family Paludibacteraceae; genus Colicola. The sequence goes on from CAJOFV010000007.1 coordinate 15,773, forward strand.
TTAGTCATTAGTTAGATATTAGTTAGTTATTACCCGGACTCAATCGGCACTCAATCGGCACTCAATCGGCACTTAATCGCTCCTTAATCGCCCCTCAACGTTAAACTTTCAACATTCCCCTTTCCACCTTCCACTTTTATTGGTCACTTGTATGTCAAAAGTGTTCTAAAAGTCATCTTCTCGGGGAATGGTCCCGTGATGGTCCTGTTCCCAACTTCACTTTCAACTTTCAACCTTAAACTTTCAACTTTCCACTTTGATTACCGCCACACAAAAAAGCGGTAAACCTTGATTGGATTACCGCTTTATATGCACCATAATAATTTGACCTACTGAATTTCTTCTGTTATATTGACTTCTGTTTCAACAAATTCATCACCATTGATAATAGGACGATACATGCTGAGTGTGTCCTTATGACCATCAAAAAATTCTGCTCGAATGAAACCACATTTTAGATAAAACCCAACAGCATCGTATGGTCTTGGTTTGTGTCGGCGAAGAACTAATGCTTCAACTGTCAATATATCAGAAGAAAAATCTTCTACTGCAAGCTGTATAATTTTTCGAATAATCGCTGTGCCTAAACCTCGATAATCATATCGTTTATCAACAACAAGAAAAGCTATTTCAACGGCCTCCTCATTTTGGGGATCTCTACGTATTGCAAAGAATGCAGCCAATGTACCTCCGTCATAAATGCCATAAGGGACACAATCACTATCCGCCATTGCTTCAACGAGTCCATTACGGATGTATTTGTGGCGACTATGGATGAAGTCATCCAATTCATCTATACGACATACAAAACCTGCGAACTCGTCAAAGTTCGTAAAGGGGCAATATGTGAACGTTTGTGCCATCCTTATTCACGAACCAACACCACGTCACCTGTCTCTTGCTGAAAATGCAGGGCAGCTTTGTCAGCTTTGTTTAAGCGACCTGAACGTACGCGCCTCATCGTAGCACGCATTTCTTCTGCAAAACGTCCTTTGATTTCTACTCCATTTGATGCGCTAAAACCTAACATAATATACCTTTCTTTTTAGAGCCGTTACTTTTGACGCTGCAAAAGTACTGCGTTTTCGCGATATATGCAAATATTTGAGCAAAATTTTCTCTTTTTTTTGCTCAAAGTCGCTTTTTTGCGGTAATCTCAATCTGTCAATGTTCACTTTGCCTCGGTTTTAAGCCCTGGGGCGGGGCTGTATTTCTGTCATGGCTTTCACCAGATTATTTTGATTTTTCGTCAATCTTTTGCAGTTTTTATACTTTTCCCTCCGCTCACTGAGCCGGAAGTTAGTCATTAGTTAGATATTAGTTAGTTATTCAGCTTACTCAATCGGCACTTAATCGCTCCTTAATCGCCCCTCAACGTTAAACTTTCAACTTTAAACTTTAAACTTTCAACTTTGATTACCGCCACACAAAAAAGCGGTAACTCCGTTTTTTAGTGGAATTACCGCTTATTTTGAAAAAGCAAACCGCTTCTACATGTTCATGTCTTTGATTATCTGTTGTAAGAACTTATCACTAACGTTCGCGACATGTGCAAATATTTGAACAAAATTTTGTTGTTTTTTGCTCAAAATCGCATTTTTTCGGTAATTCCACTATTTCAAAGGTCATTTTGCCTCGGTTTTTAAGCCTTGAGGATACGGCTGTAGTTGCCTATACGCATAGACATCCGACAATCCAGGAGTTAGCCGTTATGCACGACTCCTCGCACGACGGAGCATAATCGCTCCGGCAAAAAGTGCTGCAAATACAAATAATACCAACGGTTCGCCAACCGGATAATCCTCCGACTGGTTCGCCTCACCCGGCGTGTCAAAGCCCTTGCGGATGCCAGGTTTGTTGGCGCGGCCGGTGCCTTCAGAAGACGGATTATAGGCATCCGACGGCACCTCATCCGTTCCGACCGGATAAATGGTCGGCGAATAAGACGAATAACCGGTTGCCTTCGTCTGGTCAACCGTTGTCGAAGCCACTACAAACGGCCGTCCCTCCGCATTCTGCGACCAACCAAACGGGTCGTTTCCCGCGCTTGCACGGCCAGCCGCACAAGGCATCACTAAAAGAATCATCGTTACCATCCACACACCTGCACGCCACACGCCCGACGTATGACTTTTGCTGTTTTGTACCGAGCCCGCGGCTCTTGATGTAACTGCTAACATAATATTCTCGTTTTTCATCAGTATGATTATTTAATCGACCATATAATGGGGCACAATCCGACACCAAACCAACGGCGCCACAATGCCCGTTTTACACCCCCTATTACGGGAGCATATAAAATTATCGCGGCAAAGGTACTACATATATTACATATATGCAAATATTTTACCAAAAAAATATATTTTTTACGTGTTTTTGCCCCATTTCGGACGAAATAAACGCCGCAAATGCCCCCTTATATGGTCGAATAGCGGGACAAAGTTGAAAGTTGAAAGTTGAAAGTGGAAAGAGGAAAGGGGAAAGTGGAATATAGAAAAGCAGCGGCTCGCTGCTGAACAACGAGCCGGAGAACATTGACATACTGAAAACAAACAGACTGCTTACAAGAACGGTGTGAAATACACCGGTTTTTTGCAAATTCGCAAATTTATTTACAAAAAAATGCTATAATTCCGTAAATTTATACGACTAAACACTATATAAATCCGCGAAAACGCATTTCTCGAGTTTGTTTTCAGTATGAAAAGAGTTCTTTTGAATGATAATAGATAGTGATAAAACCGCAAAAAGATTAACTGAAAATCAAAAACGTTGATAATATTAACTTATAAACATAAAATTATTATGAAAAACAAAATCTTAAAATCGTTATTGATAGCTATTGGGCTATTGGCGACAAGTTTAACGACCCAGATGTGGGCGGCGGATTACATTTTAGGCCCTGATGGTTCTTGGACTCAAAATGCAGCACACACGATGGGTTCGTCAGGTATTACGAATTGGGTGTATAAAAACCTTACTCCTTCTGGGCAATGGACTAATTTTAAAGTTCTAAATAGTGGCACGTGGTACGGTAAAAATTCTGGAGGTAACAATGTTACCGTTGGAAGTGAATATACGCCAACAACAACAGGAGATAATATGTATTGTGACTTTACATCGAACTATAGTAACATGTCGTATTATTTCTTCTTTAATACATCCACTCACAAACTGATTATTCAGCCTGACTATTATTTGGCTGGAACGTGCGGTGCATCTAATCAAAGTTGGGGACAAACGCAAAACAAAACTACTTATGATGCGACGAACGGATATTTCAAATGGAATACGTGTTCATTAACAGCCGGAACTGAATACTCTTTTAAATTATGCGGTTATAATTCATGGACATACCAAAGAGGAGATGCTTCTAACGTGACCATTACACAAGGCACAAAGACATCAAGTGGTAGCGGAGATATTAAGTTCCAATCCACCTATGCTGGTACAGCCGTTATTACATTTGTTCCGACGTCCAACGATATGGTTATTCACTGTCCTTACCAAATCTCATACAATAAGGGTGCAAATGGTTCAGGCACAGTTGCTAGCGGCTCCAAAACATGGAATGCTAGTTTCACGCTCTCATCCTCGACTTTCACTCGTGCCGGTTATACACAAGACGGTTGGTCTACTTCGGATGGCGGGGAAAAGGTGTATGATTTAGGCGGCAGTTATACGACGAACGCTGATTTAACCCTCTATCCTCACTGGACTGAAAACATGTCCTCTGTTACCTTGACAGCTTCGCCGAGCGGAAAAGGTTCGTTTACAATTGGTGGCTCTGCCGCAACTAGTACTTCTGTAGGTGTTACTACAACCAAGTCTGTGACAGCTGTTCCTATTTCTGGTTATCATTTTGTTAGCTGGGCTATAACAGGCGGTGCGACAATCAGCAGCACTACCACAAACCCGACAACAGTGACCGGTGGAGGCGCAGGGACAGCTGCAACGCTTACTGCTACATTTGCAGCAGATGACGTTTACACACTGACCGTTGCAGCAGGTACAGGTATATCTGCCGTAACCGGTACGACAAATAATATTAAGGCGGGTGATAACATCGCAATTACGGCCACCGTTGCTCCTGGTTATACATGGAGTACTTGGACAAAGACAGGTGCAGGTACACTCTCTACCTTTACTGCCGGTACTAAGAACCAAACCGTAACTGTCGGTACAGCAGGAGATATAACACTTACTGCTTCTGCGACAGAGAATATGTCCACGCTGACGACCTCCAATCATTATGATGCAGGCGACCCGAGTTATAGCGCACCGACTATTTCTGGTTCTGCGACTAATGTGGGTTATGTAACGACACGCGAGATTACTGCTCCGGCAGCCGGAACGGGCTATAATTTCGTTGGTTGGACATTGACAAATTGTACGCGTACGGATGGAGGAGGAGCAACTGCAAACCCGATTACCATTCGTTCAAATGGAGATGGCGCAGCTGCAACCGTTGTGGCGAATTATGAAGAGGTTTTGACTACGAGTTATGTGATTGTGGGTGGATCTGCCATTGCGGGTACACCAACTTGGTCTAACACAATCTCATTTAGCAAGAAATCCGGTGAGGCAGCGAGCAACGTTGCATACGCTGAGATACCTATTTCTGACGTTATAGCAGAAGGTACGAAAGGCAACTACGAGTTTAAGATTAAAGACGGTGATACTTGGTATGGTCTTAACGGAAATGGGAATGTGTGGGATTATTATAGCAATTCCGGAGAGCAAACATTAGTAACGGGTGATAACATTCGACTGAACGCGAATGTAGTTGGTACTTACATCGCTAAAATAGACTACACTTCTGATCCGAAAATTACCATTACTTGGCCGGTGGCATTGTCGATTTATCGTTCGGATCCCAATGACGATACTAATGTGGGTGACCATGCATGGAGTACTATGCCAACCAGTACCAGTTATCGTTGGACACTCAATCTGGAAGCCAATACGACTTATGAATTCAAGATTAATGATAAGGGGACGTACTATGGCAGTAATACAGATATTACAACATCTATTTCTAACAGAGATTTCGCGACAAACACTAACGATACCAAGTTAATTACCAAATCAGCAGGGACATTCACATTCACTTGGGATGCGAGCACTCATAAATTAACTGTACAATATCCGAAATCAGCCGCTATCAGTGCCTCGCCGGCTTCGGTATATGATGAAGGGACAACAGCTCTTACCGGCTATGCGTCTGAATTAGGTTCCGGAAGCCATACTATCACATACGAATTCTTTAAGGGAACGACTTTGACAGATGCCAATAAGATTGCAACGAAATCAAAGACAGAATCTGAGACCTATCAGGAAGTTACTCAAGATAATGTTACGGTTGACTTTGACGGAAATGCAACAAGTCAAGTTTATACCATTCGCATAAAAGAAGGTAGCGATGTACTTGCAACCAATACCGTAACCGTTTATCGCAAATGGGATATTTATGTACATGATGTAGCTTCTTGGGGAGGAATGTATATCCACATGTGGGGTAACGGAGAAACCACGTGGCCTGGAAATGAGTGTTCCTTATATAATAGTAGCACATCCTGGTATACAGTAACTCTTGATGCCAAGTATCCGCACTTCCAGCTTAACTGCAACAACTGTACTGATACCAAGCGTACTTATGGCGGAGATGATGCATATACACCCAATATTTCTACCTTCTCCCCCGGTTCTTATTGGTACACCGAGTTTCACGATCACGGAGGTGATGGGCATGACTATTATACATTACACTCTATTACGCTCACTGATCCGACTGTTACGTTATCTGCTTCCATAGCGAACTGCAAGGATATCACATTAACCGGTACAGTTACCGACTGCGGTAATGATGGTTCGTTTGCATCAGACATGAAAGAGGTTTACTTCGAAGTGGGAGGAACGAAGAATGCCGCAACAACAGTCAGTATAACGGATGGCACATTTACCAAGACGCTCTCAAATGCTACCGCAGGAGCTACCAACACTCTGCAAGCCTTTGCCACCAATATTCATGGCACCGGTTCAAGTAGTACGTTGCATTATACCAATGTAACATTAGACCGTCAAAACGGAACAACCGGAACAACTGCTGTAACAGCTGTAGATGGTATGGCAATGCCTGCCGGTGCATCCGCGCCCGGAAGAACAGGTTACACCTTCGGCGGCTATTATGCATCTACTAGCGGTGGCGGCAAACAATACTACAATGCTTCGATGGGAAGCGCAAACAACTGGGATCAAACGTCTCAAGCAAAGACCATTTATGCCAAGTGGACTGCAAATACATGGTATGTCCGCTTCAATAAGAATGGAGGTACCGGTACAATGAGTAACGAGTCGTTTACCTACGATGCGTCAGCAAAAGCATTGACGACGAATACATTCACCAAGCCCGGCTACAATTTTAGCGGATGGGCAACTACGCAAGAGCGAGCTAATGCCGGAACAGTCGATTATACCGATGGCCAAACAGTAAGAAACTTGACAAGTACTGCCAATGGTATTGTGGACTTGTTCGCAATATGGACAGCAAAGACCACGTCCATTACACTTCATCAAGATGGAGCAAAAACATCGGGTTCCACGACATCGCGCACAGGAACTTATGATTCAGCAATGCCTGCCATTACTGGTAGTGGTTCGCTGCCTATTGCCCCAGATGGTTATGCATTCATGGGCTATTATGATGATGTTGACGGCGAAGGCATACAATATTATAACGCGGACGGTACAAGCGCGCATATATGGGACAAAGTTGATGCCACGGCAGACCTCTATGCTTACTTTAAGAAAGCAGAAATAACAGGTATTTCTATTTCACCATCTGCCGTAGTGGCACCAGAAACTGCCGTAACTGTGACAGCCACACTAAGTCCTACACCGGCAGGCTCTACCATCGTTTGCTGGAAACTACTGCACAGCAATGGTAATGCGTTGGATGAACAACCGACCTTTACTCCGATTACTAATACGCCGGCTTCGCAGACGTCGGTACGTTTCACTGCAAATCAACCAAGTGCCTCTTATATCATCGAAGCCACTTTGCGTCCCGGTTCATCCTGCGGAGCGGGAACAGCACTTGATACGAAGGAGGAAACCTTCCAAATAGCCGGTGACCATGATGTGGCAGTAGAATATAAGTGTGGCGATTTGGTAATTAAGGCAACCGGGGCTGTCACTGGCAAACCATTAGATTGGACAGAGACTACAGCTCCGGATATTGTGGGCTATTCCTTCTCCAAATGGAAAGCCGGCGATGGAATTACTATTGACGGAGCAGACGAAAACGGAGAGATAGCGACTGCCACTATCCAATTCAAGGCTATTTATGATGGAAAATTGACCGCCATTTACACAGCGAAGCGTATGATTTACTTTAATAATACGCTCGGTTGGAGTAGCGTATATGTCTATTTCTACAAAAACGATAGTTATTGGCAAACTGTCTCTCCATATAATGGTTCTGGAGCAAATCCAGAATATACATGGACAAATACTCCTTACAGTGAAGAAAAACATGGTCAGATGCAACCTGTAAGTGAAGGTTCGAATATCTACTACTTCGATGCAGAAGCTGCTGGAGTTAATGCTTCCTACGATGATGTGGTCTTCACAGAACATAACCAACATGGTTACAATTATTTCTATGAAACAAATGCTGTACGCCGTGGAGATTACAAATCCTCTATGCCGATGTTCGTGCCTCTATCCGGTCAGACAGCAGATGTGCATAATAAAACGAATTACTACAATACTGGTTATTGGATGAACTATCCAGAAAATACGGGTTATACATTATATATTTACAATTGGTATACAGATGCCAAGGCATCACCCACAAGGACATATCAGTTCCCGTATGGTGAAGGTAAGACAATGCCGTTGAAGTTGGATGTAGAATTCAACGATACCCAAAAGAATCAATATTGGATTATGGTATATCGCAATGATGGAACGTATTTAAGCACAAACTATACGTTTAAGCAAGGTTGGAATGACGAGCAGTCAATAGCTTCGACTGAAAATAAGATAGAACTTTTTACCTCTGCGACAGGTGTATATCACTTCACGCTGACTTATCATCAGAATGGTAATAACAATGATTACTTTATTGATGTTGATTATCCGATTGCAAGTAATGACTATCGCATCATTTACAAAGATAATGCTACATGGTCGCATAATGCACATGGTGAAGAATGGTATCACCCATCAGACATTATACGACAAATAGATGGAGCAGCCACTGAAGCGAAGAAAGATACCGTTTCCTTCTATATAAGCAAAGCGTCTGGTGCGAATGCAGCAATGAAATTCCAGAAGGCTAGTGTGACCGGAGAAGGTGTTGTTACTTGGTCGGATGTATCAGGAGGAAGTATAACTATTCCAAGTTCAGTTACCGAATCCGGTGTATATAACTTCATCGTTTCACAGCCGGTTGGAGGCGGTTCTATATCACTTGAAAAAGCTGAACCTTATACAGGTAATTATTATATCCGTACAGATTGTGCCAACAGTAAGTGGGATAATTATCGCAGCGATCCGGATCACTTGATAACCTATTCAGAGTATTCCATTGATCATGGAGGATATAGCCACTACTACACACACTGGGTAAAATATACAGATACCGGACGTAAGAACGTGAAGTTCTGTATTGCCAATGATTACAGTCCGTCTATTTCAGATACGTTAGCTCGTGAGGATGCTTCTTTGAGCGAGTGGACTAATATCGGAAATTACATAGAAGCAGGCGGTGACCTGAAACGTGATGCGAATGTGCGCTTTATGTGGAATCAAAGCACTAATAAAGTCAGCCGTGCATATATTGACGGTGCACAAGAAGATGGCAGTAACTTCCTTCAGTTACTCAGCAGCGACAGTAAAATTAAGAATAGTACAGAAACGGAGATATTAACCGCCGTCACTTTCTCTGATAACGAAAACTGGATTTATGAGGCTAACATCAAGGCGCAAACGAATGCACAATACCGACTAAAATCCACTTGGGGAACGAGCAACACTATTGAGCAGTACTTCAAAGGAAAAGCCGATGGCACGACCGAAACACTCATTGGCGGTAGCGGTACGGCGTGGTATGATATCCGTTTGTTGTATGACTTCAAGACCAACCGTATCGTTGCATCCTACGTGCCTGCTAGCGGTAATAGTGATTCGGAATTAGCGATTAATGCAGATGTGATGTTCATCCGTGATCATCAAGGTGATATCGCTCAATTGACGTTCGGCACTAATGGTAAAATCTCGGCGATTAAGACCGCGTATGGTGTATTAAGACTCAACAAGTGGACATTGAATAATAAGGAAAGAGAGATAAGAGATGGCAAGCACAATGTATTAAGCAGTCCGGCATCCATTTATGAGCGTTCGCTATACTTCATATCCTTCCCGTTCCGTGTTAAATTGAGTGAAGTATTCGGTTTCGGCACCTACGGTACACATTGGGCTGTACAGCGTTACGACGGTGCGGACCGTGCGGCAAGAGGTCACTTCCAAGAGAATGGAAACTTCTGGAAATGGATGAATCGTAACACAGAATATTTGGAGCCGAACCAAGGTTACCTCTTGGCCATTGATTTGGACTTATTAGGCGAGAGCTCCAGTGTCTGGGGACCTGAAAGTAAGAGTGAGCGAATTGAACTCTACTTCCCATCCTTCGGAACGATGCCAAATATTACAAATGCTGATGTTAGACAAGAACTTCCTGCACATACGTGTACTATTAACTGGTATGAATCCGGCAAGGTTCCGGGACCTGACACCGGTGATCCTCGAACCTCATACAATCGTACCGTATTTGATAGTCACTGGAATGTGATGAGTGTTCCGACGTATGTCAACACAAGTTCTGTAACGTTTGATGATAATCCAACATGGATAGCGAAGATTGGGCCTAAGTTCCTCTACACGTGGAATTCGGACGACAATACGATAACAGCGACAACGGCTAGCACATACACTTATCATGCGATGCATGCATATATGGTTCAGTATTGCGGAGAGGTTGTTTGGTCAGCAAGTAGTGGTTCGCCGTCATCGATAGTAGCACGTCGTACGTATATGGACAAACCGCAAGAGGTTGAGTTCTGTCTCGAAGTACAACAGAACGACAAGATGATTGACCGGACATATATCAATCTGAGCGATGACGAAGAAGCAAGTGCTTCGTTCAAGTTCGGTGAAGATATGGCGAAAGAGTTCAACTCCAGAAATGCAAATATCTATACTTTCATTGATAACATGAAGGTTGCCGGTAATACGATGCCTATTGACTTTGAGAAGACAACCGTTATTCCGTTTGGTGTAGATATTAAGACTGCAGGCGAGTTTACCTTCTCAATGCCGGATGGAACAGAAGGCATTGGTGTAACGCTGATTGATAATGTTCGCGGCACGCATACGAACCTTGCACTGGGCGATTATGTTGTTGATCTCGAAGCCGGTACTTATGACGACCGCTTCGTTCTGGAGATTTCACCGATAATGAACACTCCGACGGATATTGAAGGCGTTGACAGCCATAATGACGATATCCGGAAAGTGATGGTTGACGGAATCCTATACATCGTCAAGGACGGCAAAGTATTTGATGCCCGCGGCTCACGCGTGAAATAATGAGTGAATGATTGAATGTTGAATGTTTAATGAATGAATATTGATATGAAAACAAGAATCAGTATAATCACATTATTGAGCGTAATCGCAATAAGTGTTTGGGCACAGAACAATGCTCCTGCCAACAGTAAAGTCAATGACGAGGTGATATGGAGCACGCAGCAGCGAATGTATAGCGGTTCGCAGTATGTAGGACCGGTATATGAGCCTTTCGGCAATACAGTTCCTTCGGATCAGAGCGAAGTGGGTCAAGCCACTTCCGCTCGTTCCGGGAGCAATACACACAGATCCCTTATCAACGGTCCGGAAGACCCGGCGGGTCCTTCGCCGGTTGGTGATGCGGTGTTGCCGCTGTTGGCAATGGCGTTGCTGTTCGGGGCAGTGGTTTACCGGAAGAGGCTGCGTCGGGAGGCATAGAGAGAGAGGACAAAAAAGCACACTTTTTGAGGGTGTGCTTTTTTGTTGGGGGGATAGGGGACTAGTGGTTATCTTTGATAATTTTCCCACTTGGTGTTGCGCATGTCGCCGGACTTGAGGAACTCCTCGTGCATGGCAAGGGCACAACTGAGCACATGCGGCGTGTGAGCGGTCTTCGCCATCGCAAGATACTCGTTCAACAAAGGACGATACTGCGGGTCTACACAATTATCTATAATCGCGTGCGCGCGCTGTATAGGACTCTTGCCGCGGAGATCTGCAATACCATGCTCGGTGATGATAATCTTCACGGAGTGCTCAGAGTGATCCAAGTGACTAACCATCGGTACAAACGCGGAAATAGCTCCACCCTTCGCCGTAGAAGGCGTAGTGTAAATGCTGACATACGCGTTGCGGGTGAAGTCGCCCGAACCGCCGATACCGTTCATCATCTTCGTGCCACAGACATGCGTCGAGTTGATGTTACCAAAGATATCCGCCTCAAGGGCAGTATTGATGGTAATGAGACCCAAACGACGTGCGACCTCGGGGTTATTGGAAATCTCCTGCGGACGAAGCACAATCTTGTCGCGGAAGAAATCAATATGATCCATGATATGCTGCAGTTTGTCTGCGCCAATCGTGAGCGAGCAACCCGAAGCGAACTTGATACGTCCTTCGTCCATAAGACCTACTACGGAGTCCTGAATGACTTCGGTGTACATCTCGAACGGCGGGATGTGTTTGTTCTCACCAAGTGCGCCGAGGACAGCATTCGCCACATTACCTACGCCGGATTGGATAGGCAAGAAGGTTGCGGGAATACGTCCGGCTTTCATCTCAGCTTCCAGGAAGGCAGCAACGTTGGCACCGATCTTCTCGGTCACTTCATCCAGCGGCGTGAACTTGCCGACCTCGTTCGGGCGGTTGGTCTTAACCACTGCAGCGAGTTTGGACGCGGGAATGGTGATGCAGTCTGCACCAATGCGGTCAGAGACATGATAAACAGGAATCTCGCGGCGTTGCGGCGGGTCTGCGGGCTCGTAGATATCGTGCATGCCGCGCATGGTAGCGGGCATAGCTTCGTTGAGTTCGACAATGACCTTGTCCGCCAAGCGGCAGAAAGTAGGCATGTTGCCCACGCCGGCCGTCGGAACGATTTCTACCATGTCGCCTTTCTCAACGATTTCGCAAGACTCGATGATGGCAAAGTCAGGCTTGGGCATAAAGCCGTAGCGGAGATCCTGTGCCAGTTCGGAGAGGTGCATATCGAAGTAATGAGCGCCCTGTGCGTTCAGTTCAGTACGAAGATCCTTGTTGCCCTGGTAAGGTGTGCGGAACTCGATGGCATGTGCGCGTGCGAGAGCACCGTCACAGCTGTCGCCTGTGGAAGCGCCTGTGTACATGCCAATCTTGAAGGGTTTGCCTTCGGCATGGAGGGCTTCAGCACGTTTGGCAATGGCTGTAGGAACATCTTTCGGTGCACCTGCGGGGGTGAAACCACCCATGCCGCAGATAGCGCCGTGATTGATTAATTGAGCAGCCTCGTCGGCTGACATATATGGAAGCATAATCGTTTAACGGATTAACGGATTAACGGGTTAACGGGTTAACGGATTAACGGATTAAGCTTTGCCGTCGGAGCCGAGGACGTTGATGATTTTGTGCTTGTAGAGCTCCTCCATGAGGTCACGAGCAGGACCACAGTACTTGCGCGGGTCAAACTCTGCGGGCTTCTCGGCAAGAACCTTGCGGACAGCAGCGGTGAACGCCAGACGGCTGTCGGAGTCAATATTAATCTTGCAGACAGCACTCTTGGCAGCCTTGCGGAGCTGCTCCTCAGGGATACCTACTGCATCAGGCAGTTTGCCACCATACTGGTTGATCATGTCCACATACTCCTGCGGAACAGAAGACGAGCCGTGGAGAACGATTGGGAAGCCGGGGAGTTTCTCCATTACAGCGTCGAGCACGTCAAATGCCAACGGGGGAGGAACAAGACGACCGGTCTTCGGGTCGCGGGTGCACTGTTCGGGTTTGAACTTGTAAGCACCGTGCGAAGTACCGATGGAGATAGCGAGGCTGTCGCAACCTGTGCGAGTAGCGAAGTCAATCACCTCTTCGGGTTTGGTGTAGTGGGATTCTTCAGAAGCCACTTCGTCTTCCACGCCTGCGAGTACGCCGAGCTCTGCCTCAACGGTTACATCGAACTGATGTGCATACTCAACAACTTTCTTGGTGAGGGCGATGTTCTCTTCATAAGGAAGGGAAGAACCGTCGATCATAACGCTTGAGAAATGCAGGATTTGCAGGTCTCAAAGCTGTCACCGTGGTCGAGGTGCAGCACGATTTCGGGCTTCTCCCAACCCAGTTCGCGTGCATAAGCGACAGCACCTTCCGCGAGGTAACGCAGGAGGGTTCCGTTTGCGTAGTTACGCGCACCTTTGGACACTTGGAGGATAACCGGCGATTTGGTTTCTGCAGATGCTTTAACGATGGCTTGCAGTTGCTCCATGTTGTTGAAATTGAAGGCGGGAATAGCGTAGCCGCCTTTGATTGCCTTCGCAAACATCTCACGGGTGTTTACAAGGCCGAGGTCTTTGTAGTTTACCATAGGATTAAAAATTTGTTATTGGTTATTTGTCATTTGTTATTTTTTTGCTTGCAATAATAAAGTAGGTGATGAGGGCGGCGTAAGCGAAGATGCTGAGGATTTCAGCACCACTGCTTGCAGCCCAAGAGGTCAGGTAACAGTCTGCTCCGCAGAACTTGACGAGCGCGGAAACGACGCCCATGAGTGCGCCACCGGCAATGAAACCGCTGGCGATGAGCGTACCTTTCTGGTTAGCGGCTTCGCCTTTTTTGCTCACAAGCCACGAGATAGCACCGCCGACCAAGAGCGGGGTGTTGAGCATCAGCGGAATGAACATACCGAGCGCAAAGGCAAGTACGGGTACTCCCATGAAGTTCAAGATGAGCGCGAGGACAGCGCCTGCGAAGTAAAGCATCCACGGCGCGCCCTGACCGGACATAAGCGGTTCGATGACCGCAGCCATGGCGTTCGCCTGCGGGGCAACGAGTGCATTATCTCCGACAAAGCCGTAGGTCTTGTTAAGAATAATCATCACGCCGCCAACCGTTGCCGCAGAGACAAGCGTTCCGAGGAACTTCCAGGTCTCCTGCTTGGCAGGAGTAGTGCCTATCCAGTATCCGATTTTGAGGTCGGTGATGAAGCCGCCTGCCATCGCGAGTGCGGTACAAACAACACCGCCTATAACCATCGCGCCGACCATGCCGGAAGCACCTTTCATGCCGATGGCAACAAAGACCACCGAGGCGATGATAAGGGTCATAAGTGTCATGCCGGAAACAGGATTACTGCCGACAATAGCTATCGCATTTAAAATACTTCCTTCTGCGTTAATGCGAGCCGCAATATATAAATTATGCAGGACGCCCACCCAGAAGAAGACCAGCGTCACCAACAAAGCAACAATGACCGCAAGAACGACGAATTTCATGCTGAGGTCGCGTTCTGTGCGGAGACTTGCCTGCGCGACGGCTTTGGATTTGCCGCCGAGTTCCTTGCCTGCGAGTCCGACTGCGGATTTGATGACACCCCAAGACTTGACAATGCCAATAAGTCCCGCCATAGCGATTGCACCGATGCCAATATTACGTCCGTAACCGGTGTAGATGACCTGCGGGTCTACGGCCTCCATACCGGGCATTGAGCCAATCAGCGGAAGGATTACCCACCAAGTGAAGAACGAGCCGGCACAGATTATCGCCGCGTACTTGAGACCGATAATATAACCGAGACCGAGTACGGCGGCAGAGGTATTGATGGAAAAGACGAGTTTGAGTTTGCCTGCAAGGAGTTCGCCCCAGCCTGTCATGCGGGTGGAAAGGCTCTCCGTCCACAAGCCGAACGTGGAAACGACGAAGTCGTACAATCCGCCTATTCCAGCCGCCCAGAGAAGCGGTTTTGCCTGCGAGCCGCCCTGTTCGCCGGAGACAAGAACCTGCGTTGTGGCAGTCGCTTCGGGGAAAGGATATTCGCCGTGCTTCTCCTGCACGAAGTATTTTCTAAAGGGAATGAGGAAGAGTATGCCCAGACATCCGCCGAGGAGGCTGGACATAAAGACCTGCATGAAGCTGACGGTTATTTCGGGGTATTTGGCCTGGAGAATGTAGAGGGCAGGAAGGGTGAAGATAGCACCTGCTACAATCACGCCGGAAGAGGCGCCGATACTTTGGATAATCACATTTTCGCCGAGGGCGTTTTTGCGTCGCGTTGCTGCGGAGAGGCCGACCGCGATGATGGCGATAGGAATTGCCGCTTCAAAGACCTGTCCGACCTTGAGGCCGAGGTAAGCCGCAGCAGCGGAGAAGATGATGGCCATGAGAACGCCCATGAGCACGCTGTAGGGGGTTACTTCCGCGAAGTTACTGTTTGCCGGCATAATCGGCTCGTATTTTTCGCCCGGCTTCAAGGGGCGACCTGCATTTTCGGGTAATTTTATTTCTGCCATGTGTTCAAGTTTTCAACCGAGAAAGCCCAGTTTCCCAAAATCGCGGCAAAGGTACAACAAAAAATCCGAACATGCAAGATTTTTGTGACAAAAAACAATTCTGCAAGGCAAAAAGGCAGAATTGTCGGGAATTCAGATTCGAAAAAAAAACTTATTGAAGTGTCCAAAAAACGGGGTACACTCCCCCTTTCTCTTACGGTACTCCTATACTTATCATTCGTTTATCCTTCGTTTATCGTTCGTATATCATTCGTTTATTCTTCGGTTAAAAATAATGAAAACGGTGCAAAGGCAGAATAAAAATTGTAAGGAAAGAGCGGACCAAGAAAAACGAAAAAACAAAGATTATAGGAAGAAAATTGCAAAAAATTTGCATATTCGGCAAAAAAGCAGTACTTTTGCGCGGTAAATTGGAATATTATGGGGAAAAGACTATTTGATATTATGGGGAAAAGGCTGTCTATTATTATTGTGACGGCGCTGATGTGCAGCGGCGTGGCGGCGGTGTTCACGGAGGCGCAAGCGACAGTGGTAACGTTAAAGAACGGAACCGTTGTGCGCGGAGAAGTCCTGGTCAACAACGAGCAGGTTGTTATCGTCAAGACCGTTGAAGGAACCCGTTTCCAATATCCGGCAGCGGAAGTGGTTTCCGTGAGCGAACATGAAGAAGAGGAAGAGGCAGAGGCCGTTGAAGGTGATGATACGAAGAAAATGCACGGCAAGAAGACCTTAATCCTTATAGACGCGGGCACAGGCGGAACCATCATCCCACACAGCAAAGGCGGAGCGTACGCCGGCGGCGAAGTGATGATCGGTTCGCGGTATATCGGCAACAAACAAATATTCGTCGGCGGCGGACTGAGTATCCACGCGATGATTACGCCCGAACAGACCTATACGTTCCTGCCGCTGCAAGTAGCAGTCAAAGTGCCGTTCCTTGAAGGCAAACACTCGCCGTACGTAGGTGCGGGTTTGGGCTGCGGCTTCGCGTTGAGCAAGAAATACAAACACGGTATTTATACGTATGCGCAAGTGGGCTACCGTTACCAAATGAAGGGCAACGCGATGCTGATGGCCGGTATAAAGGCACAGTTCCAGCAGACGAGAGCCGATGTGACGGAAACGATTGTGGCAGAGGACGGGACAGAAAGTGCGTATATCACTGATTCGGGGCTGAGCCTGTTCACGATTGATGTGAATATAGGTTTTGCGTTCTAATGGAAGCAGTATCGAGCAATAGGAAGTTCGACAAAGAACAACGGAAGAACCGCGTGAGTATCATGCTGAATGACAGCGAGATGCGCGCGCTAAACCGTTTTTGCGAACATTACACGGTGAAGAACCGCAGCCGTTTAATACGCGAGACGCTGATGCGGGCGATACTGAAGCGGTTCGACAAAGACACGCCGACGCTGTTTGACTGATTATTCGACGCCGTGGGTGAAGTCGTGGTAAGCATGGAGAGAGAGATTATCACTGACATGCTTGAGCGACGACAAGGATTTGAAGCCCAACGCGGCAATAAAAGCCAATTCCATATCAAAGACACAGTCCTTGTAATCAGATGCAAGGACAAAGTCACAATTAGAAAAGCAAATGCTTTTCTTGATTGATGATTGATGATTGATTATTGATAGTTGGTCTGCAAGCGGGGTGAGTTTAAGAACGGGCTCGGGATAGGTGACGTTGGGATGATTGAGACGGACTTCGGTGACTTCGACCAGCGTGCCGATGTCGAAGTTGGCACTACCGGCATAACCGATGTTAATCAACTCGGCGTCACGGGGAACGTCCTGCAGGGAACGGATGATGTTAATGGCACCGACACCGGTAACAATCACAGGATAATCACAACCAGGGAGGTACTTGGCAATGAGGTCACGTTCGCCCTCTTCAGCTATAACAATGTATTTTCTCATTTTCACATTTTTTCATTTTCTCATTTTTTTCATTTTTCGGGTGCAAAAGTACAACAAAATTTTGACATATCAAAATAAAGTCGTATCTTTGCGCAAAATTTTGGAAAAATAACGCATAAAAACCAAGAAATATGATATACCACATTACATTTTCGTGCGAAGAAGCAGATAACTTCCGCCGCACCTTCGAGGCAGACAGCGAAGCCACATTTTTAGACCTGCACAAAGCTATCCTCGCGTCCGTGAACTATCCGGATGACCAAATGACGTCGTTCTTCATGTGCAACGACCACTGGGAGAAAGAACAGGAAGTGACACTCGTGCCGATGGAATCGAGTTTCGACTACGACAATATGGTAATGGAAGATACGCGGCTGAGCGACCTGATGGAAGAACAAGGGCAACGGCTGATTTATATCTTCGACCCGATGTTCGAGCGGTACTTCTTCGGTTCGCTGAAAAAGATTGAGGCTGGTAGCATGGACGGCGTCAAATGCACCGAGAGCAAAGGCAAAGCGCCGAAACAACTACATACGGAAGACCCGCTTGAAGGACTGACCGGCAAAGGCGGCAAGGCAGACTGGGAAGTGGACGAAGACTTCTACGGAGACAGCCAATACGACGAGGGGGACATTGATATGGAAGGGTTCCAAGACTTGTCGTTTGAGGACGGGTCAATGTTTTAATTGACGATTGACAATTTGACAATTTGTGGGGACGCTGTTGGTGATAACAGGGCCGACGGGAGTCGGGAAAACGGAACTGACATTGCGGGTGGCAGAGGCATACGGATGCCCGATTGTGAGTGCCGACTCGCGGCAGATATACCAGGAAATCCCTATCGGGACGGCAGCACCGACAGCAGCGGAATTAGCGCGGGTAAAGCATTACTTCGTGGGGACAATGTCCGTACAGGAAGAGTATAACGCAGGCATGTACGAGCGGGACGCGTTGGGAGTGTTAGACATCCTCGCGGACTCGGTCAATAAAGAGGTGTTTGCGATACTAACGGGGGGAAGCATGATGTATATCGATGCGGTGTGCAAAGGGTTTGACGATATACCGGCAGTGCGTGCGGACGTGCGGGAGCAAGTGAGGAAGGAGTACGCGGAGAAAGGATTAGCATGGCTGCAAAGCGAAACGGAACGGTTAGACAAGACCTACTGGGAGACCGTTGACCGGCAGAACCCACAACGGCTGATGCATTGTCTTGAAGTGACGCTGAGTGCGGGAAAACCATATTCCGAGTTCCGGCGGGCAACACAAACCAAACGAGCGTTCGGGATTGTAAAAGTGGCGCTGGAACGTCCGCGGGAAGAGTTATACGAGCGCATCAACCGGCGTGTGGATGCAATGATGGCAGCAGGACTGGAAGAGGAGGCGCGCGCGGTTTATCCGCTACGGGAACTGAACAGCCTGCAAACCGTCGGCTACCGCGAACTGTTTGATTATTTCGACGGAAAAACAACCCGCGAGGAAGCAATAAGACTGATTAAACAAAACTCACGGCACTACGCCAAGCGGCAAATGACGTGGTTCCGCGCAGATCCAACAATACATTGGCTTGACGCCAACATGAAGTATGAAGAACAAATGGCTCATATTAGCACTTGGCTGCATGATAGCAGCGTGCAGCAAGAATGACGTTGACTTCGGCTACTCGCCGACCAATCCGCGTGCCGGCGAAAAGGTGCAATTCACGAACCTCGCGACCAGCGGTGAGGAATGGGAATGGGACTTCGGTGATGGCAGTACGTCGCAGGTGAAGAACCCGTCGAAGGAGTATAAACTGCCCGGAACGTACACAGTGACGCTGAAAGTGGACAACAAAAGCAGTCTGATTAAGACGAAATCCATCACGGTGTCGGACACGGTGCCTACATTCTCATGCTCAGTGGAAGGCGCTGACACGGCAGGAATAGACGTGTTCGAGGACGTAACGTTCACGGCATTGGTGTATAATCCTTATAATTATACGGTGGAGTACAAATGGACGGTGCCATCGAACACGCGCTATACGCAGTTGTCGGAGACAGATACGGAAAGTACGTTCAAGGTATATTTCGAGCAGGCAGGTGCGAATGCCGGCGGCGTGCAATTACGTGTAACATTGAATGGCGTTACGCGTGACACGCTGCGAATATTTAAGGTAAATGATGTGAAGACCACTTCAGTGGTGATGATGACTGGCGATTCAACCTACTTACGTCAACGCGTGTTCGGCACTCGTGCAGAGATACCTTATCCCATGGCAACAGACGACACGACCGGCAAGAAGATTGTCAATGCGGCACAAGACACCTTGCAGGAATATAACGGCAAGACGTTTACGCTCAAAGACCTGCAAAAGACCTTCCCTGCTATGACGGGCTTCAGTATCGCTTCGCGGAAAATCTATTTCCGTCAGGCGGACGGACTATTCGTCGCCAACATCGACGGCACGTTCAAAGAACCGATTTATGCGGGCAAAGTGCTGATGCAACAGGCGGACATCGTCAATAACCGCATCTACTGGACGACCCCTGACAGCGTGCTGTACATGCCGCTGATCGGCGCAGAAAACAATAAATTTACCACCCAACCGACAACACTCAACCGCAAGGCGAACGTAGTGAAGTTGGCAATAGACCCTGAGAAACGATGACAGAACTACAACCGAAAGAGGTATTTTCGATTTTTGACGGTATCCGGCGTGTACCGCGTCCGTCCAAACACGAGGAACAAATCAGCCAATGGTTAGTTGACTTTGCAGCGGCGCATGGTCTGGAATGCGAGCGAGACGAGGCAATGAACGTGATTATGCGTGCACCGGCGACAATAGGCTATGAGGACCATGAGGGCGTTATTCTGCAAGGACACATGGATATGGTTTGCGAGAAGAACGGCGACGTGCAGCACGATTTCATGAAGGATCCGATTGATGTGTATGTGGACGGCGACTTCCTGAAAGCCCGCGGCACAACGCTTGGCGGCGATGACGGAATAGGTGTAGCTATGGCGTTGGCGATGCTGACGAGCAAGGACATTCCGCATCCGGCTCTGGAGGCGCTATTCACGGTTGATGAAGAAACAGGTCTGACCGGCGCGTTCAAACTGAAAGACGGATGCCTGAAAGGCAAGCGGCTAATCAATCTCGACTCGGAAGACGACGGACAATTGTTCATCGGTTGCGCGGGCGGCATTGATACGTTGGCGAAGATGCATTATGCGCCGGTGGCATTGCCGGAAGGGAAGTGGTTCGCGGCACATGTGTGCGTGAGCGGACTGATGGGTGGTCACTCGGGCGACGATATCAACAAGGGGCGTGCGAACGCGAACAAGATTATTGCGGAGTTCCTGCAGCGTGTCTATGCGGCAACGGACGTACAGTTGGCGGTGATTGAAGGCGGCAACCTGCGGAATGCCATTGCGCGCGAAGCGGAGACAGTGTTCTGCGTGCCGTTTGCGTACAAGGAGCAACTGCGGATTGATTTCAACCACTATGTAGCAGATGTCGAGGCGCGTTTCGGAGCTATAGAAAAAGAGTTGCGATTAGAGTTGGAGTCGGCGGAAGAGCCCCAGGAAGTGATTGAACCGGAAAAGGCAAAGACCTTGGTTCAAGCGCTGTGCGATTGTCCGCACGGAATGATTGCAATGTCAAAAGACATGCCCGGACTTGTGGAAACGAGCACGAACCTTGCGTCCGTCAAAATGAAACGCGACGAGCAAGGCACATATATTGAAATCAACACCAGCCAGCGGTCATCCATTGAGGCGGAAAAGCACAAAATCAAGGATGCTGTGGAGGCGGCGTTGAAGACCGCCTGCGACGAGGTGACACATGGTGACGGCTACCCGGGCTGGGCACCGAATGTGAAGTCGGCGTTGTTAGAGGTAACGCGCAAAGCGTACGTGACGCTGTTCGGCGAGGAACCGCAAGTGCTGGCTATCCATGCAGGACTGGAGTGCGGACTGTTCCTGGAGAAGTATCCGTACTTGGACATGGTGTCCATCGGGCCGCAGATGTATGGTGTACACTCGCCGCAAGAGCGTTTGAGTATCTCCTCAACGCAACGCTGCTGGGCGTGGCTGTGCGAGACGCTGAAGAACCTGTAATATGCCAGTGCAACTGCCCATTTCCAAGAGTATTGCGAACCGCCTGTTAGTTTTGCAGGCGCTGAATGGTATGCCACTGACGGACATGTCGGGACGCGATGTGCCGGAGGATGTCAAGCTGATGCACGATGCATTAGTGGCTATCGGCAACGGCGCAACACGACTGGACTTGCAGAACTGCGGCACGGCGATGCGGTTTCTAACGGCTTACTGCGCACAACGCGAAGGACAGACCGTGGTGCTGGACGGCTGCGAGCGAATGCGACAACGCCCGATAGGTCAGTTAGTGGAGGCACTACGGGCATGCGGGGCGGAGATTCAGTATTTGGGCGAAGAAGGTTTTCCTCCACTGAAAATAAACGGCAAGCGGATAGAAGCGGGCAAGTGTATTATTGTCCTATCACAACCTGTTTCCACACAGTTCGTGTCGGCGTTGATGCTGATGGGTTTGGATGTAAGAACAGACTGTTCCTCTCCTTATATATATATTACGCGCGAGGTGCTTCGACGTTGGGCAGCCGGTGAACATGATTTTACGGAGCGCGACTGGAGCGCCGCAGCGTTCTGGTACGAATATGCAGCATTGCACGAAGGCGAGTTGTTTTTGGAAGGTTTGTACCAAACGGATATACAGGGCGACAAGATTGTAGCAGACATTTTCCGTAACTTCGGCGTGGAAACGTGCTTCGAGGAGAATGGCGTGCGGATTGGCCGCAAGAAAGCGACAGGCATTACCCGTTATCAACAATCCTTCAAGAACTGCCCCGACCTGTATCCGGCTGTAGCAATTACCTGCGAACGTCTGAGTATTGTTCTGGACGCCTCCGGCATAGAGAGTTTACAGTTGAAAGAATCCGACCGTCTGCTGGCAGTCCGCGAACACAGAACTTACGGCGACCATCGTATAGCGATGGCTCTGCTGGCAGCCGACCTGCCATGCGATGACATTGCCTGCATCCGCAAGTCCTACCCCACCTTCTACGAGCAACTATGTCAATTACGCCGATAATACCGCGACGGGGCATCAATGATGATGGCAAGGGCAAGAAACACGCTCTGCACAAAATGATTGCAGCTGCAACGACCGAATATGTGTGGTTGCAGGACGATGATATCATTCCACCGAAAATGACCCCCGAAACGGACACCGACCTACTCATTCTGCCATTGAGGATGACCGGAGGGAACTCTTTGCTCGAACGCCTTCAAATCGCCGAATACGCCGCCATCCAACAACTGACCATCGACTCCGCCCAGCAAGGCAAACCGGTATTATGTAGCGGCGCAAACCTCATTGTCCGCCGCGAAAGGTGGTTAGAGAGTTGGGGCGACCTGCGTCCCGAAATTCCGAGCGGCGATGATATGTTTCTTTTAGAGTCCTTCAAGCGACGCGGGTTGCGTATTGAAGTACAAGATGCGCCCGAATACACCGCCAGCGTGCAGGCCGTTCCTACCTGGCGGGCGTTCTTCCGCCAACGGATGCGCTGGGCGGGCAAAGCTCCGCACTATACCGACAGGGATATCCGCCGCTGCGGCACGAGGATACTGCTTGCCAATATCATGCAAGTTCTTTGTCCGTTGGTGCTGTTCGTTACCGCCTAATCAAAAAGAGAGACGCGTCCGTCTCTCTCCTTGATGCTTTCTTACTGGAACTGCTTTACCCGTTCTACATGGCGGTATGCCTTGTCGGCGGGCTGTTCCGTCGCGGTTGGTGATTACTCACCTGCCTCTTCGTTAAAATCTGCAGCGGCGGGTTGAATAGCCTCATTGGCTTCCTGCACCTGCTCCACGATGGCGCTGTCGTCATCGCTTACCACTTTTTGACCCTGGCTAACACCAACAGCCAAAATACTGAGGAAGACGATGATACCGGCGAGTGTCCAGCTGGCTTTCTCAAGGAAGTCAGCCGTTCTCGGAGCACCCATCACTTGGTTACCGCTTGCGAAACCTGCAGCCAGACCGCCACCCTTGCTGTTCTGAACGAGCACAAGGAGAATGAGCAGAATCGCTGCAATAACAATCAAGATTGTAAATAAAATGTACATAATATTATGATATTTAATTATTTAACTTGTTTTTCCGCACTTCAAACACGAAAAATCGCGCAAAGGTACAACATTTTTTTTATATACGCAAAAAAAATTACCATTTTGCAACCGTATCGTTGTAAATACTCTCTGCAATTTCCTTAATCATGGTCTGGCAGAGCTCTTCCTGAACGTCGGTCAGCAGGCGCGAGGAGTCGAAAGTCTGGTAGGCGGAATAGGTCTTCTCAAAACTTTCTTCAGGGCGCACATTATTGATGAAACGCACCCGCACGGTAAGGGTCAGTTTCGTTTCTGCCGAGTAGCTGTCCGCTGCAATCGACATTGGCGTGAGCTGGTAGCCGATAATCTCGCCCTCCAGTTCGAGGTCGCCGTTCTTGGGGAGAAGTTGCAGGCGTGTCTGGCGTTGATACTGATCGCGAATGATTTCGGAGAGGTCATTGCTCAACGGCGGATAAACCAACGCAGCATTGTTCGGGAAGTCCGCCACGGAAATCGATTTGGTGGTGGAATAATCAATGTTCGCGCCGTTGAACTTGAACGATATCGCACAACCGTTCAGCAGGACCATGCAAAGCACCATGCCCCATAACCTATACCCCCTAATCCGTGACCTACAGTCCATATTCCTTAATTTTGCGGTATAATGTCCGCTCAGAGAAACCGAGAGCTTCGGCGGCGGCTTTACGGTTTCCGCCTGTACGGTCAAGCGCCTTGCGGATGCTCTCACGCTCTATTTCTTCGAGGTTTTTCGGTTCATCGTGCAACACTTCCACCGCCTGATATTCGTCCTGATTGATCGGCTGCGCAGCGGGCTGCCCTGCAAGCAGACCGTTCAGT
Organism: Paludibacteraceae bacterium; assembly: GCA_905233925.1. Taxonomy (GTDB): domain Bacteria; phylum Bacteroidota; class Bacteroidia; order Bacteroidales; family Paludibacteraceae; genus Colicola. The sequence goes on from CAJOFV010000007.1 coordinate 40,277, forward strand.
TGCTGCCGCATCTCGGACATGTCCCGCTTCATATCAAACAACACCTTGTACAACAACTCGCGTTCGTTCATGAACGTATCGTTTGCCGGCTGCGGCTTGGCAAGCATAAGCGAGTTCTGCAACCCGTTGTCCGGCAGGTACTTACGCAATGTTTCCGCCGTTATGTCGTGGTTGGTTTCCATGATAGAAATCTGCTCAGCGACGTTTTTCAACTGGCGGATATTTCCGCTCCAGTAGTACGATTGCAACAGCCGCGTAGCATCATCACTCAACCGCAACGCCGGCATCTTGTAGCGTTCGGCGAAGTCCACGGAGAACTTACGGAACAGTAACGGGATATCTTCTTTGCGGTCACGCAGTGCGGGCACTTTGATTTCCACCGAGTTGAGACGATAGTACAAGTCCTCGCGGAAACGCCCTTCGGAAATCGCCTTCGGAATGTCAATATTCGTTGCCGCCACTACGCGGACATTTGTTTTTTGCACCTGACTGGAGCCCATCCGGATGAACTCACCCGTCTCCAGCACACGGAGCAAGCGCACTTGCGTGGACATTGGCAATTCGCCCACTTCGTCCAAGAACAGCGTACCTCCATCGGCAATCTCGAAGTAACCGCGACGGTCACTTTTCGCATCCGTGAATGCGCCTTTCTCGTGCCCAAACAGTTCGGAATCAATCGTGCCTTCCGGTATGGCACCACAGTTCACGGCAAAGTACGGACCGTGTTTGCGGGCAGAGTTGGCATGAATGATTTGCGGGAAAAATTCTTTTCCCACACCGGACTCACCGGTTACGAGGACGCTGAGGTCGGTCATAGCCACCTGCACTGCGACCTCTATGGCGCGGTTGAGGGCGGCATTGGTTCCGATTATCCCGAAACGTTGTTTGATGGCTTGTATCTCTTGTTGCGTCATTTTACTTCATTTTAGCGTGCAAAAGTACTGCTTTTTTCTGAAACTTGCAAGTTTTTGTAAAAAAAGTTACATATTTCGCTCATATATTTGCATATATGGAGAAAATGTATTACTTTTGCCGCCTGAATTATTTTGGAATAGTATGCAAACGAAAAAAGCGACTTACTTTGTATTACTATTGACGGCCGTTGGGATATTCAGCAGTTGCGTGACCCGCAAGAACCTGACGTACTTCAATAGCGTTGGCCCTGAAACGGCGGACAGTGTCAATAAGACATATGAGCCTATTGTTGACCCCTGGGTACAGGTGGGTTCAGTACTGACAATAACCGTTTCGGCACTGGATATGGATGCCGTAGCACCGTATAACCTGCCGGTAGAGTCCTATCTCACCCCCGGATCGACCACTATCAACACTACCAATTCGCTGCAGACATACCTTGTGGATGAAGACGGTGAGATTGATTTTCCGCTCCTCGGCAAGATTGAAGTGGCAGGATTACGCCGGACGGAGGTCAAGAACAAAATTGAGGAACTTTTAAGTTCCCAGCTCAAGGACCCGTTGGTAAATGTGAACGTTATCAATCAGCTCGTTACCGTATTAGGCGAGGTGAAGAATCCCGGGCGATATGCCATTGTAAACGGTCGCTTGACGATACCGGAACTGCTTGCATCGGCGGGTGATTTGACGCCGTATGGCAAGCGGAACAATATCCTTTTAACCCGCGAAAAAGACGGCAAATTGGAGTTCATACGACTGAACATGAACGAAGATGAGATTTTCAAGTCGCCGTATTTCTTCCTGATGCCGAACGATGTGATATATGTATCGCCGAACAGCGTACGTGCCATACAGAGCCAAAACGTCAGTTTGTGGTTGAGTATGGTTTCAACCGTTGCCAGTGCTGCGACAGTAATTGTAACCGTGATTAATGCAAGCAATAGTAACAAAAGTTCGAATTCGGGAAATTAATGTATTATGAAAGAGCAAGAAACAAATATGATAGATCTCAAGGCCATTGGAAAAGCCTTGTTGAAAAAGTGGTATTGGTTTGCCATTAGTTTGGTGCTGTTCGGCACATTAGGTGTGTTGTATTTCCTGTCGGCGCCGATGAAGTTCCAGGTGGATGCGCAGGTGCAACTGCGTAGCGAGGACGGTTTTTCTTTGCCAGGGTCAGACATGTTGCAGTTGATTGGTCTAGGCGGTTCAAAGAAAACAGACGACGAAATTGCGATAATGACCTCTCGCGACAACCTTGAGCAAGTCGTGCGCGAATTGGATATCCAGTCGAGTTACAGCCGTAAACAAGGATTGCGCTGGGTAGGGCAATACGGCGCATACACAAATATGGAAGTGGTTTATCCGGAGATGTTTCTGGATACAATGAAAACGATTGTTACTATTGACATCAAGGTGCGCAAAAATGATTATAAAATCAAGGTGAAGAACCACCGTTTCAGCACTCAAACATTTGTTGTACAAAACTTTGACGAACCGCTATTGGTAAAAGATCTGGGACCGGTTTTCATCAAGTTGCACAAGCCGTTGGAAGAAGATGCGCATTACCGCATCCGAACCGCTCCGTTCCGTGCGATAGTAAAATATTACAGCACAGAAATCATTGTGGCAAAAATCAAAAAAGAATCATCCATTATCCGGCTTTCCACCATTACCGCTCAACCTAGTCTGGCGGTGGACTTTATCCGGAAACAGATAGATGTATATAATTCCAACTCTGTGATTGACAAGAAGTTAATGGCGAACAGCACGGCATTGTTCATTGAGGAGCGGCTGAATCTGATTGCCCAGGAACTGGCATCGGCAGAGGCGGATGTGGAACGTTACAAAAAGGCTAACAGCCTCACCCAACCGGAAGTGGATTTGGAGATTTACATCAAGGAAAATGCTGAATACCGCCACCGTCTTGAGGAGCTGGAGACCCAGATGAGACTGGTAAGCTACATCGAAAGTTTCGTGAAAGACGAGAAAAACGACGGACAACTGATTCCGGCAAACCTCGGTATTACAGACGAATCGCTTTCCGCACTGGTTAACCAATACGACGGGCTGCTGTTGCGCCGGATGCGCATGGACAGGACAGCCACCGATTCGAACCCTGTTGTTATGCAGATTAACGACCAGATTGCTATCATGAAAGTGAGCATTCTATCGTCCATCCGCAGCGTCAAAAACAGCCTCGCCATCAGCAAAGACGACCTCGAATCACTGGCGCGGAAGTCGAACAATATGCTTTCGACTGTTCCGACCAAAGAGCGCGAATACATCGAGAAAGCCCGGAACAAAGAGCTGCAGCAGAAACTTTATCTCTATTTGTATCAGAAGCGCGAAGAAAACGCCCTGTCACTCGTTACTGCCGTGCCTCCGGCTCAAGTGGTTATTCGTCCGCAAGTGGACATCATCCGTATGAAACCGAGATTGCGGAATATTGCTGTCGTTTGCCTGTTCTTCGGCTTGGCGTTCCCTGTGGCATTGCTGTATCTGATGTTCTTGCTGAACACAAAAATTACCGGTCGCCGCCAGTATGAGCAACTGATGCAAGTGCCGTATGTAGGCGAATTACTGAATGTGCCGGAAGGTGACTTCATCGCGGTAGGCGACGGCATTGATTCCACCGCAGCGGAGCTCTACCGTCTGTTGCGCACAAACATCTATCAGGCACTGAAGAAAGACGAAAAAGTGCTGCTTGTTACTTCATGTATCAACAATGAAGGCAAATCGTATGTCGCTTCGAATCTCGCAATGTCATTCGCATTGTTGGAAAAACGCGTAGCATTGGTGGAACTCGACCTGCGCAACCCGTCTTTAGCGGAGCACTTTGCCGTATCATCCGCAAAGGGCGTTGCCCCATTCCTCAGCGGCAAAGAATACGGCATTGAAGAAATGCTTCTCTCGTCCGGTCGCAACAAAAACCTTGATATCCTACCGGCAGGTGCGTTGCCTATCAATCCGAATGAGTTGCTCCAATCCGAACGGCTCGACCAACTGATTGCCATTCTGCGCAAACAATATGATTATATCATCCTTGATTCGGCACCGGTAGCAATGGTCAGCGATACATTCGTGGCAAACCGCGTCTGCGATATGACGTTGCTCGTCGCCCGTGTGGGAGAAACGACAATCGACATGGCCGAATATGCCAACACTTTGGCGGAGCAAAAACGCTTGAACAATATGGTTTGCATCCTCAATGCCGTTGAGCGCGAAGACCTCCCGTACGGCCATTCGTACGGATACGTTCACCGCAAATCATAAATCGCCAAATCGTAAATAACCATGGTTGTTTGCGTCGCCGAGAAACCGTCCGTAGGGCAATATATCGCCAAAGTGCTGGGTGCCAACACCCGGCACGATGGTTATTTTGAGGGCAACGGTTACCAGGTCACATGGACTTTCGGCCATCTCTGCGCACTCCTTGACCCCAATGAATACAACGACGCTTGGAAAGCATGGAACCTCTCTTCTTTGCCGATGATTCCTGACCGTTTTGGCATCAAAGTCACCGAAGACAAAGGCGTGCAGAAGCAGTTCGGCATCATTCGTAACCTTATTCAGCAAGCCGACGAAGTCATTAACTGCGGTGATGCCGGGCAGGAGGGCGAACTTATCCAGCGTTGGGTCTATCAGAAAGCCGGCTGCAAGTGTCCCGTCAAGCGCCTTTGGGTCAGTTCCCTTACCGAAGAAGCCATCGCAGAGGGCTTCCGCCTGCTCAAAGATCAGTCAGAATACCAGCGTCTTTACGAAGCCGGACTGATGCGCGCTATCGGTGACTGGCTGTTGGGCATGAACGCCACGCGCGCCTACACGCTCCGTTATGCACAAGGCTATGGCAAAGACAGACAGGTGCTGTCCATTGGACGTGTCCAAACGCCGACTTTGGCGCTGGTTGTCAAACGCCAGGCAGAAATAGAACACTTCGTCCCTAAAACCTATTGGGAACTGAAAACCAAGTACCGCGACACGCTCTTTTCCGCCCAACTGCCGGCGGAAGAGGATGAATACGCTATCACTTCCGCGGAATACGGGCAGCAACTGGTCGATGCCATCAAAGACCTGCCACTGACAATCACCTCTGTTTCCAAAAAGAAAGGCACCGAATATGCCCCGCGGCTCTTTGACCTCACCTCCTTGCAGGTCGAATGTAACAAAAAGTTCTCTTTCTCCGCCGACCAGACGCTCAAACTCATCCAGTCGCTTTACGAAAAACGTATTACCACCTACCCGCGCGTGGATACCACTTTCCTGAGCGAAGATATTTATCCCAAAGTGCCGGCTACGCTTAACGGCATCAAAGATTATTTCCCGCAGATCGCACCGCTGATTGGCGCCAAACTGCCCAAATCCAAAAAGGTGTTCGACAATAAAAAAGTCACCGACCACCATGCCATTATTCCGACCGGTCAGCGTCCGGACAACCTGACTGCCGATGAACGCAAGGTCTTTGACCTTGTTGCACTGCGTTTCATTGCCGCTTTCTATCCGGATTGCGAAATCTCCACCACGACGGTCCTTGCCAAAGCGGGCGATATCGACTTCAAAGTTACCGGCAAGGAAATCCTCAAACCCGGTTGGCGCGAGGTTTTTGGCAAGCAGCAGGAGGAATCCGAAGATACGGAGCAAAAGACGCTCCCCACTTTCACCGAAGGCGAATCCGGTCCTCATACACCCGAATTGCAGGAGAAAACCACCCAACCGCCAAAGTATTACACCGAAGCCACTCTTCTCCGCGCCATGGAAACTGCCGGCAAGACCGTTGATAACGACGAACTGCGCGATGCACTCAAGGAAAACGGTATCGGTCGTCCTTCCACCCGCGCGGCAATTATCGAGAAACTCTACCAGCGCAAGTACATTGTCCTCAAAGGCAAATCCATCCATGCCACGGAAATCGGCATAGACCTTATTCACAAGATTATCTCTCCGCTCCTGAAATCCGCCGAACTGACCGGCTTGTGGGAGAAAAAACTCCGCGAAATCGAGCGCGGCGAATACACCGCACAGCAATTTCTGGCAGAACTCAAAACCATGACCACCGAAGTTGTGCGCGAGGTCAAATCCAACAAAGCCGGAATGTTGTGCCCCGTTTGCCGCAAAGGCACTATTATCCGCGGAAACACACGCTACGGCTGTTCCCGTTGGCGCGAAGGATGCACCTACGCCGAACCGTTCTGATTCTGATTTTGATTACTTGTTCAACCGCCTGACGTACTTCTCGTACTGCAACGATGCCTGTTTGTACTGCGCCTCCAGCGTATGTATGTCCGTCATCAGCGTTTGCAGCCGCAGCGTCTCAACCAGTGCCGCTTTGTCCTTGTCGTTCAGCACATACGCATACGATTTGTCTCCGCGGAGCGTCACTTTGATCTTCGACTCCGCAAAACCGCGCACGAACTTCAGCAGTTCCACCGCATCCTCGTCATTCAGCGTCAGAATCTCATGCTGACCATCCTCATCAAAGGCATGCAGATTGCCATAAAACGTATTCGCCACGCTATCCGCACTGACAATCAGACAGTTATGCTTTATGCGCGAACCGTAATACATACTCCGCACAACCGTCTTGAACGCGTCCGTCACATACGCTTGCAGAAAAATCCGCTGACCGAGACCGGCGGTTTGCAGCTGCGGCAAAATATAATACCCGTTGTCGGCATACTTTTCGTTCTTTACATATTTGAACTTTTTGAGCAGTTCGTCCGCCTGCGGCAAAGTCGCCTGCAACACCGAATCGGTATAAACCATCGACTGCTCATACTGCAGCATCGAAAGGCTGTCCTGCTGACGTTTTTCCGCACGTTGTTCCGCAACTGTCGGTTTATGCGGACCGCAAGACGCAAAAACGCACAACAAAACGCCAAAAATGATTGTTTTTTGCATAATTTTACCTGAATTTTGCTGCAAAGTTACAAAAAATATACGAAAATGCAAAAAAAATCACATTAAAGTTGCATGTTTGCTTTTTTTTTTGTACTTTTGCGGGCTGAATTATGAAAATTTACCAAATTAGGTATAAAAACCAATAAAATCAATAAGTTTAACATTTATGAAGAAAAGTTTATTTCTTGTGTCTATCTTCGCTGTTGCGTTGTTGACATCTTGCGGCAATTCCATGCCACAACCCGAACAAATCACCGTTAACCCCAGCCCGCTCGCTGTAGTTGGCAACAAGGTAAACGCTGACATCACAGGTACCTTCCCTGTAAAGAAATTCAACAAAAAAGGTATCCTTACCGTTACTCCCGTCCTCAAATTCGACGGCAGAGAACTCGTTGGAGAGCCTGTTACCTACGTAGGTGAAAAGGTAAAAGAAAACGGTACAACCGTTAATTTCAAAGAGGGTGGCAAGTACACTCAATCTTGCAGCTTCGACTATGATCCCGCTATGGCTCAATCAGAGCTCTATCTCCGCTTTACCGCTAAAATCGGCAAAAAAGAAGTGGAAGTTCCCGAACTGAAAGTCGCTGACGGTTTGGTCGAAACCGCTAAAATGGCGCAAGCTGAGGACAACGAAACCGTTCTTACCGCTGACAAATTCCAGCGCATCATCCAAGAGATGCAGGAAGCTGACATCAAGTTCCTCATCCAACAGGCTAACCTCCGCAGCTCGGAGACCGGTAGCCAGAGCGTAAAAGACCTCCAGGCTGCTATCAAGGACGCTAACAACGACGAGAAGAAAGAGATCAATAAACTCGAAGTTAGCGGTTACGCCAGCCCCGATGGTGGTGTAGAACTCAACACCAAGCTCGCTAAACAGCGTCAGGAGAACACCCAGAAGTTCCTCCAGAACCAAATGAAGAAGGACAAAGTGAACGCCGAAATCGAGGCTAACACCACAGCCGAAGACTGGGATGGTTTCCAGAAAGCTATGGAAGAGAGCAACATTCAGGACAAAGACCTCGTTCTCCGTGTGCTCAGCATGTACAACGACCCCGAAGAGCGCGAAAACCAAATCAAGAACCTCAGCAGCGTTTTCAAAACCATTGCTGACGACGTTCTGCCCGCTCTCCGCCGCAGCCGCCTCATCCTCACTACCGACATCATCGGCAAATCCGACGAGGAGATTCAGAAATACATGAAGGAAGATCCCAGCCAGCTCAACGTAGAGGAAATGCTCTATGCTGCTACGCTCACCGAGGACAAAACCGAGAAGATGGCTATCTATCAGAAGGCTGCTGACCAGTTCAACGACTATCGCGCTTACAACAACATGGGTATGCTCCACTTCGAGAATGGCAACATCGCCGAGGCACGCCGTCAATACGACAAAGCTCTGGCTATCGAGCCCAACAACGCTGACGTTCATTACAACGCTGCACTCGCTGCTATGGCTGACAATGACCTGCCCAAGGCTGAAGAGCACCTCGGCAAGGCTGCCGGCACTTCCGGTGACCTCAAAGCCGCTCAAGGTACATACTACACCATGAAGGGTGACTACAAAGCTGCGAAAGAAGCTTATGGTAACAGCGCTACCAACAACGCTGCCGTTCAGCAGATCCTCAACGAGGATTATGCAGGTGCACGCCAGACCCTCAACAACGTGAAAGAGCCGAATGCTACCACCGCTTATCTGTTGGCAGTTGTAGGTGCACGCACTAACGACCGCGACGCTGTTTACACCAATATGAAAGTCGCTATCGAGCGTGACGCTGACCTCAAAGCAAAAGCTCAAAAGGACATCGAATTTGCTAAATTCGCTGACGACGAGCAATTCGCTGCTATCGTGAAATAATAAATGACAAAACGCAAATCGTAAATCATTTTGTCTGTTTTATTTCCGAAAGTAAATAAACCACGTGAGTGGGACTATCGCCCCATTTACTATGACCCGGAAAAGGAGGCGCGACTTGCGCGTCTTCATCACGGGTCTTTCCGCGAGGAACACGAAAAGAACATGGCAACTCAGCAGGCGCGTAACAAAACGAAACTCGTCTTCTGGATTGCTCTTCTGGTACTTGCACTGGCATTGTACCTCTTCCTCCGCTGATGCATCCACCACCCTGCCTGTATTGGGTGATTATTGGGTGATTATTGCGTGATTATTGGGTGATTAGCCCAAGAGAACCATAAGACAAGTACAAAAGTGGTATAATTCTCCCAAAAATGGACATTATTCATCTTTTACCGGACAGCGTTGCCAACCAGATTGCGGCAGGCGAGGTCATTCAGCGACCCGCTTCCTGTCTCAAGGAACTGGTGGAGAACAGCTTGGATGCAGGCGCAACCCGCATTCAGGTGCTCGTTCGCGATGCCGGACGGACGCTGCTTCAGGTGATTGATGACGGTTCCGGAATGAGCGAAACCGATGCCCGTATGGCGTTCGAGCGCCACGCTACCAGCAAAATCGCAAAGGCGCAGGATCTCTTTGCGCTCCGCACAATGGGTTTCCGCGGAGAAGCGCTGGCAAGTATCTGCGCCGTGGCGCAGGTCGAAGTGATGACCCGCCGCAAAGAAGACGAAGTAGGCACACTCCTTGAGATTCATGGCAGCGAAGTGGTTCGTCAGGAACCCTGCCAATGTCCCATCGGCACGAACTTCAAAGTCAAAAACCTGTTCTTCAATGTCCCTGTCCGCCGCAAATTCCTCAAGACAGACCAAACCGAACTGCGCAACCTGCTGACCGAGTTTTACCACATCGTTTTGGTCTATCCGAAGGTGCAGTTTACTTTCGTTCATAACGACGAAGTGATTCTTGAACTGCCCGTCGGCACAGAGAAACAACGCATTGAGGCCGTTTTCGGCAAATCCGGCGGCAAATCCTATACCGGCCAGTTTGTCGATGTGGCAACAGACACCGAACTCGTTTCCATTCGCGGCTTTATCGGCAAACCTGAAGCGGCAACCAAGAACGCCCAACAATATTTCTTTGTCAACGGACGTTATATGCGCCATCCGTATTTCCACAAAGCGGTCATGACCGCTTATTCGGGAATGTTGACTGGCGAAACCAATCCCTCGTACTTCATCTATTTCGATGTCGCTCCCGAAACGATTGATGTTAATATCCATCCCACCAAAACCGAGATAAAGTTTCAGGACGAACAGATGATTTTCCAGATTCTCATGGCAGCAGTCCGCGAGTCACTCGGAAAATTCAATCTGACGCCTTCGCTGGACTTCAACCGCGAAGGAGAAATCGAAATGCCTGTCGGCGACCTTGATGCCGGCAAACCGCGCGTTGTCTTCGACCCGAATTACAATCCCTTCACCCGCCCTTCCAAATCCTCTACGCAAGGCTGGGAAAAACTCTACACACCCAATAGTAGAGATACCCGCGTCTCTCCGGACTCGGCTTTCCAAACCCGCAATCTGTCGGATGATGCCCAACCGCCTCAACTCTTCGAAACTCCCGTTTCCGAACTGACACCTTATATATATAATAAGTATCTTCTTCTTCCGACCACGGCAGGTTTGATGTTGGTGCATTACCGCCGCGCGCATATCAAGGTGCTTTACGAGCAGTATCTCAAACAGATGTCTGCCGGCAAAGGCGTCTCGCAGCAGTTGCTTTTCCCTGAAGTGATTGACATGTCGCCGGATGATATGGTGTTGTTGGAATCCATTATTGACGAGTTACGCTTCGCGGGCTTTGAGTTGGACCAGTTCTCCAAAACATCCTATTCCATCTCCGGCATTCCGGCTTTGCTGAATGCGCAGGACGCACAGACCGCCTTGCAGAATATTTTGCACGCCGTTCGTGAGACTGCAACTTCCGCCACCGACCATTGGCGCAAACAGATTGCCTTGTCTTTGGCAAAAGACACGGCCATTCCTTACACCCAAACCTTGACTGAAGAAGAAGCGAAGCATTTATTGGACCAACTATTTGTCCTTCCCGATTACCGTCTCACGCCCGATGGCAAAACTATTTGCGTCCTCCTCTCCGACGACGACCTCGCCCGCAAATTCGCATAACTGCACAATGGATAAGAATGCTCCCGAAATAGCGCAGTTGAGGATGGATATAGAATCGCATATCCAACGCAAATTACGCACTCCGTATGATTTTGAGTTTTTATCTTCTGCTATTTGGGAGCGTTTGCACGAGAATATTTCTTCTACCACACTCAAGCGCCTTTGGGGATATATTGACGGAGCCGCAAGCCCGCGTTGGACAACATTAAGTCTGCTAAGCCAATTTCTCGGTTATACGGACTGGGAACAATATCTGACTCAACTCGCCTTACGTGACGGTATAGAGAGCGAAACATTTCGTAGCAAAGGTATTCTTGCCGAGCGACTTCAGAAGGGCGAGGAGATAGAAGTGACATGGTTGCCTAATCGCAGATGTCGTTTCCGCTGCGAGGGGAATAGACGATTCCGAGTTATCGTGTCAGAGCACGCCAAATTGCAAGTCGGCGATACCTTTAGTGCCGCAGCATTCTTTATCGGTCAACCGCTTTTTCTAGACAAGGTAATACCTGCTAATAGCCTGTCAGATGTCCCCATCTCATATATTGCAGGAAAACGTAACGGTATCTTATCCGTCAAGAAGTTATGACCAGCGATTCCGGTTTCATACTGCCTGAACAATACTCCCACGAATGGCAAAACATTCGTCTTCTCCAACAGCGGAGGAATAATATCGTCTATATCGGAGAACGATACGGACGTCGATTCCTGCTGAAAGCGCTGCATCAAGATTGCGCGCAACTAACTGAATACCGTTTACAGCAAGAAAAAGAGTTTCGTCTGGGTATCGCGCTCTCACATCCGAATATTGCGGCAACATATTCATTGGAAGAAGTGCCCGAAATCGGACGCTGTATCGTACAAGAGTGGATTGACGGACAGACATTAGGTGAATGGTTGCAGGAACATCCTTCTAAATACGCGCGAAAGCGCGCGTGCGAACAACTGATGGAGGCACTTGCCTATTTACATGCCAATCAGCGCGTTCACCATGACCTTAAACCTTCCAATATTCTCATTACCAGAAACGGGCGGAATATCAAACTGATAGACTTCGGACTATCGGATAGTGATGATAGTGTATGCACCGTGGAACAAGACGCCCGCGATGATATACGCCAATTGGCATGCATCATACAACGGCTCTTCCCGCATCGTTACCGGTCACTTGTGCGCCGTTGTGCACAAAGAAATTATCCGAATATAACCGCATTGCAAAATGCATGGAAACGTCGTCAACGTGTCTGGAGATTACTGCCGCCAATCTTTTCGATTATTCTTCTGCTCATCGCCTCTTTTTTCTTCTATATGGCTTATCAAGCGCGTCATGCAGAACAACGCAAACAGGAGGAAATGATGTTGCGTGTGAATGAAGCCTTTGCCAAATATGCAGAGGGGGTGTGTGCCGCGATAGAAAGAACAAACACTTTTCGGGAAGCATCAATCACACTCTCTCAAATCGCTCAAGAAGGTTGGCTGACGCGTGATTCACTCATAAACCTTTATCCTGAAAAAGACCCCATCCGCGTGATTGTTTTTGACTATTGGACACAGCAGGATGCCTTATTGCAAACAGAACTAATCAAGCAGGCGCAATCAAAGCCAATGCAATAATCTTCTACAAAAAAACGTTTTTTTTTGTAAAAATTTACGTTTTATTTGCGTGTATTAATATTTTTTTGTACCTTTGCGCCGCAAAAGTAATTTTGCCGTCAGCTCTAAGACGCAAAATGGGAGGACATATTGATTTTTAGCGTTTGCTATTTGTTCGACACGGCTCTGAAACCTAGGAAATTTCAAATCGTGTAAATACCTAAGAACAGAATAAGCAAGCGTCCTTGCGTTGCACGGGCGTTTCTTGTTGGTATTTACTGGTTTTCCTAGGACCACAGAGCATGAACAAGAACCGTTCGTGCTTTTTTTATGCATGGACGCTTGCCAAAAAGTGCTGCAAAAGTAGTACAAATTCGTGACATGAACAAACGCAAACACAAAAAGGACTAAAAAGGACCATAAATATATCGCAAAAAAGTAGTACCTTTGCAGGCTGAAATGAAAAATACACATAAAATAACTATGAAAGATATATATTATCGTCCGGAATGGACGTGCGGCAAATATAATGCCACCAAACATGTCGCAATCATGTTCAATCTGCTCATGAATGGTGAGTATTTCTTTGAACAGGAATCTGCTGATGTGGTGGGATTAATT
>CAJOFV010000008.1 GCA_905233925.1 Paludibacteraceae bacterium
AGCGATAACGTATAATAATGAACATGACTTGCCAATGGTTATTCCGTCACGGGATGGCTCTGCGGTATTAGTGCCGAGGCAAATAGATATAGTAGTATGTAGCAATCGTACGCTGTTTATAGATTACCTCGGATACCTGTTTATTAAATAAATGATCATATGGGAAATAATAAAATAGCAAATATTCTTGATTTTCTTGCTGATTTGGCGGTTAATAACAACCGCGAATGGTTTATGGCGAACAAAGCACGCTATGACGCGGCACACAAGACGTTTATGGATTTCTCGGCGGAATACATAAGCCGTCTGGCACAGGAAATAGACCCCGAATTGGCAGGATTACAACCGAAGGACTGCGTGTGGCGCATCTATCGTGATGTGCGTTTCTCGTACGACAAACGTCCGTATAAGGATTGGTTTGGTGTATTTCCTGCCATTAATGGTGGCAAGAAATCACTCCGTGGCGGTTATTATGTGCATTTCCAACCCGGAAACTGTATGTTTGCAGGCGGTATATGGAATCCGCCGGCAGACTTGCTCAAGGCTTTGCGCAAAGAGATAGAAGCGAACTATGAAGAAGTGGAGGGAATCATGGCAAATCCATCGTGGCAGAAGTATTTCGGCGACTTTGATACCGACTGGATGCTTAAAAAAGTGCCTGCCGGATTTGACCCTGAATTTGTGCATGCTGACTGGCTAAAACGCAAGATGTACACATTCTCTACGCCGTTGACGAACCAACAGGTATGTGCACCGGATTTTATGGACCTTGTTGTGGAAATAGCCAAAGCCGCCAAACCGATGAACGATTTTCTGAACTATACGTTTGAGGAATACGGTGAGTTCTCTCCGCGCTGTTAGAACGTGGCACGTATCAGCAAATGAATGTCTGTGCGGTATTGCGAAATATCGCGTTGGCTTGCCCATGATTTGGCATAGATTGTTTCGCTAATGCGCAGATAGAGTGCGAGTTGCGGCAAAATGCGCCAGCGGAAATTCAGATAGAATCTGCCGCCTGTTCCGTATGTTGCCGGATAAATGCGGTTGTCCCAATTGCGTACATCAAATCCTTGCAGGCGCAGTTGCAAGACAATGGGTATTTTTGCAAAAGCGTACTGAATGTCCTGGTGGGCACTAATGCCGTAAGTCAGTGTGTGCGTTGTATCGTTCTTCAGGTTCGCATTTGCCTCTGTTCGAAGTTTCCAACCGCCTGACTGCCAGTTGAATTGGTAGCGGAAGGAATACAATCCTTTTCTCCCCTTTTCCCGAGCCCGTAGCCGCCAGGACATAGACCAATCATGTTTCGGCACCCAATCTGCCTGTGCCATCACATCATATCCCCAAGACGGTGCATACTTGATGCCGTACTTTTGTGCCGAAAAGCGAAAAACATCACCATAGACTTCAAACCGCCAATCTTTGAGCCGCTTGATTTCTGCACCGAGATAGACACCGTGTTCATCGTTGATACGGCTCGTTTCGGAGAAACCGTAGCCGAGCGTATTGTCAAATGTAGGCGAATAATACCGGTATAGCACCACTAAACCGACATCACTCACCGGCAGAAAACGGCAACCGACCTCGGTGCCAACGCCCCATTTTTGATTCTGTGCCGCTGCCACTTCTCCGAACAAATCAAACCAACCGTGATTGTAGCGAAAATTCATACCAAGTACTGCTTGCCGGTCGCCACGAAAGTAGTTTTGGTTGTATGCGGCATGTTCAAAATAGTATTGCAGGCTGTCCGAATAGACGTTTTCGACGGCTGTCAAGCCGAATTTGAGGCGGCGGTGTTTGAATGTCAGATTGGCACCTACTGTGTGTTTCCATGCCGAATCATTGCTGCGAGTCATGCCATATAATACGGATATTTCCGTTTTGAGACGGGTAATATCACCAAATTCAAGAGTAGTGCCGACACCATGTAATGCAGCCCGTGACGCAGAACTGTACTTTTTCAGCCCTTCCGGCGCATTGCCGGCAGTCAGTACATAGCTTGATTTACCCATGTGGAAGCCGGAATTAAGTACCATTCCCTGTCCGAAGAAAGCCTGATAGTTACCGGCAACGATTGTATGGAGATGTGGCGCGAGGTCGTTTAGTTGGATATAAGCGCCATAGGACATATCTTTGGCAGGTGCTCCGGCATTGCGGCTCACTCCCGCACCGAATTGCACGCGGTTCTGATAATTGAACTTGTACTTGAACTGCCCATAAACAGGATCGTTTTCGAAACGTTCGATATTGCGGACATCTACCCGTGCAATTAGTTCGTGTTTAGCATTATGAAATACCTCCTGCAAGTACATCCGATTGTCAGATTCCTTCGATTTTACCGTTACAAACGCTTTAAGATTACGGACTTCATACGGTTGCAATTCTGGCAGCAAATCAAGTTCGTCCAAAGTCTCAAACGGATGCTTGTAAGCATAGAGCAGAATGGCATCCACCTGCTGCGGCGTGAGGAAACGCAGGCGCAGCAGATCCGATTCGGACGTATTGTTCAAATCTATCGGTTCCACCACAAATTCCATCAGTTCTTCCTGCAATTCCTCATAATCCACTTCGCCAACTTCCAGCAAC
Organism: Paludibacteraceae bacterium; assembly: GCA_905233925.1. Taxonomy (GTDB): domain Bacteria; phylum Bacteroidota; class Bacteroidia; order Bacteroidales; family Paludibacteraceae; genus Colicola. Next base: position 2,584 of record CAJOFV010000008.1, read on the forward strand.
TGACGGTAGATATCTTCAATAACATCTTCAACGCTGCCGCGCACGGCAGTTTCAGCGGCTATGAGTACCGATGAAACCGAACAAATCAGCAGTATGCAAACTATTCTTTTAAACATTTTCTGCGACAAAGATACAAAAAATATTGTGTATCTCAACTTTTTTTAGTACTTTTGCGGCGTTTTTATGAGCAACAAGGGCAAAATAGTAACTATTTCGGGTTGGTTGTGTACCGCTGCGGCGTTGGTTTATCTTGTTTACAGGCTTTGGCAGTACGATAATTATGCGGCGTTCTGGCAGTCTTTTTCAGCAGCCGGTTGGCAGCAGTATGCGGCACTTTTATTGGCAGTTGTTTTGTTACCGTGCCAGTTGCTTATTGAATCCCGCAAGTGGCAGACGATGTTGCTCGGACTGGTGCCTGTTTCGCTTTGCGATGCCTTCTGGCAGGTTATTTACGGACATGTAGCGGCTTTCATTACGCCTTACCGTTTGGGTGAATATCCTGGGCGGTTGCTGCGTATGGGTTATACATTTGAGCAATGGCGGACGTTCATAGGCACGTGGAAGGATTGGTTGAAAGACTGGCGGAAGTGGTTACGGGTGTTGCTGTTGCATTTGGCACGATATGCGGTTTGGATGCTGCAATTATGGCTGATTCTGTTCTTCTGTGGCATTGAACTGGCACCATTGGAGGCTTTGGTTGCGATTGTATCGTATTACTTCTGCATAACTGTTATGCCCTCTGTTCCGGCAGCCGATGTGGCATTCAAAGGTGGTTGGGCAGTACTGATTTTCTCCCATTTCACCGAGAATGTTCCTGCGATTGCCATTGCCGTAACGCTGGTATGGATTGTTAACACTGTGCTACCGTTGATGCTGTCTTTCTTTATGGTTCGAAGGACAGATACGGAGTAAGTTTGGTCAGCGCGGAATCCGTCAGGCAGTCCAGTTTCTTCAGGTCGTTTATATCTTTCAGTTTGAGCCGGTTGCGCCGCAAGGTGTAAATCGCTTTGGCTTGCGTGAAGCTGAGGTAAGGATGTTTCTGCAGCCGTTCGACCGAACAATAATTGACTTTCATCGGTTTCACTGAGTCTGAATTGGTAGCAAGGTGAGGTATGATGGAGTCAAATGCTGCAAAACTAATCTCTTTTATTTCCCGAATCTGTTCCGGCGAAACGTAGCCGCCCAAATCGTTGCCATACCGTATAATCATTTTGGCAACGTATGGACCTATACCACGGATATACTGCAAACCGAAAGTATCTGTGGTATTGAGTTCAATCAAAGTATCATGCTTCGGGTGGGAATGATAGGAAGCGCGTATTGAATCGCGGCGCAAACTGTCCGCCAGATGCCGCAGGCTGTCTCGTTCGCGGCGCAGCAGTGCAAAACTGTCGCGTCGTGCCACCCATTCGGTGCTGTCAATGCGGATATAGGGTTTGAGGGCAAAAAAAGTACTGTCCGTCAAGCCGTACAAACGACTGAAATCATCGGCGTTGCGGAATCGTCCGCCTTTTGCGCGGTATTTCATCAGATTGCGTATCTGCCAAGGTTTCAGACCGTTATAGAGTAATGTCAGGCTATCGGCTTTATTCGGGTCAAAGGGGATGGGCTGATGAATTTCTGCCGTGTTGTTTTCTGTGTTTGTGGATTGCGGCGTCGTTTTATGGGCTAATAATGCTACAATCAAATGAACTGCCGCCAATACTCCTATCAATATCAACGCCCAGATAATTTGCCTGCGTGCAGTCTTTTTATGTTGTGGAATTTCGCTCATTTTATTTGCATTTTTTGTACTACGGAAGTGGCGGAACCATCGGAGAGGTGCGTGGTGAGGATGTCACCGGAATGGAGGTCGGCGGTGCTTCGGATAACTTTGCCGTTGACAGTGGCAAGCGAATAGCCCATGCTGTAAATGCGTGCGGGAGAGTGCATTTTTATGCGTTCCGCAAGTAATTCGAGACGATGACGGCGAATCAGTATCTGACGTTCTGCCGTCTGACGCAGGCGGCGCATGAGTTCCTGAAGACGCAACGCTTGCTGTTCGCGTCCGTCAATGAAGAACTGCGCGACGGCAGTAGGTGTCTTGAGTGCCTGAAAAGCCACCATATCCAATACAGAGACATCGCGCGTATGGCCAATGCCGGTAATGACAGGCAACGGGAACTGGGCGCAATGGCTGCACAGATTATAATCGTCAAAACAACTGAGGTCGGTTGTGGCACCGCCGCCACGGATAATTACCACCGCATCAAAGGGATTTTCGCATTTTTCCATTTTCTCATTTTTATATTTTCCCATTTTTTCATTTTCCCATTTGCTCATTTGTTCATTTATTTGCATGAGGGCGGCGATAATGGATTGGGCGGCATGTTCACCCTGCATAATTGCGGGGAAAAGTGTTGTTTCAAAATGATATTGCGATTGGAGTTGATGGCAGAAATCGCCGTATCCAGCGGCAGATTCAGCGGAAATGACAGCAATGCGGCGGACAATAGTGGGAAGCGCAAGAGCCTTGTTCATATCCATGACACCATCCTTTTGCAGGCGGGCAATAGTTTCCTGCCGCTGACGCGCCAAATCGCCAACCGTGTATTTCGGGTCAATATTGATGATATTGGCACTGAGTCCATAAACCGGATGGAAGTTTAACTCGATTTCAACGAGGATTTGCATACCTGCCTGAAGGTGCGAACCGGTTTCCTGTTCGAAATACGGCCGTAGCATGGCATAGACGTTCTGCCAGCATGTTGCACGGAGTTTGGCGGCAAGCAGACCTGTTTCGGCTTTTTCAACCAAATCAAGGTAACAATGTCCGCCTTTTTCGTTGACAGACGCAATCTCTGCGCGAACCCAGTAGGTTTCGGTCTCCATCGCGATGAGTTGTCCGATGAAATCGCAGATTTCTGATAATGTGTACTGTTTCATTGGATAATGGAATATGCCCCCGGAAGGGATTCAATAAAGGATGTATAATGGTTAAGCGCCCAAGTGAGCCATTTCAACGGACAGGCCAGAATTGTTCCGACACAGGGAATCCAGCCAATGGTAAGCGTTGCTAAGGCAAGGAGGGTGATGCAAAAAGCAAGCGGAATGACGACCATATTGGTAAGGAGAAAGTAATTGCATGTCTGGTGGAAATAGTACAAAGTAATTGGAATTGTGCCGATTTGAGCGGCAATGGAGACAGTGACAAGGTCGCGGACATAGCGTACAGGTTTTGCATACCAGCCGCTGTGAGGCACAGGAATCAGGCTGTTAAAAAGCGGTGTGAGGTAAACGATGGCGATAACTGCAGCAAAGGAGAGTTGGAAACTGACGGAAAAGAGGTCGGTTGGACGTAGGGCGAGAATCAGGAATGCGGCTGCGGCAATGGTGTTAAGGGCATTCGGGCGGCGGTAGCACATATATGCACATTGGAGAATGCAGAGCATGAGCACGCTGCGGCAGACGGACGGAGAAAGACCTGTTAAGAAAGCATAGAATATCATTAAAGCCATGACAATCACGCTGTTGGCGATTCGGCGTGCTTTGTCTTCGTATAGCGGTTTCCAGAAACCAAAACCGGTTAGCAGGGAGAGAATGACCATATAGATAATACCGGTATGCAGTCCGCTGACGGCGAGAATATGGGATGCACCGGAAAGGCGGAAGGAGCGTTTGACATCGGGATCAAGGTCACCGCGCCATCCAAGCGTGAGTGCGGAAAGCGTTCCGAGTTCGGTGCCGGAAATTCCGAGTTCGCGATAACGGTCAATGAGGCGGTGGCGGATTTGGTCATGAGTTTCGGTGAAATCGGAAGAATGTGCATATTTTTGGCGTTGCAACTCAAACGGAAAGCCGGTATAATTGCAGAGCAAAATACCGGCTATGAGTGGCAGCAGAAGCACCACAAAAGGATGTGTCAGCATCCAGTCACGCATGTTATTGTAACATTTGGTGAATCGCCTGTTCTGGACTTTGCGCTTTGAAGACGGCGGAACCGGCTACAAGCACATCAGCCCCTGCATCGAAGAGTTCGCGGGCGTTGTCAATATTTACTCCGCCGTCGATTTCAACGAGTGTGTTGAGTCCTCTGGCATTGATTTGTTGGCGAACATAGCGCAATTTGTCCATTGTTTCAGGAATGAACTTCTGCCCGCCAAAGCCTGCAAATACAGACATAAGTAGCACCATATCCACTTCGCCGAGGTAGGGATCAAGACGTTTGACATCAATATCGGGATTGATGGTAAGGCAGGTGCGGACACCTTTGTTGCGGATAAGTTGGAGAATGGGCATCGGATCATCCACCGCTTCAAGGTGGAAACCGACAGACCATGCGCCGGCATCACAGAAACGCTCGACGTACTTTTCGGGATGCACAATCATCAGGTGCACGTCCAGCGGTTTGGTTGCATACTTGTGCAGCGGTTCCATGACCGGGAAACCGAATGAGATATTGGGCACAAAAGTACCGTCCATAACATCTACATGAATCCATTCGGCTTCACTGCGGTTGAGCATTTCAATGTCTTGCCTGAGGTCGCCAAAGTCGGCACTCAAGACGGATGGAGCGATGATTTTCATATTGTCATTTAGTTATTTTCTCATTTTCCCATTTTCTCATTTATTGAGAAATTCGATTGCACGTTTGGTTATTTCGTCATCACGTTCGTAGAGCGGGAAGAAGCCGTCATCGCCGAGGATGTTGCGAACAATGTAGGCATTGACAAGACGCTCCAACAGCGGTTTCGATTTGGCAATCTGGGCTTGGTCAGGTTCAACACCTTTGTTCTTTGCAAAAGCGACAAACTCGGGCAGCCAATTGGCGGATTTGAGGTGCTTTTCCAATGCCTGCCAGTCTTTGAATTTCTCCAGTTCTTTGCGGTGCTTGTCGGTGTATTGGTAAGCAAACTGGTAGGTATAAGCGTGATTGACGCACTTGTTATACCAAACGGTATTGAGCGTAGTATCACGACCGACAAAGATATCCGGCATGATACCACCACCGCCGTACATCTTTCGTCCGGATTTGGTGTAATAAACAGTGCTGTCCTTGAGATGAATGCTGTCCGCAGAGAAGAACTCACCGCTTTCATAGCGGTCCATCAGGTCTTTTTCATAATCTTCCTGATCGCCCATTGTATAAGGTTTCTGAATGCAGCGGCCAGACGGCGTGTAGTAACGTGCGACAGTCAGGCGCACAGCCGAACCGTCTGCAAAAGGCATCTGCTGTTGGACAAGACCTTTTCCGAAAGAACGGCGGCCGATGATGGTGGCACGGTCGTTGTCCTGCATGGCACCCGAGAAAATCTCGGAAGCGGAAGCGGAGAAATTGTCAATGAGAACAACCAACGGCACGTTTTTGAATCGTCCGGCGCCATTGGCTTTTGCATCATACCGCGGATAAGCGCGTCCTTCGGCATAAACGATGAGTTCGCCGGATTTGAGGAACTCGTTGCACATTTTGATAGCCTGATCCATGTAACCGCCGGAGTTTTCGCGGAGGTCAACAATGTATTTTTTTGCTCCTTGCGACTGGAGTTGCGCCAATGCCTGAATGAACTCGTTGTAGGTATCTGCACCGAACTTGTTGACACGGATAAAGCCAATCTTGTCTTTTCCTTTAGCCGGTTCGATAATGAATTTGGCATCTACAGAGTGGACAGGAATATCGCCACGGGTAATGGTATAGCGCAGCAGTTCGTCCGTGCCGGAACGCTTGACGCCGATAGTAACCTGTGTACCTTTTTCGCCGCGCAAAGTGTGCATCACTTTCTCATTGTTAATGCCTTTTCCGGTGAAATTACTGTCGTTGACTTCGATGATTTTGTCACCGGCAAGCACGCCTACTCCTTCACTCGGACCGCCGGAAATGACCGCCACGATGTTAATCGTATCGTTTTGAATAGTGAATTGGACACCAATGCCGGAGAAAGAAGCGGAAAGCTCGGAATTAACGAGGTCAAGGTCTTCCTTCGGAATATACGCGGAGTGCGGGTCCAGTTTTTTGATGATTTCGGCCATGGCTTCGTCTGTAATGGAATCCATGTTGAGTTCATCGACATAGGCTGACTGCATGAGCTGCAGCAGGTGATCCACTTTAGATTCCGGCTGGGCAAAGAGTTGTCCGTTCTGAATGTAAAAACGCTGGGCGTTCGCTTTGTTGCTGATGCCATTGCCCAGAAGAAATCCTGCCAAGAGGCAGACAACGGTAACGGTTGGTAAAATGTACTTTTTCATGTTGCTTGTTTTTTAGTCTTCGAAAGGAAGATATACAACTTCTATGCCAGCGCGTTCAAGAAGTTCAACTCCGTCCATGAGCCGATACTTTTCGCCATAAACCACGCGCTTGATGCCGGATTGGATAATCAGTTTGGAACATTCCATACATGGCGATGCGGTCACATAAAGCGTAGCGCCGTCAGCGGAATTGTTTGAGCGTGCCACTTTGGTAATAGCATTCGCTTCAGCGTGCAGAACATAGGGTTTGGATACATTGTTTTCGTCCTCACAGATGTTCTCGAAACCGGAAGGAGTGCCGTTGAAACCGTCGGAAATAATCATTTGATGGTTGACCATCAGGGCACCGACTTTGCGGCGTATGCAGTAGGAGTTTTCCGCCCAAGTGCGCGCCATTTTCATGTATAAGTGGTCACGTTTGAGTTGCTTATCGGTCATAGTTTGTCGTTTTTTGTTTATAAATCGGGCGCAAAGGTACAGCTTTTTTGGGAAACATGCAAGAGAATCGGCATTATTTTGCATAAAAAAGAGAACGTGCTGATGTTCAACTCGTTCTCTTTTTTGAGGTCGGTAGCAGATTCGAACCGCTGTCCCCGGTTTTGCAGACCGGTCCCTAACCACTCGGGCAACCGACCAAAATCTCAAAAGCGGCTGCAAAAGTACAACAAATATTTGGACTGTGCAACTTTTTTCGCAGAATTATTGCATTTTTCTTGAAATCCGGCTATTTTTTGATGTTTTTTATGACCTCCTCGCGAATAATATCAATCGTATTCTGCGGATTTTCCTTGTCAAAAGTTTCCGGCATAATCGGTTTGCCAACATGCATGTGAACCGGATAACGGGTAACGTAATGCGCTTTTCTGTTCATCACCTCGTAGCAGCCGGAAAGCGAAATAGGAACAATCGGTAAATTCAAATCCAACGCAATGCGGAAGGCACCTTTCTTGAACGGGCCTGTTTCTCCCGTCAGCGAGCGAGTTCCTTCCGGGAAGATGACCGTACAAATGCCGTCTTGCAACGTTTGCTCCACTTCGGCAAGGCTTTCACGAGCTGCGGTCGCCGAACCGCGCTTGATATAAACGTGTCCGAGCAGTTTGCAGGCGGTTCCGACAAAGGGAATCTTGCGGAGTTCCTGCTTCATAAGCCATCTAAAAGTGACGGGCAGCCAGCCATAGATGGTCCAAATATCAAACATGGACTGGTGATTGGCGATGAAAATATAGGATTGTCCTTTCTTGATGTTTTCCAAACCGCTAACGGAAACCGGGATAAAGAAAGCGTAAAGGAAAGTGCGTCCCCAGAAGGAGATGAAGCGATTGAGCCACAGCGCTTTGTTCCAATGAGAAAAAAGGATGGTGGTTATAGCGACAAACATTGTCCAAATCCACAAAAGCGGAAAAGCGATGAGATACTGATAAAGGATATAAAAAAATTTCATATTATTATATTATATATAAGGTGTGTTGGAAAAATTTTATTCTTTTAGTGCAATTTTGGGTTACTTTTGGTTTACTCTTGAGCTTGTCTTTGGTTTCTCTTGGCTTAATCACGCAGTAATCACCCAATAATCACCCAATAATCACCCAATAATCACCCAATATTGCTTCGTTGAAATCAGTTTTGCAGGTAGCGGAGCATGAAACCACGGTACATGGCACAGATGCGGCGGATTTCATCCCAAGTTGCTTCATTGAGTTTTGTACCGATAATCTCAACCACCCGGCCAGCAGCAATCGTTCCGATTTCTCCGCAACGGCGGATGTCAAAGCCATCGGAAAGCGCATGCAGGAAACCACCGGCGTACAAGTCACCTGCTCCGGTGGAGTCTGTGCAGGAAGTGGTGATGGCTCCGATGTGGAAAACGGTGTCATCCTGCTGCACGTAACTGCCTCGTTTGCCGACTTTGACGATGGCAATGTCACATTCCTTTGCAATCTGTGCGACGGATTCTTCGGGATTGAGACCGGTGTAAGCAAACGATTCATCCTCATTGGCAAAGACAATGTCCACGTATTTGTGAATCAGACCTTTCAAGAACTCGTGATTTTCGGAAACGACATTGTAACTTGCCAAATCGAGGGAAACGGTGCAACCGGCTTGCTTGGCAAGCTGCATGGCGCGTTCAATCATTTTGTGGTCCTGAACGAGATAGCCTTCGAGGTGGAAGATGTCATAACCGATGAACGCTTCTTTGTTCAAATCTTCCGCGCGCATGTCCGCTGCGGCGCCGAGGTATGTGGCAAAAGTGCGCTCGCCATCCGGCGTAATGAGCACAATACAGCAACCGGACATTTTGTCCTGCGAAGTGAGTAGCATCGGGCTGACGCCGTTTTTGACCAGGTCTTCCCGGTAGAAATCGCCAATCTCATCGTTACCGATTTTTCCGATGAAAGCGGCTTTTCCGCCAAGTTGTGTGATGGTAGTAACGGTGTTGCTGGCGCTACCTCCTGCGACCAGTTTTTTCCGGAAACTTGCGAACCGGAACTGAATCTGCTCGTTTTGCTCCATCGAAATCAAGTTCATACTGCCTTTCGGGAGACCTAATTCCCTCAAGTCATCTTCGGAGACCTGGATGAGAACATCCGTCAATGCGTTGCCTAAACCAAGGACTTTTTTCATAAAAACAGCCGTTTTTTGGTATAAAAATCAAAATTTTTTGCAAAGATACGCATTTTTTTTGAAAAAAACTTGGTGGAATAAAAAAAATGTTGTAATTTTGCAGCCGCTTTTGAGAAAGAAAGTCAAAAATCGGTCCAAAAAAGCATGCTTCCTTAGCTCAGTCGGTTAGAGCATCTGACTGTTAATCAGGGGGTCCTAGGTTCAAGTCCTAGAGGGAGCGCGAGAGTGACGGCAAAAAAATGCCGCCACTCTTTTTTTTGAAAAAAATTTTTATAAATTTGCATATATGCAAAAATTGTTGTAATTTTGCGCAATTTTACACATTTTTGCGAGAGTGTGGTCATTTTGGGTGGAATTTTGGCAAAAAAAACGGTACGAAAAAATAAAAAATACACAATATGGGACTTTTTTCTTTTACTCAAGAGATTGCCATTGATTTGGGAACAGCCAACACGATTATCATTTGTGATGATGAGGTGGTAGTTGACGAGCCTTCGGTTGTTGCGATCAGCATGGCAGACAACAAAATGGTAGCTGTAGGCCGTAAAGCACAGCAAATGATTGGTAAGGGAGGCAACATGATTCGTACCGTGCGCCCGCTCCGCGACGGTGTGATAGCCGATTTCTATGCCTGCGAGATGATGATTCGCGGTATGATTCGCATGATTCCGAAGCAGACGCGCCTTTTCTCGCCGAGTATCAAAATGGTGGTATGTATCCCGTCGGGTTCGACCGAAGTGGAGATTCGTGCCGTGCGCGACAGTTCGGAACACGCCGGCGGTCGCGATGTGTATATGATTTACGAACCGATGGCTGCGGCAATCGGCATGGGCATCGATGTGGAAAGTCCGGAAGGTTGCATGGTGGTAGATATTGGTGGCGGTACAACGGAGATTGCGGTTATTTCGCTGGGCGGCATCGTGTCGAACAAGTCTATCAAGATTGCAGGTGACGACTTCAATGCGGATATCGTGGAATATATGGGACGTATGCATAACCTGCGTATCGACGAGCCGACCGCAGAACGCATCAAGATCCAAGTGGGATCGGCACTGCCGGAACTGGAAGATGCGCCGGAAGATTTCATGGTAATCGGTCCGAACAAAGTGACTGCGCTACCGATGCAAGTGCCGGTTTCGTATCAGGAGATTGCACATTGCCTGGAGAAAAGTATTTCGAAAGTGGAGCAAGCCATTCTGCAAGCGCTGGAGTCCACTCCGCCCGAATTGTATGCAGATATCGTGAAACGCGGTATTTACTTGGCAGGCGGCGGTGCGCTGCTGCACGGTTTGGCCAAACGTCTCACGGACAAAATCACGATTCCGTTCCATGTAGCAGAGGATCCGTTGCGTGCGGTAGCCCGCGGAACAGGAGTGGCTTTGAAGAATGTCAATAACTTCGGGTTCCTGATTCGTTAATGCAAAGTCTGCTCAAGTTCATACAAAAATACAGCAACTTCCTGATATTCATTATCCTGGAAGTTGTTGCTTTTTTGCTTTTGACGAGCTATAACGAATATCCGAAGAGCAGCGTGCTATCGACGTCGAACGCGATAGTTGCTTTCAGTTACAAGGTGGCGGACAATGTGACGTCTTACTTCCGGCTGCGGTCCGTGAATGAACAATTGCAGGCAGAAAACGCCGAACTGCGCAGCCAACTGGCTGAATTTCAGAATCTTGCAGAGGATTCGGTGGAAGAAAATGCGTATCATTACGCCCATTTGGACTATGGCTGCATTCCGGCGAAAGTGATACAATTGAGCACGAATAAACAGCATAACTTCCTGACAATCAACAAGGGACGCCGCGACAGCCTGTATCAGGGAATGGGTGTAAGAAACAGCGAAGGTGTGGTAGGTATCGTGACGAATGTGAGCGAGCGTTTTGCAGTAGTTATTCCGATTATCAACACGAACAGCCGAATTAGTGCGAAGTTCCTTAAAAACGGTTACTATGGCACGGTGGAATGGGATGGATTTGATTATCGGTATGCCAAACTGACTGATGTGGCGTCGCATTTGTCGGTAGCTGTCGGCGACACGATTGTTACCAGTGGACTTTCACCTGTCTTTCCGGAAAATATCCCGCTAGCGATTGTGGAATCGGCCGTGTTGCACGAAGGCGATTCGTACTATACTATCAAAGTAAGGCTGCAAACCGATTTCAGGAAGTTGAATTATGTGCAACTGATTGACAATCACGCGTTTACAGAAGAAAAATCATTATCAGGCCATGCAGATTAAAACCGTCATACAGTGGATTGTGGTCTTTTTGTTGCAGATTTTTCTGTTCAACAATCTGCAATTTTACGGACTGTGTCAGCCGCAGGTGTATGTGTTGTGCCTGTTGATGATGCCGATTGTGCTGCCGCGCTGGGCGGATATGCTCATCGGTTTCGGCGTCGGGCTGCTTATGGATATTTTCTGCAATTCGATTGGTGTGCACACGGCGGCATGTACATTCCTGATGTACGTCCGCCAGCCGCTCATTGCCGTATTGGTGCAGGAGCACGAGCGTCTTACCGGCGAAATAAGTTGGCAGACTATCAGTCCGGATGCTTTCATCAAGTATGTAGTTGCTCTCGTTTGTCTGCACCAACTGACTGTCAGTATTTTAGCCGCATGGAGTTTCAGCCATTTCGGAATGATGATTCTACAATTCATCATCAGTGCGACACTCAATATCGGTCTCATATTGGGATACAACCTAATCCGCAGGCAGTAAAATGATTAACGATAAGTACTATAATCGGCGTTATGTTATCAGCGGCATAGCCGTTGGAATCGTACTTATTTACATCATCAAGCTCTTTTTCGTGCAGATTATTGACCAATCAACCAAGGAACAGGCAGAGAGTAATGCGCTTGTTCACCAGACGATTTATCCGTCACGCGGCCTGATTTACGACCGCAACGGCGAATTGTTGGTTTTCAACCAGCCGATATATGATGTAACCATTGTTTTGCGCGAAATGGGTGCGGACTTTGACACGCTGGCGTTTTGCAATGTACTGGGCATTGACCGCGAAGCGTTTGACACCCGCATAGCTGAAATCAGCAACAAGCGCAAGAACCGCGGTTTTTCCCGCCACACGCCGCAAGTATTTATGTCCCAGCTCAATAAAGTGGATATTGCGCCGTTGCAGGAGTCGTTGTACCGTTTTCCTGGTGTAGCATTGCGCAAACGGACCTTGCGTGATTATACTTACAAGGCGGCGGCACATGCATTAGGAAGTGTCGGTGAAGTTAGCCAGAGAGACATTGAAGCAGACGATTATTATCAATCCGGCGACTATGCGGGACGCGATGGAATCGAGAAAACTTACGAGTCGCAGCTCCGTGGAATCAAAGGCGAGGAGATTTTGATGCGCGATTCCAAGGGACGTATCCAGGGGCGCTATAAAGAGGGAGAAGAGGATGTTCCTGCCCAAGCCGGAACAGATTTGCATTTGACGATAGATATCCAACTGCAGTTGATTGCGGAACAACTTTTGTCCGGTAAAATCGGCAGTGTGGTGGCAATAGAGCCTGCAACCGGCGAGATTCTGACTATGGCCTCCAGTCCGACATGGAATCCGCAATTGCTGGTTGGTAAAATCCGTTCGGAGAATTATTCCAAACTGTCGCAAGACAAGACGAAACCTCTCTACAACCGTGCCACGCAAGCAATGTATTCTCCGGGTTCGACTTTCAAGGTGGTTCAATCGCTGGTTTGTTTGCAGGAGGGTGGCATTTCTCCGGCTACCAAATACCCATGTAGCGGACCTCAATCCACGCCAATCAAGTGCACCCACCATCATGGCAGCCCGGTTTCGCTGGAGGAAGCAATTGAACAGAGTTGCAATCCATACTTCTGGTGCGCGTTTCGCGATATGCTGCAAAAAGACGGTTATAGTTCTGATAATGAGCCGTTTAGAAAACGTTACCAGCTTTGGCGGGATGACATGCAGCAATTCGGATTCGGAAAACGGTTTGCGGACTCGGACCTTGCAGAGCAATCTTCCGGCAGTATTCCTTCCGTTGCTTATTATGACCACTTCTATGGCAAAACAGGCTGGAAAGCCATTACCATCCGTTCGCTCAGTATCGGGCAGGGCGAAATTCTGGTCACACCACTCCAGCTTGCCAACGAAGCGGCAATCATCGCCAACGGTGGCTATTATATCACACCGCATCTGAATCGCTCGGACTCGATGAAATCGCACAAACATACCACTTCCATAGATGCCAAATATTTCCCGCTTGTACAGAACGGAATGGAGCGCGTGATGACGCACGGAACAGGACGGTGGTATCAGATTGACTCGATTTCATCGTGTGGAAAGACCGGAACGGTTCAGAATCCGCATGGAAAAGATCATGCTATCTTTATCGGCTTTGCGCCGAAAGAGAATCCGCAAATAGCAGTTGCTGTTGTAGTGGAGAATGCCGGTTTCGGCGCTACTTGGGCGGCACCGGTGGCTTCGCTGCTTATGGAAAAATATTTGACCGGTGAAATCAAACGGACCGGATTGTTTAACCGCATAAAAGACGCTGTTTTGAACGAAGATGTCACGGAATGGTAGCATATTGACAAACATAGACTGGGTAACCATACTCCTGTTCTTGGCACTGGCTCTTTTCGGCTGGATAAATATCTATGGTGCAAGCTATACCTACGATTCCACCGGTATTTTTGACTTCTCAACCCGTGCAGGAAAACAGTTTGTGTGGATTGTTTCCGCCGTGGCAATGGGCATTATTGTTCTGCTCATTGACCATAAAACCTATGATATAATGGCATATTTCCTATACGCCATCATGTTGGGCATACTAATCATCACGCCGTTCTTTGCCCACAATGTCAAAGGTTCCTATTCTTGGCTGTCATTCGGTCCTGTCAGTCTCCAGCCAGCCGAGTTTGCCAAGTGTATCACAGCGCTTGCGTTGGCAAAATACATGGGGCGGTATGAGTATAAGGTGCGTTCATGGCGTGATTTGGTTATGCCGTTTGCTATTATCGGTGTGCCTATGCTGATTATTATGCTGCTTCAGCGCGAAACCGGTTCGGCACTCGTATTTGCAGCATTCCTGCTTGTTTTTTATCGGCAGGGAATGACCGGATGGGTGCTTTTGGCGGGTGTACTTGCAGCCATTGTATTTCTGTTAGTAATCCGTTTCTCCATCTGGCCGGCTTTGGTGCTTCTGGTGATAGTTTTCGGTCTGCTGATTTGGCGCACGTGGAAAATCAAGCGGTACTATAAATGGCTGCTTATTTTGGGGTTTGTGGTCAGTGTCGGTTATGCGTTTGCCTGCAATTTTGCCTTTACGAAAGTGCTTCAACCGCACCAGAGAACCCGTATTGAAGTTCTTTTGGGTATGAAAGATGACCCATCCGGAGCCGGTTATAACGTTACGCAGGCGAAGATTGCCATCGGCTCGGGGCAGTTTCTCGGAAAGGGATGGTTACAGGGTACACAAAGCCAGCTGAAATATGTTCCCGAGCAGGACACCGACTTTATCTTCTGCACTGTGGGAGAAGAATGGGGCTTCGTCGGTACTACCGGGGTGCTGCTTCTCTACCTTATTTTTATTTTGAGACTGATAAAAATAGCTGAACGCCAGCGTGATACGTTCAGCCAGATATATTGTTATTCCGTGGCATGTATCTTCTTGATTCACCTGACCATCAATATCGGCATGGTGCTTGGATTGCTGCCCGTGATAGGTATTCCGCTACCGTTCTTCAGTTACGGCGGCAGTTCCATGTGGGGATTTTCCCTGCTCCTTTTCATTCTCTTGCGTCTTGACGCCGCAAGAGTCGAGAAACTTCACTGATTATTTCTTTTGTTTGCGTCCGAAATTATAGCCTACGCGGATAGCGGGCTCAATGGTAGCCGTTTCGTCTGCCAAAGAAACATGGTAAGTGAGTTCGCCCATGATATACCAGCGGTTGGTAATATATTTGCCAAAACGTACTTCGACCGGTAAAACCAGATCAAGGTCATAGAATCCTATTCCCGTTCCCGGCGCCACACCGATTAAAAAAGGTTTGTTCTTGATGTCGCCAAACGCCATCATCAGACCCGCCGTCAGTCGGAATACCACATGCTCGTTATCTTCGTCGCTGTAGCGTTTGTATTCACTCCATAAACCTCCGCCGCCTGTAAGATAAAAGCCCATGGCAAGTTTGTCATTGATGGGATAGGCGCAATCATAGCCGATATAGACCGTGATGCCTGCACCGGGCAAATCGCGGCACTCAAACGGAATACCAAGTCCCCAACTTAAGCCTTTGAGCGTGGTGAAATCCCGCGTAACTTCCTGCGGGTGAACCGTTTCTTCCTGGGCAAAAACAATAGCACTGGTTAGCAGTGCAAAAGCAAATATAACAACCTTTTTCATTTTACAACCTCCTTATGTTTCAGCAAAATAGCTTTTGCGGTTCCTACTTTGTTTTCGAATTCGAACATCGACATCGGATACCATTCACCTTCATAGTCCGGCGCCCAGTAACGGATACCGATTAAACCGTGGTCTTTGCCCCAGGCAATCACATCGGTATAAATATCCGCTTGACCTTTCTGGTCTTTTTTGTAGTTGCCGAGTTGTTTGTTCCATCCGGCAAAAGGACCGACCATTTCCTGCGAGGGATAAGAAAACTCACCGATAAAGACCGGCACATCGCATTTCTTGTTGATGCGGGTGACGGTTTTGGTAAACATTTTCCATTTATTGAAACTCATGGCAGGCGCGGAAGGGTAGTAACTGATACCGGCTGTTTCCATTTTATAGCCGTGTTCAGCCATGTATGTAAAGAAAGACGCACTTGCCCGCGGTGTAGATACAACGGTTGCGATGTGTGTGGAGAATTTCACATCCGCCGTGCTTTTTCCGGCTTTTATGTATGCTTTCAGAATGCCTTTTTTGACGGCAGCCAACGTTTGTGCTTCATATTTCCAGACATGTTTTTTCAGCCACCATAAGCTGAAAAGCGAGGACATATACCGCTTCATTGGACCGGCATTTGCAAGCGTCTTGTCAAAAGAATTGGGCGTGCCGATACCGATTCCGGCAAAACCGAAATTGGCTTCGTTGCCAAGGTTCCAGTTTTTCACTTCGTAACTATTGGCAAGAATGGAATCACCGACGAACTCACCGTATATTTCAAGGACTGTACAAATATCGCTGAGGCTCAACTCCTCCCATTTTCTGCCGCGCATGATAGATGCAAATTGCGGGTTGGCGTAGAGCTCGGGATAATCGGATTCGTAGAAGCGCGGAGCCTGTGTGCCGTCCATATCCATATAAATATATGCGCACATGATTTCGGGATTGATGGGCATCTTCAAATCGCGGGCAATGCGGCAGGTCTGCATAACCTGGTCGAAAGTATGAACATTGGCATTTTCGTCCTTTTTGCCGTCAGTGGTATTGTCAAGTGTTCCATCCGCATTATAGGTTTTGTGGCGCTTGGTAGCCAAGCGGACATACATTTCTGTGGCGCCGAGATCTTTATAAATTTGCTGAAGTTCTGCCGGAGTTGTGGCAGTTTTGTCACCGATTTTGAAGGTATAATCGGCATCAAACTGGTTGAGCGAGAACGGACTGAGAGAAAGTGCCACGCGGAAAGGCTCATCGGTTTCAGCGTGATTCTGCGCACTCTTGAAAGCACCGTAACCCATGAAATCTTCTTCGCTGTCAGGATCGATCAAATCGGCAAAAATGGACGGGTCAATCTCCTCGACAAAGCCAATGTAATCGATATGATTGCTACTTCCGATATTGTCACAAAGCATAACAATAGACGAACTTTTCCCGTTCTGATGCGCTCCCATGACGTATGTTCCTTTGGTTTTGAGAAAAATACGGAACTGATGAACACCGGATTCGAAAGAACCGGTATAAGTTGCCTCAACGTGGCCATAGATATTGGCAACGGTTATTGTCACTTCGGCATCGGACAACACAGCCAGATAGACATCTGTCGTGGCTTCAAACGGATTCGGATTGTTTTGGGACAGCATAAATCCCTTGCTGGCAGCCAGTTTGTCCATGTCAAAAACATGCTCAAGTTCCTGTGCACTTGCCCCCAAACACATGAATGTCAGCACAATATAAGAGAATAATTTTTTCATAAAAACGGATTGTTTTTTGTTTTTGTATAATTTTGCTTGCAAAATTACTGCTTTTTTTTGATATACATATTATTCTGAATTCACTAAAATTGTTCTCTTTTTCACTTTTTATTTGCGTATATCCGAAAAAAGCCGTACTTTTGTCCCAAATTTATAAAATTATGCAGCATTCGACACATATTCCGGAAGTCCCGAGATTGGAAAATTTCAACCATTTTGCATGGCATTGCGCTTTGCAATATGACAATCACAATCTTTTGACACTTTCTAAAATCGAAGGAAGTACGCCCTTTCTGCCTGAACGCTTTGTACCGCCAACTTATGCCTTGCAGATTATTGTCAAGACTATTAAAGGGAAAATTAATAATCATTTTTGCGAACTAACTCCCAATACCGGCATTGTATTTCTGGCAGATCAGGTGTTGACGGATATCGAATTAAGTCCGGATTGCGAATTTTATGTATTGGGATTTACCACGCAATTCGCTGATATACTGAACATTAACCTTCCCAAAACGCAGTTGGCGCAACTGTTCATCAATCCGGTTTGGCAGATAAGTGACGAGAAAATGCCGGTCGTGCTGCAATATCTGAACTTTTTACGCCTCCTGATTCAGGAAAACAGCCGGTTAGCAGTGACCAATATGGTTCGTTCGCTCCTCTACTACCTTTCGCACAACTATGCCGTTACACCGCAGCAAACACATGCATTCACCCGGGCTGAGCAGATTTGCGGACAATACCTTTCGCTGGTGGAACTGCATTGTCGTGAGCAACATATGGTAGAATGGTACGCTTCTCAAATGTGCCTGGCGCCCAAATATTTGTCGAATGTGGTAAAGCAAACCCTGCATACTTCCCCGAATGTATGTATTGATGCGGCATTGACACATCAGGCAAAGTCGCTTTTATCCTCCACATCCCTTTCCATACAGGAAATTGCCGACCTGTTGGGCTTCCGAAATCAGTCTCATTTTGCTTCGTTTTTCAAGCGCCGGACAGGATTTACCCCGACAGCCTTCAAAATACATACAATGTGAAAAAGGGATAATCGTTCGCAACGAATGTGAAGATAAGAACGGGACCATCACGGGACCATTCCCTGATAACCTTACTTTTAGAACAAAATACAGCCCCAAGAGTCAAATGACAGAGATTTTTTTGCACAGTTCAATTTTTTAATGTAATTTTGCATGTTTTTTTGATATTATGGACTTCAAATATGACATAATTGTAGTGGGTGCCGGACATGCCGGCTGCGAAGCGGCATCAGCGGCGGCACGGATGGGCAGCAAGACGCTGCTTATCACCATGGACATGAACAAAATTGCCCAAATGAGTTGCAATCCAGCCGTCGGAGGTATTGCTAAAGGTCAGATTGTCAGGGAGTTAGACGCTTTAGGAGGGCAAATGGCACAGGTCACGGACCGTTCGGCTATCCAGTTCCGCATGCTCAATCGCTCCAAAGGACCGGCTATGTGGAGTCCGCGCAGTCAGTCCGACCGCAAACAGTTCATCAATGAGTGGGTCAAAACCCTTTCCGAAACGCCCAATCTCTATATATGGCAGGATGTCGTAACAGAGTTAATTTTTGCCGATTCCACCGTATGTGGTGTCAAAACGATGCTTGGTATTGAGATGTCCGCACAAGCTGTCATTCTTACCAATGGCACGTTCCTGAACGGGTTGCTTCATTTCGGGCGGGCGCAAATTAAAGGCGGACGCACTTCTGAGTCTGCTAGTTACGGTATTACCGAACAACTTATTCAGCTCGGATTCCAATCCGACCGTATGAAAACCGGAACGCCCGCCCGAATAGACCGCAGAAGCATTGATTTCTCCGCACTCATCGAGCAAAAAGGCGATGATGACTGGCATCAGTTCTCGTACCTTGATACCGTGCATCGCGAACTCAAGCAGATGTCATGTTGGATTACGTACACTAATCCAAAAACGCATGACGAACTGCGAAAAGGTTTGCCGGATTCACCGCTCTATAACGGACAAATCAAGAGTATCGGACCGCGTTACTGCCCCAGTATCGAAACCAAGATTATCACTTTCGCGGATAAGGATGCTCACCAACTATTCTTGGAGCCGGAAGGCGTCGATTCCAACGAGTATTACGTCAATGGTTTTTCTTCCAGTCTTCCGTGGCAGGTGCAACTCGCTGCCATGAAAACCGTTGCCGGACTGGAGAATGTAATCATGTATCGCCCGGGATATGCGATTGAATATGATTTCTTTGATCCAACCCAGTTACATCATACCTTGGAAACCAAGCGCATCAGGAATCTCTTCTTTGCCGGACAAATCAACGGAACAACCGGTTATGAGGAAGCCGCCGGACAAGGCTTGATTGCCGGAATAAACGCTCATCAGAACATACATCAATTACCCTCTTTCACACTGGGTAGAGACGAAAGCTATAGCGGCGTGCTGATTGACGACCTGGTTACCAAAGGCGTGGACGAGCCCTATCGCATGTTCACGTCCCGCGCAGAATATCGTATCCTACTACGGCAGGATAATGCGGACGAACGTCTGACAGAAAAGGCTTACCAAATCGGCCTTGCAGACGCTTACCGCCACAATCTCTATACTGCCAAACAGGCTGCTATAAACGATCTGCAGCAGTTTCTGCAAGATACCAAAGTCAAACCGGAAGAGGTCAATGCGTGGCTGGCCGCCAACGACATCTCTCCGCTTCAGCACGGCTGCAAACTGCACGACCTTGTTATGCGCCCGCAAATCACAATAGAGGCATTGGCAGAGGCCGTTCCGTCTCTGCATGCGTATCTTGACAATATAGGAAACCGACGCATTGAAATTGTAGAATCGGCAGAGATAAACACCAAGTACGCAGGCTATATTCACCGCGAAAAACTGGCGGCCGAGAAACTGCAACGTCTGGAGCAAATCAGTCTGTCCGAGAATTTTGATTACAATTCCCTGCAATCGCTTTCCACTGAAGCACGGCAGAAACTGACCCGCATAAAACCCAAAACCATCGGTGAGGCAAGCCGTATTCCGGGAGTCAGCCCGAATGATATCAGTGTATTGTTAGTCCTTTTAGGCCGTTAATGTTCCACGTGGAACAATGAGTGTATGTCCACCGCATCCGAACATATTAAATCCATCCTGCAGCGCATTCCGGAGAAGCCCGGGGTGTACCAGTACTTCAATGCTGAAGGAATGATTATCTATGTCGGAAAGGCGAAGAATCTCCGCCGCCGCGTGAACAGCTATTTCCAGAAAGATCAGCAAACCAATAAAACCCGTCAACTCGTCCGGCACATTGCGGACATTAAATATATAGTAGTGGATACCGAGCAGGATGCCTTCCTGTTGGAGAATAACCTCATCAAGCGTTATCAGCCGCATTACAACATCATGCTCAAGGACGGCAAGTCCTACCCGAGCATATGCATCACGAAGGAAACCTACCCGCGCATCTTCAAGACCCGCAATATTGTCAAGAGTGCAGGAGAATATTTCGGGCCGTTCAGTTTCGGTAATACCGTGGATTTGTTCCTTGAACTGGTACACAAGCTTTATCCGATTCGCACCTGCCACATGCCGTTGACACCGCAGAATGTGGAAAACGGGAAGTTCAAAGTCTGCCTCAAATACCACTTGCACAACTGTTGCGGCGTATGTGAGAACAAAGTGTCTGCAGAGCAGTATGCCGACTGGATTCGTCAAGCCAAGAAGATTATCCGTGGTGATGGTCAGGAGATAAGCCGCTTGTTGGAGCAGCAGATGTATGCCCTCGCAAAGGATATGAAATATGAAGAAGCGGAACAGGTGAAGGAGAAATACATGCTCCTTGAAAAGTTCCGTTCCAAGACGGTGATTACTAATACGAACGCCGGTGAAATCGATGTTTTCGGATATGCTGAAAATGATGATAATGTGTATGTGTCCATCTTGCACCTCAATAATGGCAGTATTATTTCCGGTCAGACCATTGAATACCGCAAGCGCATGGACGAGACAAAGGAGGAGATGCTTGCTTTCGGAATGAAGGAACTGCGTGAGCAGACAGGAAGTACCACAAAGGATGTTATTGTGCCGTTCATTCCCGATGTAATCGATGAAAACTTACATATCCAGATAGCTACATCCGGTGACAAGAAACGGCTGCTTGACCTTGCGCGGCAGAATGTAGAACAATATATGCACGACCGCATCAAGCAGAATGACAAACTGAATCCGGAACAGCGTGCAACCCGTATTCTCGGTGAGTTGCAAGCGATGCTCAAACTGCCAACTTTGCCCGTATTCATCGACAGTTTTGACAACTCCAATATACAAGGCACCAGTCCTGTTGCCGGCTGCGTGGTATTCAAAAAAGGCAAACCGTCCAAGTCAGATTACAAGCGTTTCCAGATAAAAACCGTCGAAGGAGCAGATGATTATGCCTCTATGCGGGAGGTTGTCCGGCGGCGTTACCAGCACCTGATTGATGAACAGCAACCGCTGCCGAATCTTATCATCGCTGACGGTGGAATCGGGCAAATGCATGCTATCCGCGAAGCGGTGGAAGATCAGCTCGGGCTTCAAATTCCCATTGCCGGATTGAAGAAAGATGACAAGCATCGCACGCAAACATTGCTTTACGGTTTTCCGCCGGTGGAGATTTCCATGCCTGTTACCTCTGAAGTGTTCCGCCTGATGGTACAAATCCAAGATGAGGTGCATCGTTTTGCCATTTCGTACCATAAAAACAAGCGTTCGAAGGCACAAATAAAGAGCCAACTCGATGATATTCAGGCAGTTGGAGCGATTACAAAGCAGAAATTGCTGCGGCATTTCGGCTCGGTGTCCAAAATTAGAACGGCCACACTTGCCGAGTTGCAGTCTGTCGTCGGAACTCACAGAGCTACAGTCATTTACGAATATTTTCAGTCCGATTTAACGCCCTGAGAATTGAATATTTTTCAGCGATATGAATATTTATACAATAAAACAACACGAAAACGGTCGCATTGAGTTGTACAATTCGGAAGGTCAACTTGTTCCGCCGACGGATATCCTTGCCTGTCATCCTGCTGCGCGGGTGTATGCTTTTGATGCGCCGATGGGTGCCGGAAAGACAACCTTCATCAGCGAACTGTGCCGTTCGCTCGGAACGGATGATGTGGCGAACAGCCCGACCTTTGCCATTGTCAATGTCTATGAACTGCCGCAGAACGGTGAACTTTACCACTTTGACTGCTATCGCCTCAAAGATATCCGCGAGGCGTTGGACTTTGGTGCCGAGGAATATCTCTACAGCGGCAACTACTGCTTTATCGAGTGGCCTGACATCATTGCCCCTATCCTGCCCGATGATACTGTTTATGTTTCTATCCGCGTCCTGGCAAACGGTGACCGCGAACTGACTGTCCAATGAATATGAAACGACTTTATATTATCTTTATTGCGTTGCTGACCGCATGTCCGGTGCTTTTTGCCGAACCTGTGGAGCATGAGAACATTCTCAAAGTCAAATACGGTTGGGTTTGGCAACTCGATCCCTATCTCAGTCCGCTTGCCTATTCCGGCAACCAGATTGGTCTTGCCAACGAATGGTGGCAGCCGTTTAATAAGACGGACAAGGAAGGTTATCCTGTCAGATGGTCGCATGTCGGGGCGATTGATATCCACGGTCTGCGGGCATACAACTCTGCCATGACCAATCTCATTTACGGACTTGGTTTCCACGCCGGTTGGGGGGCTTATTACCGATGGTCGTGGATGGCAGAGCGCCTTACAGTTATTTTGGGGCCGTATCTTGAGGGGGATTTTATGGCGCGTAATATCGGTTCCAATGTCAACAAACCCTACTCTTTTGATATTGGCGTGGATGCGATGGCGATGGCGGGAATCCAGTGGTCATTCTATGGAAAAAAGACCTCCTACCGTCTCCGTTACCGGATTCGCACGAACCTCATCGGCTTTGATTATTTGCCGGACTACTGGCAATCATACTATGAGATTACGGAAGGCGTTTCGGGAGCAGCACGTTGTTCCGGCCACTGGAATCACAACGTCATCCGTCATGAATTGTCGCTTGACCTGCAGTTCCCCCACTCCACTTGGCGGGTTGGCGCAGAGCATGATTTCCTGAATTATGCCACGAAGGACATGCAGTTCACCCGCAACCAGCTGAATATCATCATCGGTTGTATTTGGAATTATCGCATAACCCCCAATAAAAAACTCTGATTTATGGATTTCGACAACGCTGTTATTACAGGTTCCTTGCGAGTGATTATTCTCGGCTCGATGGCTTTTACGGCCTTTTTGTGTGTGCTGTTGTTTTGCTTCCAGCCGGTCAAAAATGTCTTGGTTTTCAACCCTGTCTGGGAAAAGATGGTTCGTTGGATAGCTTATGCCAGTGTTATCTTCATGGTTTTGGGAATACTGTGCATTTTCTGGAAAGCGGTACGTATTCCGACACTTATCGCGCTTGCTTTCTATTTTATGTTCTTTCTCTGCGTGTGCGTCATTTCGCGCATGTGCGAATCCATTGATTACTGGACTCACAAGAACGATACGCCTATTATTAAAGAATGTACGGTTACAAAGCATAAAATCGAATCGACAAATCAGGGGCAAACCTGTTACATGAATCTTCTCTTTGACGGCGAGAGCAAAGAATGTGAGTTCTCGGAAAACACCAAACCTTTGCTGTTTTTCGACCATGTCAAAGAAGGTAGCCGTGCGCAGGCACAATGTATCCACGGTGCTCTTGGCCTGCGTTATATCGTTTCTTTGCGCCCAATGACGGAATAAGAACCGTTGAAAATTCAAAAAATCGCTACCGAATTTGCAGAAAAATAAATTTTTCTCCATCTGCGCTTGCAGATGTCGATTTTTTGTTGTAATTTTGCAGCATCAGATTTTAGAAGTCAAATAGGATGACATAATGATTATAGCGAAATAAGCCAAGCGTTTCAATATGGCAAACGAATCAATAATAAAATTATTTGAAGGCAAACAAGTCCGCATTGTTTGGGATGAGGAACAGGAAAAGCACTATTTCTCAATAGTAGATATAGTACAAGTTTTAACGGAAAGTGTTGATGCCACAGCATATTGGCGTAAACTCAAGCAACGGCTTAAGGAAGACGGTAATGAAACCGTGACAAATTGTCACGCTTTGAAATTACCTGCTGCAGACGGCAAGAAACGTATGACGGACGTGGCGGATTTACAGGGTATATTCCGTGTCATCCAATCTATTCCATCCAAGAAAGCAGAGCCGGTTAAGCAGTGGCTGGCACAGTTAGGGGAGCAACGAATTGACCAAATGATTGATCCGGAGTTGACATTCCAGATGGCAGTTGAGGACTATCGTCGGCAAGGATATTCGGATAAGTGGATAAACGAACGCATGCGCTCTATCGAGATGCGCAAAGAGTTAACTGACGAATGGCATCGCGCGGGAATACGCGAACAAAAGGATTTTGCTATTCTGACAAATGTACTTACGCAAGCGTGGAGTGGAATGACGACAGGTGAATATAAACGCCACAAAGGTCTAACCAAAGAAAATCTCCGCGATAATATGACAAATATTGAGCTGGCACTCAATACTTTAGCGGAAGTGGCGGCTACGGAACTTTCCCGTGAACGCAATCCGAAAGGTATGATGCAAACGCGTAAGACCGCTAAAGAAGGCGGTGATGTCGCGCGTAGTGCTCGTGCCGATATTGAAAGCCGTCTTGGACATTCCGTTATATCTTCGGCGAGGGCATCGGATTATATCCGTCCTATCGAAGAAACCACAGCTCAAGAATTGCCATTAGAAGATATCGAAGAAGAAAAGAAATAACCGCTGCCTCGGTAGCGTGAAAAAGGGTAATGAAAAAAAGAGAAATTTTAACTTTTACAATTATGAGATACTTGAGATTCGTTATGTTCGCCACGCTGATTTCGGCGATACTGCTACCGATTAATGCAGCCGATTTTAACAGCACTCTGAAAAAAGCAAAGAAAGGTGACCCCGAGGCACAATGCGATCTCGGCGATATGTACCGTAATGGAAGAGGTGTAGAAAAAGACTTAACTCAAGCCGAATATTGGTATCAGAAAGCCGCAGATCAAAATAGTGCTCGGGGACAATTTAAAATGGGCACCTTGTATGATGGTAGGGGAAAAGAAATCGATTACGCCAAAGCTATGTCGTGGTATCTCAAATCAGCCGAACAAGGGTATGTAGATGCTCAAACAAATATTGGGTTAATGTATCAATACGGAGACGGAGTTCCGGTGGATTATGATAAAGCATTACAATGGTATTTTAAAGCAGTAGCAGGTGGAGATGCAGGCGCACAAAATAATTTGGGTGTGATGTATGAAAAAGGCCAGGGTGTAGAATTAGACTTGGAGAAAGCGGTTTATTGGTATAGCAAGGCTGCAGAACAGGGGGCGGCAATAGCTCAATGTAATCTCGGCTACATGTATGAATACGGACGGGGAGTTTCTCAAGATAAAGAACAGGCAAAATATTGGTATCGTAAAGCCGCAGATCAAAACAATGCGGTAGGGCAATTTAATTTAGGGGAGTTGTTTTATGATGATGATTCCCAGCAAATGTTATACTGGCTCAATAAGTCAGCAGAACAAGGATATGCTAAAGCACAATTACAATTAGGAATGTTGTTTTTGTATGAAGGCCCCGGGGATATAAGTAAAAATGATAGTCTTGCTGTATATTGGTTTAGGAAACTGGCGGAACAAGGTGACCCTGATGGACAATATTATCTCGGTAATATGTATGAATACGGAAATGGCGTAGAGACAGATCCTTTGCAGGCCATGTACTGGTATCATAAAGCTGCTATGCAAAAAGACGCAGGTGCGGCACAAAAAATGGGTGATATCTATCGAGAAGGAAAGTTGGTGGTAAAAGACTATTCAAAAGCCGCATATTGGTATTATATCGCATATACCGCATATACCGCTCTAACGTATGACGAAAGAGAAGGATATTCATGTCTACAACTGGCGGAACTATATAAGAAAGGTTTAGGCGTGCCGCAAGATTTCTCTGTGGCGATGTTTTGGTATAAACAGACGATAGACGGGGAAGACGGAGCCTTATACCCCGAAGCAAAAAAAGAGTATGAATTGTTAGCCTCATTAGGGATAAAAGAAGCAACATCTGCTCCCAACTTACTTTCCTCCGAAGGTAGCGATGTTGATAGAGACATACCTCTGGCCGACAAAACAAACCCGAACACTTTTGTGGTCATCATAGCCAATGAAAATTATGAGGATGAGGAGCAGATAAGTGATGTCCCGTTTGCTCTTAATGACGGAAAAGTGTTCCGACAATACTGTGAACAAACTCTCGGAATTCCAGCTCAGAACATACGAGAAGCCAACAACGCTACAGGGGGAAGAATGAAGAAACAAGTGAATTGGTTAGTGGGTGTTGCTAAGGAATTTCCGAATGCGCATATCATCTTCTATTATAGTGGACATGGCGTAGCAGACAAGGCTACGGAACACTCATATATACTGCCGGTTGACGGCTCGGCGGACGATATGTCCACTTGCTATAAGCTGAATGACCTTTATAGTACGTTAGGCGCTATGCCTGCGGAACGTATAACTGTCTTTATAGACGCTTGTTTTAGTGGAAATAATCGCGGAAACGGTGTGATTGCAGTTAATGCAAAGGGAGTGGCATATAAAGCTGTTCCCGGAGATCCAAAGGGAAACATGGTGGTCTTTTCAGCGGCACAGGGTAAGGAAACAGCCTATCCTTATACGTCCAAACAACACGGCATGTTTACCTATTATCTTCTGAAGAAGCTGCAAGAGACGAAAGGCGATGTAACCTTGCAGGAGTTGGGGACTTATATCCAAGCAAAAGTAAAACAACAATCGCTTATTGAAAACAGCAAAACACAATCCCCGTGCGTTATGCCTGCTTCTGCTGTAGCTGACACTTGGCAAAACTGGAAACTGAAATAGGTTTTTGATAGATAATAAGGAATTGCCGGCATCCGGTTTTTTCAATCAGCATATGTTAAGCATCTCTTAAGCTTCTGCGGAAAGAAATTCCGACAAAATAGTTCGATTGTACTTTTCTTGTACTTCTCTTATGTCAATGTAAGGACAATGTTAGGACTATGTAAGGACAATGTAAGGTGTTTCGAGTCGCAGCCGGGACGCAACCGACACGCAAAAAGGTGTCTAACCTCTAGGTAACGTCAGGGTAACCGCTAGGTCAAACAATAGTGCTGCAAAACGCACTTTTTTATCCTTCACTCCTTCATTCGTTCATTCATTCATTAATTAATTCATTAAACATAAAAAAAATTGCGTGTTCAAATTTTTTGTAGTACCTTTGCGGCGTAAAACAAAAATTAACGAATCATCATGAAAAGAATAGTATTAATTGTTCTAATATTGTGCGCTGGTGGAATAGGTAGCAGTAAACTTATGGGTCAAGTGCAAAGCACAGATACCGTATATGTACTTGTGGAAAAAATGCCAGAGTTCCCCGGAGGTCAAGGTGCGCTTTTCAAGTTCCTTGCCGAAACAGTCAAGTATCCCTTTTTGGCACAGGAAAGAGGAATAGAAGGGCGTGTGATATGTCAATTCGTGGTGAACAAAGACGGTACGATTACGGATGTGGAAGTTGTTCGTTCCGGTGGAGATCCATTGTTAGACAATGAGGCAATCCGTGTTCTTCAATCCATGCCTAATTGGAATCCCGGTGAACAAGACGGCGAGCCTGTCAGGGTGAGATATACTGTCCCGATAAATTTTGTGATACAGAATGCGAGCCTAACGAAAAATATAACGGTTTCGAATCGTGTAATAGAGAATTATATCACAAGGACGTACAATGATAAAGATGTACAGGAAAGCCGTGCGGTTATATCGGCGGCAAAAGACAAAGACACACTGGCTTGCGAGCCAATGCCGATAACCAATGACGTTCTCACATATAAACATGATACCATTCGCAATGCGATGAATTGGTTATATATGATTCCCCGGCAAGATTCACGTACAGATTATTATGCTGTAATCAGCAAAAAAGAGGGGCGTACGGAAAGCAATATATATGACCGGAATACCAGTGAACTTGTTCAGACAGAGCAATATAAATCGGAGGGAGACTTTCAAACGGATGGCGTCCAGACATACTATAAAAACGGGAAGGTGTACTACATGGAAAAATTCCGAAACGGCGTACTTGTCGAGGTTATTTTTCTTTCGGAAAACGGCACCCCGCTACTATGCAGTTCATTTCAGGAAGCCTCATGGGACGAGTGGTTTGTTTCGAGAGGAAGAAATTACCAAAACTTCGGTGTGAAGTTGGTGTTGAAACAGCAGTTAAGATATTATGCAGACGGCAAATTGAAGTCACAATGTATCTATTCTCTGGATGAAAACAGGCAAAACAAGTGCACGAGCAAATACTTTACCCAGGAGGGAGCAACCGCAAAATTTAAAGAAACCAATGCGCGCAAAGTGCTTCAGGAATATATGAACAAGCATTTTCACTATGAACCGATAAAAAACGGAGTGAATGACTGGGTGCGGTTTTATGCGGAAATACCACTCATGGTAACCATTGATTCAACGGGTTATATTAGTCATGTCGTTTTGGAAGGGAAAATCCAATATTATACGGAAGGAATAGCCGGCAGAGAGGTGATATTGGAAAATTATAATGGGTATGACAAAGTCTTGTCAAAAACCAGATTTAAAGATAATTCCTCGCTTGTAACCGAAAGCGAAAAGTATTCACGGTTGCAGGAAAAAGAAATTATCAAATTCATCAGTACATTGGAAAATTCGCAAATTCAATGTGTCCCTACGAAAATAGGTGATGTTCCGCAAAGCGAAACGATAAGTATAGTCTTAACCAGAGATTGTCTGAAGAAATATCATACCAAATAGCGTTTCTCGCGCGTCTTGTCACTATTTGGAATTATACCAAAAATGTGCATTTTTTAGGGTGGACTATGGCCGGACGATAGCCCGTGATGGTCACTGGGTGGTCGCGTTAATGGCTCAAATTCGGAAAAAAATTTGCGCATTTCAAAAAAAAGCAGTACTTTTGCGGCGAATTTGGAAAATCAGAATTACGGATTCGGAAAGAAATCATAAATTGTGCCCTGAAAGGAATGCGGAAAATTATTGTTTATAGTGTCCTGTTGTGCCTTGCGCTGACCGCCTGCAAGTCCAAAAACGAGGTTGCCTATTCCAAAGACCCCGTGGATAATATTGAGGCGTTGTGGCAGATAATTGACACCAAATACTGCTATCTGGATGCCAAGAAAATCGACTGGGACGCCGTTCATGCCGAATATACCGCCAAAGCCGCTCAATTGAAAAAAGATGACGAGATAGCGCTTTTCGACCTCTGCGCCGAGATGTTGGACATTCTCAAAGACGGGCATGTGAATCTCTACACGCCTTTCGACCGCTCTTACAATACGGCATGGTTCGATTCCTATCCGGAGAATTTTGACGCCAATCTGCAGCAACTATATCTTAAAGACTACCGTATTGCCGGAAGTCTCTATTATTGCACGATAGACAACGACAGCATCGGGTACATTTATTATTCGTCCTTCTCCAATTCATTCTCTTCCGCCAATTTCTACTACGTTTTTACCGCGTTCAAGAACTGCCGCGGCATTGTGCTTGATGTGCGCAACAACGGCGGCGGCGATCTATCCAATGCCTACAAACTGGCATCGCCGTTCTTCGCGGAAAACCGCCTTGTCGGTTACTGGCATCACAAGAACGGTCCCGAGCATGACGCTTTCTCCGAATTGGAGCCGCTGACAGCGGACACGTCCCTTATCAAAAGCAAATGGTTCAGGCCGGTGGTTGTGCTCTCTAACCGTCATAGCTATTCGGCCGCCAATTCGTTCATCAGCATGATGCGCTATGCGGACAACTGTGCGATAGTCGGCGGCATCAGCGGCGGCGGTGGCGGTATGCCGATGAGTTACGAAATGCCCTGCGGCTGGACGGTGCGTTTTTCCAGTGTCCGGATGTACGACCGCGACAAGAATGATATAGAATACGGCATCCGTCCGCATTTGCTGGTAACGCAGGAAAGCACCGACAAGGATGATTTGATTGAGACGGCCGTCAAACTGATTAACGATGCCTACAAGAAAAAATAGCTATGATTGATGTTCAGAACATACACAAATCCTTTGACGCATTGCATGTGTTGCGTGGCGTGAACCTGCATGTGAACAAGGGCGAAATAGTGTCCATTATCGGCAAATCCGGTGCGGGCAAGACGACGCTTTTGCAGATTATCGGTACGCTGGACAAGCCCGATTCCGGCAAGGTGCTCATTAACGGAACGGATGTTTTTGCGCTGAAAGACAAGGACTTGGCGCGTTTCCGTAACCGTCATATCGGATTTATTTTCCAGTTCCACCAGCTTTTGCCGGAGTTCACGGCGCTGGAGAATGTGCTCATTCCCGCCATGATAGCCGGCGAGGATAGTGCCACGGCAACCGATCGTGCCAAACAGCTGCTGACGGAATTGGGGTTGGCAGACCGCATGACGCACAAGCCGAACGAACTGTCCGGCGGTGAGAAACAGCGTGTGGCGGTAGCGCGTGCGATGATGATGGCGCCCGATGTCATTCTTGCCGACGAACCGTCCGGCAGCCTTGACGAAGCCAATAAACGCGAACTGCACAAACTCCTTCTGGATCTGCGCAACCGTTACAACCAGACCATTATCATCGTTACCCACGACAAAGAACTGGCATCCATCTCCGACCGCATTGTTACCATCAAGGACGGTCAAATCAGTACAGACGAATGAAAAGAGCAACGTATATATTTCTGATTCTCTGCGTGTTAATGTCCTGCACGTCCAAACGGCAGTATTTTCCGAAAGATTTGGAGCCGCAGCACGTTGACTTGGTGCGGTTTGACCGTGCGCTGCTGAATGTGGATTCTGTTTCGGCGTTGCAGGACATCCGGATTCTGTATGACGAATATCCGGAATTTATGCCTGTTTTCGTGGAGGATATTCTTGGCCTGCCGACAGCCGACACCGCCTATCTGGCACAGCAACTGCCCGTTTTTCTGGCAGATACATTATACGGATTTTCCCAGACCAATCGCCGTGAACGGGAAGTTTTTGCCGATACCAGAGACATTGAAACAGCCCTTGACAATGCTTTTGCCCGCGTGCATTTTCTTTATCCGGACTTGCCGCTTCCGACGGTATATCTGTTTATTTCGGGTTTCAATGCCTCGCTGCTGTTTGTGGGCGATGACATGGCGGTCGGCGCGGACATGTATCTCGGTTCGGATTATGAGTACTACAACCGTGTGGTGTATGATTACCAGAAACGTACGATGCGCAAGGAATGTATTCCGGTGGATGTGGTCAGTGCCTTTTTGTTCCGCAACCTGCCCTATACTTCGACTAAAAGCCGGCTGCTTGACAATATGATTTACCGCGGGAAGATTATGTACCTGCTGGCGCAGATTTTTTCCGACCTGCCGCCGTACGAGGTTATGGGATATACGAAAGAGCAGTGGGATTGGTGCGTGCGCAACGAACGTGCCATCTGGCACCTGATAATGGACAAGCGCGATTTATTCAAGACCGAATCGCTTGTGCTGACATCCTACCTCAACGACGGACCATTTACGGCGGAGATTTCGCAGGACTCTCCCGGACGCCTCGGCACATGGATCGGGTGGCGCATTTCCGAGAGTTATATGCAACATAACAAGGAGGTTACGCTTCAGCAGCTTATCGCCGAACCCAACGCGGAACTTATCCTTCAAGACAGTTATTACAAGCCATGAACAGAGCCGATTTTCCCATATTGAACGAGCAGGTATATAACAGACCGTTAGTGTATTTTGACAATGCTGCGACAACGCAGAAGCCGCAGGTTGTGATAGATGCCATTGCAGAGGCATACAGTCATTGGAACGCCAATATCCACAGGGCTGTTCATCATCTCAGTCAGGTTGCGACCGCCAAGCACGAGCAGGCGCGTCAGCGCGTCGCCGATTTCCTCGGAGCCGCTTCCGCAAAGGAGATTGTCTTTACCAAAGGCACCACCGACAGCCTCAATATGCTCGCGTTTTCATTCGGCGAAGCGTTTGTCCGTGAAGGCGACGAAATCATTGTTTCGCAACTGGAGCACCATTCGAATATTGTGCCGTGGCAAATGCTCTGCGAGCGCAAGAAAGCGGTGCTGAAGGTTATTCCGCTGCGGGAGGATTTGAGCTTGGATATACATGCATTTGAAGCCTTGCTGTCCGAACGTACGAGATTGGTTTCTGTGGCGCACGTAAGCAATGTGCTCGGCATCATCAATCCTGTTGCCGAAATTATCCGGTTGGCTCATGCGCACAATATTCCGGTTTGCATTGACAGCGCCCAGTCCGCGGCGCATCTGCCTGTGAATGTGCAGGAATTGGATTGCGATTTCTTTGTATGCTCAGCGCACAAGATGTACGGTCCAACCGGTCTCGGCGTGCTTTACGGCAAAGAGAAATGGCTTGAAATCCTGCCGCCCGCAGAGGGTGGGGGGGAGATGATTGAGCATGTCCGCTTTGACCACACCACCTACAATACATTGCCTTATAAGTTTGAGGCGGGAACACCTGATTTCATCGGAACGGCCGCCTTTGCCCAAGCGTTGGACTATATTGATGCCATCGGACGAGACACTATTCAGCATTACGAAGACAAACTCACCTGCTATGCTGAGGAGCAGCTTGCACAAATTCCCGGTATCCGGCTGTATGCTGCCGGTCTGCCCAAAGCCGGAGTCATCAGTTTTAACGTTGCGGACATTCATCCCTTTGACCTCGGCACCCTTCTTGACAGGCAGGGCATAGCTGTCCGCACGGGGCATCATTGCGCCGAGCCGCTAATTGATTATCTCGGTGTTCCAGGGACGGTGCGAGTATCCTTTGCGCTGTACAACACGACCGATGAAATCGAAGTTTTTATAGCGTCTCTTCGTAAGGCTGTTAATATGTTGTCCTGATGCGGCTGTTCGTCCTGATTATCGGTTTCTTTTTATCTGTTTCTGCTGCGGCGGAAGTGACCATTATGTCCTATAATGTGGAAAACTTTTTCCATCCTTCCGTGGATTCTCTTAATCCCGACCGTGACTTCACGCCGGACGGTCCGCGGCGCTGGTCATACGTCCGCTTTTCCCGCAAAACCGAACAGCTTGCTCGCGTCATTGCCTCTGCTACGCCCGATTCCTACCCTGATTTTGTGGCGCTGAACGAGGTAGAAAGTGACAGTTGCCTTATCCGTCTTTGCCGGAAAATGCCGCATTATCCGTATCGTTTCATTCATTTTGACAGTCCCGACAAACGCGGTATTGACGTAGCGTTGTTTTATGACTCCACCCGTTGCCGCCCTTTGAACGCCCGTCCGGTGCAGGTTGTTTTGCCGCAAACGACCACCCGCGATTTGCTTTATGCCTCATTCCTGCTCGATGAGAGCGATACTATTCATATCATTGCATGCCATTTGCCTTCCCAACTTGGAGGCTATAAGGCTTCGCAGTCCAAGCGCGATATCGCAAAAGCCCTTATCCGTCAACTCGCCGATTCCGTGCTTCATGTTTCGCTAGCTGCCCGCATCATCGTCTGCGGGGACATGAACATGCCGCCGAAGGATGACCTTCTGCCACTCAGGAATCTTATGCTTACCACCCAAAAACCGCTTCCGGCGACACATAAATACCGCGGTATATGGACCTGTTTAGACCAGTTTTATGTATCCGAACCGCTTTTTGACCATGCGGCTGCACGCGTTTTTGATGCCCGATGGCTGCAAGAGGAGGACCGCCGTTATTTAGACCTTCGTCCCAAGCGCACTTTTGTCGGATTCCGTTACAGCCGCGATGGCTTTTCAGACCACTTGCCAATTCTCCTTACAATTGACCGATAAACCGTGTATTTTTCCGCTTTATAATTAAAAAATACACTTTTTTAGCGAAAAATTACACTTTTTTTTAAGATTATTCGTAATAATCAGATTTTTGTTGTATCTTTGCAGCCAAATAGCGTTTTTAGTATGGAACTGCAAAAAAATATCCCTTTGTTGGATTGTCCGGTAGACTACCTGATCGGCGATGCCAGTGGTAAGATTATGAACGAGTACGGGCGCTTCCCGTGCAAAATCATGTGTGGCGTATATGCGTTTTTAGTGCGCGGAAAAGCTACTGCAACCATTAACATTACCAAGTATGACTTTAACCAGAACGACATTCTGCTCCTTGAGCCGGGCAGTTTTCTGCTCATTCACGAATGCAGCGAGGATGCGCTTGTGTATTATCTGCTGTTCTCGTCGTCCTTCCTTGAGAAGAACACTTTCAACAGCCGCATGTCACTGGCAGCCATGCAGTTACGCTCGCCGATTATTCATCTTCAGTCGGCGCAGGCAGCGGTTATCAACGACTTTGCGTCCCTTCTTTTCAAGGCGACGAACGTAGAGCCGTCCATGCTTAATTCTGAAAAGATGGTGCATATATTCAATCTGCTTCAGACGGCGTATTCCAACTATGCGCAGTCCTCGGAGGATATGATTATCAAGCCCATTGACCGGAAAATGGAGATTTATCAGGACTATTGCCAGTTGGTCATGAAGCATTATCAGGAATGGCACCATGTATCGCAGTATGCAGATGCCATGCGTCTTACTTTGCCGCATCTCTGTTCCACAATCCGTTCCGCGAGCAGCCGTACTGCCGGTGACATTATTATCGATGCCATATTGACCGACGCCAAGGCGCAACTCAAACTCACCACCACGCAGATAAAGGAGATTGCCGCTTCGTTGGGCTTTGACAATGTGGCATTCTTCAACCGTTTCTTCAAAACCCACACCGGCGTTACCCCCAAAACCTATCGCAACACCTGACAAACAGGAATGGTTTTGTAACTGTATGAATAGAACATTCTATTTTATCACGTTATCGCTTGTATTGTTTTTCGCTTGTTCATGCGGGAGACAGGACAGGGGCTTGGACTACGAAAACTGTTCTTTGTGGTATATATCCGCTCATGATAGTGCCCAAGCGGATATTTTCTATGTCTGCTCCACGGAAACTGGCGATTGGGTGAACGCGCAGGGTGATACCATGCACTTTGCCGATATGAACAATCCGACGCATTGTGCGGCGTTGTATGGCGAGATGGCAGGTGTGGATTCATTGGTTTGCCCCGATTGCTGCTGTTTCTTTGCGCCGTATTACCGCCAGGCGACAATGGAAGGTTTGTTAAAAGACACGACCTTGTTTCGTTCGCGTTGTGCAACAGCAACAGCGGATGTGCAGCAGGCGTTCGATCACTATATGCGCCATTTGAACAATGGCCGCCGGTTCATACTGATGGGATATTCGCAAGGCGGCTATGCTGTGGTGGAACTGCTTAAACATCTGACAGCGGAGCAGGCGCAGCGCATGGTTGCAGCGTACGTGATAGGTTATCAGGTTACTGCGCACGATTTGGAGCATCCGCGTATCCGCGCTGCGCAAAAGGCAACAGACACCGGTGTGACAATCTGTTTCAACTCGGCGGTTTCGGCAGACGCAGCAATAGATATTCTGAGCGGCAGCACGGTTATTGGCATCAATCCCGTCAATTGGTGTACGGATGCCACACCGGCAGCGTATGTCTATGATTACGGCGGTGCATGCGACACGCTCACGGCAACGCTGGACACACTTACGCACCTCACGCTCATTGACGGATATCACGGCACTTGTCCGCTCATTCCTTTTGTCGGACGCGAGGGCAATTACCATTGTCTGGAGATACCGCTTTATTACCGTTCATTGCGGGAAAATATAGCTTTGCGGTGCAACACGGATGGCAGAGACCTTAATCAAACACCTCGATAAGGACGTCCAAAGAAAGAGGCGGGCGGAAATCTTCAATATGAAGCGAATAGTAGTCGCAGAGTTGACGGAGAAGTTGCTGGCGGTCGGAACGTGAGACCGGCACACGCAACAATTCGGGATGCTCGACGGAATCAATGGCAAAACCCAACTGTGCCGCAAAACCGACCATAAAATCCGTGTGAAAACGCTCTAAAGCAGAAGTCTGATTGAGCAGTAGCAGGTTTTCTGTAAGGAATCGGAACAACGTTTCATCGGGCATCGGATGGCGCAGAATACGGAACAAGACTTCCGCGAGAAACATTTTCACAGACGAAAGTCGAAAGTCAAAAGTAGAAAGCTGCAGGCGCGAGCGGTGTCCGGCATGTAAATCCTGTGCATCCGGTTGAAGCAAATGTGCCTCCTTGAGTGTCGGAATCGGCCTGTCAGGACGGATATCCGCCGTGATTTCAATCATGGAAAGCGGCGCATAAAGGGCGGCGGATTTCTTTTTTGAGCCTGCGCCGTACACCATAAAATTCACCCGCCCGCCGGAGCGCGTGTAGGTGTGCAAAATATGCGAGCGGTCAGAGTGCCGTTGCAGATTCAAAACGATGGCTTCTGTAGTGACTAACATCCCTTTTTTTGCTATTCCGACTGCAAAAGTACAACATTTTTTCGACATAAAAAGCATGAAAAGCAAAAAAAATGCAAAAAATTTTTGCTAATTCAGAAAAAAGCAGTACCTTTGCACGCTTTTTTCGTCTAACGGCTATGACGAAAGGCGTTAAACAGACCAATAATCGCCCCGTGACGGGGCCTAAAAAACAAAGAATATGAAACGTACATTCCAACCTTCACAGCGCAAAAGACGCAACAAACACGGTTTCCTTGAGAGAATGGCTACCGCTAACGGTCGCCGCGTGTTGGCAGCCCGCCGTGCAAAAGGTCGCAAGAAACTGACCGTTGCAGACGAAGGACGCCACAAGTATTAATTGACAATTTCGACAATTGACAATTGAAATACAGGGAAAAGAGATTCGTCTCCTTTCCCTTGTTTTGCAAAATTATGGAAACAACAAGACAACACAAGATCGCGCGTCTGATTCAAAAGGACTTGAGCGATATTTTTCTGCGGTACGCACGCAATTTGGGCGGTGTGCTCATCTCGGTCAGTGAGGTACGCATCTCGCCCGATTTGGCGATAGCACACGTCTATCTGAGCATCTTCCCGCAGGACAAAGTGGCATCGACGATGGAGCATATCGAGAAAGAACAAGGCCGTATCCGCGGTGAAATGGGCAATCTCGAGCGCCATCAGTTGCGTATCATTCCCGAACTGCATTTCCATCTGGACGAAACCATCGAACGCATGGAACGCATTGATGAACTGCTGAAACAGTGAGTATCGAGCGGCACATAGCCTGGCGGTACATCTTCAGCAAGAAGAGCCACAACGCCATCAACATCGTCAGCGGCGTAAGTGCTGCGGCGGTAGGGGTTGTGACGGCGGCCATGGTGTGTGTGCTCAGCGTGATGAACGGCTTCGGATCGCTGATTGAGGGTATGTTCTCGCAGTTTGACCCTGAACTGCGTATCACGGCAGTTGAGGGCAAATATTTTTCCGTGGACGATGAGGCTGTGCGCAACGTTCTGGCGCTGCCGGTGGTAGCGGTCACTTCGCAAGTGGTCGAGGAGACGGCGCTTATCCGATACAAGGACCATCAGATGCCGGCACATCTAATGGGAGTGGACGATAATTTTCAGGCACTTACAGGCATTGATTCAATTATCACGGATGGCTACTACAGCGTTTTTGACGGCGCTTTTGAACGCACTGTGCTCGGTCGGGGTTTGGCAGGACAGATAGGCATCAACGCGCATTTTGTAGGCGGACTGCACATCTACGCCCCCAAACGCAACAGCCGCGTGAACATGCTGCGGCCGGACGAGAGTTTCAATGAGGCGAGTGCGTTCATTGCCGGCACGTTTGCCGTCAATCAGGTCAAGTACGATGACAGTTACATGCTCGTTTCGCTGCCGTTGGCGCGTGCGCTGTTTGAATATGACTCACTGACCGTTACGGCATTGCACGTCCGTCTGACAGACGCAACAGCTGTCAAACAGGCAAAGAAACAGATGCAGCGCATGCTCGGAGAGCGTTTTGTTGTTCAGGACCGCTACGAGCAACAGGCGGATTTCTTCCGGATACTGAAGGTGGAGAAACTGCTGACCGTTCTGCTGTTGGCATTCATTATGCTCATTGCCTGCTTCAATATCATCAGTTCGCTGTCAATGCTGATTATTGACAAGCGCGAAGATATCAGAATCTTGCGCAATCTCGGTGCGGACAATATGGTAATCCGGCGTATTTTCCTGTACGAAGGCTGGCTGACCAGTTCACTGGGTGCGGTTGCCGGTCTCGTTTTAGGTATAGCCATTTGTCTGGTGCAGCAGCATTTCGGGCTTCTCAAACTCGGCTCCGGAACGGAGTATATCATTTCGTCCTATCCGGTGCAGGTGCAGGCATGGGATATTGCTGTTATCGGTGTAACGGTTATCCTGCTCGGCTTTGCGGCGGCTTGGTATCCGGTGCGCAAACTGCGTGTAGAATGAAAAAGATTATATATATATTGCCTTTTCTGCTGCTGGCATGCAGCTCTAAGAAATCTTCGGAGCAACCGGATGTGCTGCTATCCGAATTGACGCAGGGGACGGTGACTTGCTACGGTGCTTATTACAAGGGCTTGGAGCGGAATGTGGTGTCGCTGGATTTGTATTCACAGGATATCACATTTGACTCGCTTGGCTATGTACATGGAACAGGTACCAACCTGTATATCAGCGATATATTCATCCCGCTGACCGACACCGTTCCTGCGGTTGGGACATACAAATGCGATACAACGACAGCCCTTAATACCTTCCTTCCCGGCATAGATTTCGAAGGCAACCCGACCGGCACATATATTCTCCGCATTGCCGACTCCAAAATCAGCAGTATCATCTTGTGCAATGATTCGTCATTTGTGCTTTCACGCATAGGCGAAATGACCGAAATACAGTTTAATCTTGTTGCGGACAAAAAGCAGTACAAACTGCATTTCCGCGGCGTGCTGAAGTATGAAGACAAGCGACAGCATTTATAAAGAATACCACACTTACCTCCGTCTGGAGCGTTCGCTGTCGGAAAATTCAGTGCTGGCGTATGAACAGGACTTACTTAAGTTGCGCACTTTTCTTGAGGGGCGGAATATCGACCCTGTGAAGGCTTCTTACGCTGATTTACAAGACTTTGTATATACTTCGTTCGGACAGGACACCAATGCCCGTTCGCAATCGCGCATCCTCTCAGGCGTACATAGTTTTTATCGTTTCCTGCTCTACCACAATCACATAGAAACCGACCCGAGCGAACTACTTGAGATGCCGAAGAAGGAACTGCACTTGCCGGATGTGCTGACCGTGGAGGAAATCAATGCCATGATAGCGCAGATTGACATGAGTAGCAACGAAGGTCATCGCAACCGTGCCATCATTGAGATGCTTTATGGTAGCGGTTTGCGTGTCAGCGAACTCACGGACCTCAAACTCAGCAACATGTACCGCGAAGAAGGCTATATGCTCATTCAGGGCAAAGGCAGCAAGCAACGTCTTGTGCCGATTTCGCCCGAAGCGGAAAAGTGGTTTGTCTATTGGATGGAGGACAGGGCGCATTTGGATGTCAAGCCCGAATACAGCGATATCGCTTTCCTCAATCACTACGGCCGTCAACTGACGCGGGCGATGATTTTCACCATCATCAAGCGCCTTGCAGCTGCAGCGGGAGTTCATAAGACCGTCTCGCCGCATACCTTGCGCCATTCATTCGCTACCCACCTGCTCCAAAACGGTGCTGACTTGCGCATTATACAGCAACTGCTCGGGCACGAAAGTATCACAACTACGGAGATTTACACGCACGTGGATATTCAGGACTTGCGCAAAGCAGTCCTGCAATTCCATCCCGCTAACCGCCAATGAAACGCCGTTACCACATATTGCTTACAGCCCTTTTTGCCGCGTTATCCATCGTTGCGCAAGAGACGATTCTGGTGGGTGACATCTTCTCTGAAGAGACCGGCGAACCGATTGCCAATGCCAATATCTACTACCAGGGAACGACAGTTGGAACCACTTCCAACGATGATGGTGCCTTTATGCTTCGCGCCGACCTTCCCCGCAAAAAGGTGGTGGTTGTTTCGGCAGTCGGCTATCATACCCAGCGCTTTGTTATGGAACCCGGAGCGATGGCGGGTGTGCAGGTCTCTATGAAGGAAAAGACTGCCACGATTGAGGAAGTCTATGTCCGTCCGGGGGCCAATCCCGCCTTGCCGCTGTTGGCTGCCGTGCGCGAACACCGTGTCGGAAACGACCGCTTTCTGTCTGGCGCAACAACCGATGCCGCTGCGGCTACAGAACTCTATATCAGCGACATAGACTCCCGTCACCTCAAGCGCCGCTTGTGGAAAAGCCTGCGTGCCGGCATGTTGGAAACGGAGGACTCCACGCTGATGTTGCCGCTCTATGTCAGCCGTCAGCAAATGTCCCTTTCCGGCGATAAAACCGAAGCGAAAGGCAATAAGGAAGAGCGTGCGCTCGTGCTTTCCACCACCGATTATTCAGTGCTTTTGGCGGATAACGGCAACCTTGATTTCTACCGTAATTCGGTAAGTGTCCTTGGGCGCAGTTTCCTCTCACCGCTTGCGGCTTCCGGCACCACGTATTATAATTATTATCTCGCCGATTCGATAACCACGGAGTCCGGCAAACAGTATATCGTGCATTTCCGCACGAAAAACCCATTCTACGCCACGTTCAACGGCGAAATGCGG
Organism: Paludibacteraceae bacterium; assembly: GCA_905233925.1. Taxonomy (GTDB): domain Bacteria; phylum Bacteroidota; class Bacteroidia; order Bacteroidales; family Paludibacteraceae; genus Colicola. The sequence continues at coordinate 43,289 of CAJOFV010000008.1, forward strand.
ATTGATTCGGCAACGTATGCTTTGCGTTCTGTCATTGCGGATGTGCCTCCGCAGAACAATATCAACTATCTCCGCGACCTGCATATCCGGCAGACACTCGGGGAAGACAACGGGTTGCAGGATGAGCAGATAACTGCCCTCTTGGACTTTGCCGTAAAGACAGACACCACACATTTCTTCCCGTCTGTCATGCTGCGACACACCCTGACCGGCACAACAACGCAGACCGGCGCGCCACTTGCCGCTGTAGCCGATACTGCTGCAAATGATGCCTTTGCCGCATTGGACTCCATTCCGCTTGTCCGTTTCGCCAAGTGGACGGCGGCCATCATCAACACCGGTTACATCCCTACCGGCACTTGCATCGATATTGGCAATATTCAGGAGATTCTGCAAGTCAACCAACATGAGACCGTGCACGTCGGTCTGCCCTTCCGTACGAACCAGCGCCTGATGAAACATGTTTCGTTGGAAGCCTCTGTGGGCTATGGTTTCCGTGACGCAGCCTTCAAGGGCATGGGGCGTGTGTCTGTACTGCTGCCTACATTGCGACGCAATGTGTTCTTCTTCGAATATCACGACCGCTACGTTTGGTCCGAGGTGGACGATTTCACCAATCTGCTCTACGAAAACAACATTGGCTTGCGGGCGATGGACTTCACGGCTTATGCCTTTGAGGCGCTTCGATACAATAAATTGGCGGTCAATACCGCTACCCGCCAGCGCCAGTTTGAACTCCGTTTCAGTAACGATTGGACCGACAATCTGGAGACCCAACTCTATGCCCGCGTCGGTTGGATGGGCTATGGCGACCCGTTGGTCGGCTATCACAACATCCCCTATTTCAGTTATCAGACATTGGGCACCATCTTCCGTTTCAGTTGGCGCGAACGCAAGATTGACGATTGGCTCTCCCGTTACTATGTCTATAACGACCTGCCGGTGCTTTACGTTGGTTTGGAGGGAGGCAGCTTCCAAACGGAAAGTCTGTCGCGCTACCAGCTCTTTGCCAAGCTCAATATCATGTTGCGTCACCATGTCCGTCTGGGCATGGGCGGCACGCTTGATTACGTCGTGCAGGCGGGCTGTGTCTTGGGTAAAGTGCCATTCTCGCTACTTCACCATTTTGAGGGCAACCAGGGCTATGCCTATGACCCCTACCGCTTCACGCTGCTCAACAACTTCAGCTACGCGGCGGACAAATACATCGCCTTGCACACCGAATGGAACGGACAGGGCATCCTTTTCAATCTCATTCCGGGAGTTCGCCGTCTCCGCTTGCGCGAACTGGCGACCTTCAAACTCGCGTGGGGTGGGGGAACGCCATATACCGAAATCGGCTGCGGAATCGGCAATATTCTCCGCGTGCTCGATATCCATTCCGTTTGGCGGCTGACAACGCCAAATAATGCGCCTGAACTACCCTATTGGGCGATGCGCTTCCGTTTGCATATAACGCTATAAATGAATAACTTATGAAATATTGTCTCTCGTGCTTTGCAGCACTTTTATCCCTTTTTGTTATGACTTCCTGTAGTAATCAACCCAAGCAAATCGCCGATGCCTCACCCAAAGAGCGCGGTATTGCCCAGGCTGCGGCTTTGTGGCGTGCCGAAGACGGCACAAAAGACGAGTTCAATGCCTTTGTGCAGGAGCATTACTGCGAAACGCCGGAAGCGCGGCTGGCACTCTTTGAGTCGTTGAGCCGTATCTTCGAAAACTGCTTTGAAGCTGCCGACAAACTGACGGTGGAACTTCTCCGCCCGACCCAGTTGACCAACGCCGCTGAACCGCAGATACCAGACTGGATAATGTCCGCATACAGCCCTATGGCGCATTTCTCGGACGATATGTTTGCCAATCAACTGGCCTTTGTCACAATTCTCAATTTTCCCCACTATACGCTGGAGGAGAAGAACACGCTCGGGCGCAACTGGTCTCGCCTGGAGTGGGCGATGGCGCGTATGGGCGACATCTTCACCACCCGTGTCCCGGCCGAAGTGAACACCCGTCTGGCACAGGCGTTTGCTGATGCCGAAAACTATATCGCCGATTACAATATCTATATGGGTTCCCTCCGCACGGAGGATGGACGGCAACTCTGGCCGGATGACAAGATTCTCCTCAGCCACTGGAATCTGCGCGACGAACTCAAAGCGCTCTACGCAGACTCCGTCGCCGGACAGGAAAAGCAGGAAATGATTTATCAGGTCATGCAACGCATTGTCCGTCAGGAAATCCCCCAATCCGCCATCAACAGCGGCGAGAACGAATGGAATCCCTATTCCGATACCAAAGAACCCGCAGAGCCCTACACCCGCTACGAGAGAATCTTATCTATCGCGCATGCCTTCTTTGCGCAGGACAAGTATTGTCCTACTGCCCCGACCGCGATAATCCGCAACTTCGAGGAGGGTGTGGAGATGCCTGCTGCCGAACTGGACAGCCTTTTCCGCGCACTCATCGGCTCGCCGCAAGTGCAACAGGTCGCTGCGATTATCCGCCAGCGCCTGGGGCGCGAACTCCGTCCGTACGATATCTGGTACGATGGTTTCAAGTCCCGCGCCTCGCTTAATGAGGATGACCTCACAGCCCTTACCTGCCGCCTTTATCCCGATGCAGATGCTTTTGCAGCCGATATGCCCCGCCTGCTTCAGAAGATGGGCTTCTCTGCCGCTGATGCGCAAGATATAGCCTCGCACATTGCCGTTGAACCGGCACGCGGCTCAGGCCACGCATGGCCTTGTCTCGGACGCAACGAGCAGGCACGACTCCGCACGCGTATTCCCGCTGCCGGCATGGATTACAAGGGCTACAATATCGCCGTCCATGAGTTCGGGCATACAGTGGAGGAAGTGCTTGACATGTACCGCATTGACCATTACATGCTTTCCGGCGTGCCCAACACCGCTTATACGGAAGCCAGCGCCTTTCTCTGGCAGCAGCGCGACCTGCAACTCCTGCCGCAAAATGACAAAATCGTAAATCCCCAACTTGCAAATGACAACATCGCTCTTGATCAGTTCTGGTCTATGTACGAAATCATGGGAGTCAGTCTGGTCGATATGGCGATGTGGCGATGGATTTACGCGCATCCGAAGGCGACGGCGAAGCAACTTTGCGAGCAGACCGTCCGCATTGCGCAGGAGGTCTGGAATCAGTATTACGAGCCTGTTCTCGGCGAGCATGATTGTGTGCTTTTGGCGGTTTACAGCCACATGGTCAATTCGCCGATGTATCTGCCCAATTATCCGTTGGGGCACATTGTCCAGTATCAGCTGGAGGAGCATTTGGCGCAGTTCAAAACGCCGCAGGAGTTTGCTGCCGAATACGAGCGCATTTATCGTCTTGGACGCCTCACGCCGAAGGAATGGATGATTCAGGCTGTTGGTACTCCGCCCTCTGTCACTCCGATTCTCAACGCCCTCAATGTCCTACAGCACCACTAACGTGGACTTTTTTATTGTGCCTGCCAATCCCGCGACCATTTCGGGACATCACCGGGATATCTCCAAGCCTTTGAGCAGTTTTAACATACGCTTAAGAGATGCAACGAAAGAAGTACGTTTTGTCGCACTTTTATGATTGGGAAGCCTGCCGAAGCGAGGACCATTTCGGGACTTCACCGGGACTTCTCCAAGACTTATTCCTCTCTTTTTAGCCTGCTTGTTGGTTTCCTTTTGGATCTCTTTTAGATGCTTAAGAGTTGCTTAACATCTACAAACAGAAAACCGGATGCCGGTAGTTTTCCGACATCCGATTTAACATTCGATTTAGTATCCGATTTACTTATATCCGATTAACTTATTCAGCCCACGGTGCACAGCGGTGCACGTCGTACGTCATAAAAGTATAAGAATTGTGAGAAAATATCATGCCATTTAGGCTAAAAATTCTCACAATTCTTACTTTTCTCACTATTTGGGTGTTTCCGATGAAACGGAAAAACCCATAAAAAGGAAAAGGCACAAGATGAAGGGCACGAGGTGAAAAGACAAAAACGGCAAGCAACTGCATTTTTTTGCACATTTTCAAAAAATGGGGTTTCACTTGACGTTCTGTTGAGGCTGTGTTGAGTCAAAATCGGGTTTGTTTTGGCTTACAATCGGCTCAACATCCAACTAATATCTAACTTATAACTAACTACTGGCAGGTTTCCGGTATATTCGAGTTTCTTTGCCCCAAAATTTTGCCATGTGGCAAAAAGGCAATTTGACAATATTACGATATCTATCTTAAAATCAACACATTACGCGATTTTGGAATTGCCAAATTGTCAAAGTGTCACCTTACTTTTCATTTTTTTATAAATATAATCAACCAGCCACAATACAGCAACTTTTTTCTCATCGTTCGTGCATTCTTCGTGCATCGGTCGTATAGAGCCGGAAAATCAATACGTCTTTACTTCTTCTATATCAAAGCAATGATGGACTTCTTTGACGCGACGAAAATCTCCGTCCTCATTAACTTGATAGTAATAATTCCCCCAAATGTTAGCACCACCATGAATGTAAGTGATTATCGTCTTATTGATGCTATCAAAAACCGTGTTCATGTCGATGATAAATGCTGTATAATCAGGTTTCTTTATTACGAGAGCAGAATCGGTAATATCATAAATATCGTAACAGGTTCCGCAATAAGGTCCACCACGATAAAAGCCTATCAGCAATTCATCCTCACCATCAAAATCCGCATCATAGAACTGGTATTCGGCGTAGGGATACAAAATATTGTCTGCCTCATCATATCTGAAATCGTTATACGTAAATATATATGAATCGCCGTTTTTGAAACCTTTGAACTTTTTATTTGAAACAATATTATCAACGTTCTGACTCATAAACCGCCAGTCAAACGTGTGATATTTCTCACTCCAATCCGTCCAAACATATTCTTTGTCGGTTTTAAGGTCATGAAAGAACAGCCTAACTCCATTTTCGGAATCATTCCAACCATATTTTTCAGTATAGAGCGGATAGAGAATACCGCTAACCTCATAGCCGTTTACGAT
>CAJOFV010000009.1 GCA_905233925.1 Paludibacteraceae bacterium
AAGAAAACCGCCGACCAGCAAGCCTACAAGGCGCAGTCGAAGTACAAGTCCATGTTCACGTTCCTGTTCCATCTGGAGTGGGAAGCGTACGAGGGCTAAGGCCTTCGGCAATTTGAAGATTGGAAAATTTGAGGATTTGAAGATTAATGGCAAACACTAACAATTTTTCAAATATTCAAATATTCAAATTTTCAAATCCCCCAAAAAGTGTCCTTCGGGGCACTTTTTTTCGTTAAACGTTAAACTTTCCACTTTAAACTTTCCACTTTCCACACAAAAAATTTGCGCATTCAAATTTTTTGAGGTATCATTACATATTACTTGGGTTGAGTATTGCTGTGGCAGCAGTGTGCGCAGTCCTGATGCTGCATATCAATGTCAACAGCGATATGACCAAGTATCTGCCAACGGATTCGAAGATGCGCCGCGGTCTGGAAATTGTGAACGAGGAATTCAATCCCGCAGACTTCCAGAGCGCCGACGTGAAAGCGATGTTCCATGGGCTCAAAGGTGACAGTATCCTTCTCATCGCCGATGAACTCGACAGTCTGGAGAACGTGGCAGCCGTCACTTACCAGTACTCGGCAGACAGTTCCTATATATTATATAGTCTGGTCGTACCGAAATCGGTGGACCAGAAGACGATGGGTAAAGGCATCCGCCAGACCTACGGCAAAGACGTGATCGTGGAAACCAGTCAGGACGGCGCGACGCCGCCGGTATCGGTCATCGTCATCTCCGCCATCATTATATTCGTGATTCTGTTCCTGATGGCACAGTCGTGGTTGGACCCGCTGCTTATACTGGCAGCAACGGGCGTAGCCGTCGTCATCAACGTCGGGACAAATGCCTTGCTGCCCAGTGTTTCTATCACGACGAACTATATCGCACCTATCTTACAGTTGGTTTTGAGCCTGGACTATGCGATTGTGCTGATGAACCGTTACCGTCAGGAACTGAACGACGAGCGCACCACCTGCCAGTCCATTGACGTGGCGGCATACCGCGCCTTCCCGTCCATCATAAGCAGTGCCCTCACAACGGTGGTGGGCTTGCTGATGCTGCTGTTCATGCGCCTGAAAATAGGTATGGACATGGGTATCGTGCTGGCGAAAGGCGTACTATGCAGTCTGGTATGTACATTCACCGTGCTGCCGTCGTTGCTGCTGATGTTCAACAAAGCGCTCCGCAAAACGACCAAGAGAGTGTTTGTTATGCCGACCGATGCGCTCGGACGTTTTGTGACGCACCACAAAGTGACGCTGGTAATCGGTCTGGTAACCTTGTTCGGCACGTCGTGGTGGCTTTCGCAAAAAACCAATATCACGTTCTCTACCAACGGCGAATCGAAGATTGCGGAAGTGTTCCCGAAGATGAACCCCGTCATCATGGTGTTCAACACGCAGGACGAAATGCAGGTCATCCAAGTGGCAGACAGCATCAAGAGCAATCCGTATGTGCAGGCGGTTATCTCCTACCCCACTTTGCTCAAAGAGCCGCAGACAGCCACCGAACTGACAGAACATATTCAGGAACTGGTAGTGCAGATGCACGATTATATGCCGGAGATTGAGGGCATTGACATGCTGACCCCGATGGTGATGCAGATGGTTTATTACATGCACTCCGGCAATGCCGATACCCTTAAAATCCGTTTCCCCGAACTGATGAGGTTCGTGCGGGAAGATTGTATGGACAACCCGATGTTTGCCGGCGTTATTAACGACCGCATGCGCGGACAGATACAGTTACTTGACGGACTGTTGGCCATGCCGATGGACGAAGAGGAAGAGGAAGAAGACGACACCGAAGAACCGGTTGAGCCGATTAAGGCGGAACCGAAAGTGATTGCCGTCACGCCCGCAACCCCTGACAGACAGCAGCAGACAGATACCGTTGTCAAACTGGTTCCCGCAAAAATAGAAAAACCGAAGCCGCAGCCGAAACCGGTTGTCAAGAAAAAACCGGTTGTCAAGGACGGCAAAGTGAACGTCATTCTCTTCGTGGCAAAACTGCACGAACAGTATAATAACGATGAGTCGTTCTACCTCTACAACGTAACGGACACGACCCGGCTGCACTATGAGATGAGCGTCAAGCAGATGGCGAACTACATCGGCTCCAGTCCGTCGCAGACCAAGATTGTCTTCGGCATGGCGGAGGGCAGCAAACGTATGACGCCGCTGAAGTATGTACACTTCCTCACCGATGACCTGTTCCACCGCAAGTCGCTGCAAGGTATGGTCAATGCCGAGCAGAAACGCAACCTCATTATCCGTGTGCGCTTTATGGATTATGCCGCCGAAGACGCGTATATTTCCCCGACGGAATTGGCGGAAATGCTGACCGAATACGGTTTCAAAAGTATGGACGGGGAACGAGTACTGGCAATCGCAGGAAGCGAAGAAAAAGCAGATATACCGGAGCCGGAGGAAGAGGACATCCCGATAGAGACCATCGAAGACAATCAGACAGAATTGGCAGCTAATCCGACCACCACAGACACGCAGACGGAAGAAACCGTCGTTGCACCGGTTATCCGCCAGCAACCCAAACAAAAAGCCAAACCGAGACGGCGCGAAAAGACCGAAGACGAGCGCCGGGCGGATTTGATGATGGAACTGCTCTCCTCCAAGAAACCGTATAGCGCCACCGAGATGGCGGAAAACTTCAGCGCGTTGGGCGAAGAGATGGATGCGGGAACAGTACACCTGTTGTATTGCTTCTACGGCAGTCAGAAAGCCTATAACGACAGCCTGCGCATGAGTTGCGAGGAGTTGCTCAAGTATGTGGCGGACACGCTCATAAAAGATCCGGTGATTGCGTCGTTCCTGGACGACAAGAGCCGCGAAATGATTGCACTCATACCGGACGAATTGTCTGCCGGAATAGGCAAACTGAGCCACGAAGACTGGTCTATGCTCATTCTTATTACCGACCTGCCGGACGAAACGGAAGAGACCTTTGCGTTTGTGGACAGGCTGCAGGAACTCGGAGAAACGACGCTGGAGAACGACTTTTACATGGTCGGCGAGCCGGTTATGTTCAGCGAAATGAAGCACGGCTTCGGAGCGGAAATGAAACGCATCACGCTGCTGACCGTTCTGGCCATCTTCCTTATTGTCGCCATATCATTCCGTTCGGTGGTAGTGCCGACTATTCTGGTGATGACAGTTATGACAGCCGTTTTTGTGAATGTGCTCTTCAGCGGCATTGTTTCGGGCGGCATGTTGTATCTGGCATACCTGATTGTGCAGAGTATATTGATGGGTGCGACCATCGACTACGGCATATTGTTTACCAATTATTACAAAGAACACCGCAAGACAATGGATGAGTATGGTGCCAGCACCACGGCATACCGCAGTTCGATACGGACCATCATGACATCCGGTCTGATTATGGCATTCGGCCCGGGAGTGATGTCGCTGTTGGTGGACGATGTGGCTATTTCTGCCATCGTAGGCTGTCTCGCCATCGGTTCGGCGGTGGCCATCATATTGATTCTGTGCGTATTGCCCGGATTATTGGTATTCTTTGACCGCTGGGTGGTAAAAAAACAATCTCAAACGAAAAAGTGAGAAACAAAAAGCAAGATACGGTATTTCATGTGGACGCGACGGACGAGTTGCTGACGTTCCTTATGCGCAAGATGGACGGCAAGAGCCGCACGGCAGTCAAATCGCTGTTAGGTCATCGCCAAGTAACGGTTAACGGTAGCGTGCAAACGCGCCATGACACACCGCTGAAAGCGGGGGACAAGGTCTGCATCAGTGCCGGAAAAGGCAATGTGGAACTGCGGCATCCGAAACTAAAACTGGTGTATGAAGACGAGTACCTGATTATTGTGGAAAAGAAGCAGGGACTACTGACCGTGGCGGCACATCCGGGTAGTCAGGAAATGACGGTAATGTCTGTCCTGAAAGCCTACGTCCGCAAGCAAAATCAGCGGAACAACATCTACGTTGTACATCGTTTGGACCGCGAAACCAGCGGGTTACTGGTATTTGCCAAATCCGTACAGTTGCAGGAATACATGCGTTCGTACTGGAAAGAACTTGTGAAAGAACGGACCTATATCGCATTGGCGGAAGGTGTTCTGGACAAACAGGAAGGCACCATCACGACCTGGCTGACTGAGGACAAACGCAATGCAGTGGTATATTCCTCGCCTGTCGATGACGGCGGAGCCAAAGCTGTCACGCATTACAAGGTCTTGAAAGAACGGCGTGATGGCGACCAGCCGTCTATGTCGCTGGTGGAACTGCACCTTGAGACAGGACGCACCAACCAGATTCGTGTGCATCTGGCCTCCATCGGGCATCCGGTTGTAGGCGACAGAAAGTATGGACACGGCAACGATTTCAGTCCGGCGGACCGGCTCTGTTTGCATGCACGGGTACTGGAGTTCATCCACCCCGCAACAGAGCGAATTATCCGTTTTGAGACCCCGATTCCGAAAGAATTTCGACTATAAAGGGCAAAAAAAGCAGGATTTTGCAAAAAAAATGAAAAAAAATTTGCAGGGTTCAGCAAAAAGAAGTACCTTTGCAGCCGGAAAAGTAAAAAATTTTCATAGTTAAGGTTTAGGTTTTAATTGGCATCAGGAGGCTGTGAAGTTTCCTGATGTTTTTAGAGAAAAAAAAGAGCCGCCGGTTTGCGGTGCTATTTTTTTATGAAAGACGAAAAGCAGGACATATCACAACTTCCCGATTTGACGGATGCCGATGAAGCACGCAAAGCTTTCATCGCAAGTGAAATATTCAATCGTAAATACTAATAACAGAATATGGCAACAACGTACATGACTGCAGAAGGACTGCAGAAACTGAAAGAGGAACTCCAGTTCTTGGAGGGAACCGAGCGCCCTCGTGTGATTGCGGCAATTGCTGAAGCACGCGACAAGGGGGATTTGAGTGAAAATGCGGAATACGATGCCGCGAAAGAGGAACAGGGACATCTTGAGAGCAAAATCGCACTCCTCAAGGCGAAAATTATGGATGCACGCATCATTGATGAGAAATCTATAAAAACGGACGAGGTACAGATTTTGACCAAGGTGCGCGTCAAAAACCTCAAAAACGGACAAGAGAAAATATTTCAGCTCGTAACCGAAGGGGAAGCGAATATCCTGGAAGGCAAAATCGCCGTTACTACCCCCATCGCCAAAGGTCTGCTGGGCAAGAAAGTCGGCGAGATTGCACAAGTACAGGTGCCTGCCGGAACGATGGAATTTGAAGTACTCGAAATAAGTCTCTGATTATGACCCTGTTCACACGAATCATCAATGGCGAAATCCCGAGCTACAAGGTGGCCGAGGATGACCGTTATTACGCCTTTCTGGACATCAATCCGCTGAAGAAAGGACACACGCTCGTTATTCCGAAACTTCCGGAACCGGAAGCGGATTATATCTTTGATTTGGACGACGATACGCTTGCCGGACTGATGGTATTTGCCAAGAAAGTGGCTGCCGGAATCAAAGCGGCTACCGATTGCAAACGTGTCGGAGTAGCGGTATTGGGCATGGAAGTGAATCACGTGCATGTGCATCTTGTCCCGCTGGATAGCGAGAAAGACATGCTGTTCACGAATCCGAAACTGCAACTGGGCGCAGACGAGATGGCGGAAATCGCCAACTCAATCGCACAGGCGATAGACCCTGTCTGAATTATCGCGAGTTCTTATTTCGCAGGAATCCAGGTCTGGTTTCTGCCGAACCAACCGCGCTTGTCAAGGCTGCCTCTCAATATGAGGCGGCCTTCTTTATAATATATCTTGCCATAGTAGAACTTGCCGGATTCGGGGTCAAGCACGCGCCCTTCACGCAACTCGCCGTCAACGGCTTTCATGTCGCGGACAATAATCAGCCCTTCCAACGGTTTGTTGTGGTCAGCTCCTTCGCATTGGTCACAAACAAGATCAGCCGGTCCCACCAGCATTTTGGCAATCTTACCATAGTATAGTCCGTTGGTGGCCTTGTAGATATGAACAATGGCAAAATTATCACCGGTTTTATCGTCCACGGTCTTCCAGTCTCCAACAATCTTGTCAATCTGCCCAAAAGCGGTTAGGCACAGCATAAATGACACAAACAATAGTACAATTTTACGCATAATGTCAGATTTTTGCTGCAAAAGTAGTCATTTATTTGCATAATTGCAAATATTGTTGTACTTTTGTGCCAAATTCCGCAATAATGTATATGAAAAGGTTGATTTTTGCTTCGAATAATGCCCACAAGTTGGAGGAAGTGCGCCGCATACTGGCACCGTTGGAAGTGCTCAGTCTGCGTGAAATTGGATTTGAATCAGAGATTGAGGAAACCGGCACAACCTTGTCCGAAAATTCGCTCATCAAAGCACAGGCTGTTGCCGATTGGCTGAAAAATAATCCGATGGAGGGAGACCTGTATATCTTTGCGGATGATACCGGTCTGGAGATTGAGGCACTCAACGGTGCGCCGGGTGTCATTACGGCACGTTGGGCGGGCGAACCGGCTTGTGATGCGAATAACCGCAAGAAGGCACTTGCAGAACTGGCAGGCAAACAGAACCGTAGCGCACGTTTCTGCACGATTGTTACCCTTATCCACGGCACGCAAACCACGCAAGTGGAAGGGGAAGTGCGCGGAACTATCACCTCCAAAGAGCGTGGCAGTAGCGGCTTCGGCTATGATGCCATCTTTATGCCGGAAGGATATGACAAAACCTTCGGCGAACTGCCCGCAGAAACCAAAAACAGCATTAGCCACCGCGCAAGAGCAATGGCAAAGTTAGCGGAAATACTTAAACTGGAAAACGCATGAAACGACTGATAATCAGCATATTGTGTTGCGTCACGCTTAATGCTTATGCCGACTGGCAGACGCACTTCGCCTATACCAATGTATCGCAGATCGCAATGGGCAAAGACCGTGTGTTCGGTCTGTCCGACGGAGTGCTTTTCTCGGTGGATAAGCAGACAGAAAAGATTATCGAGTGGACAAAAGTGCAGGGTATGTACGGTGCCGGAATATGGCAAATCGGCTATGACGAGGTTAGTGATATGCTGCTCGTAGCGTATGGCACAGGACACATTGACCTCATCAAAGGAGACAAGGTCACCTACCTCAGCGACTTCTACAACAAAGATATGACCGCCAGCAAGCGGACTAACAATATTTCGTTCCACAAGGGACGGGCATATCTCTCTATGGAATTCGGTATCCTCAGTTTTGATATGCGCAGGCACGAATTTGTGGACACTTATTATATCGGTCCCGAAGCAAGCGAAGTTGCTGTACAGGACATCGTCTTCAAGGGAGATTCCATCTTTGCCTTTACGGACAAACTACTGTACTGCGCTTCTCTCAAAGACAACATCGTGGATTATCGTTTCTGGAAATCCGAACCGCTTTCGGACCGTATTCCGCGTGATACAGACAAAGGCAAGCGGTATGTAGACACCGATAACAACGTCTGGCTTGCAGGAGGTGCGGAAGGTATTGTCCTAAACACGTATACCAACGAGCATTTCACGTACAAACCGAACGGACCACTGTCCAATATCCCCTACCGCCTGCATTGCGATGGCGACAAGTTGTATATGTTCTCCGGCGGACGCTGGACGGCGCAATACATGCGTCCGGGGGATGTCATGATGTATCAAGATAAACGCTGGACGGCTATTCCCCAAGGCACTATCGCGAGTCAAACCGGCAAACCGGCACTCGATTTTATGAATATCGCCATTGACCCGAACGACCATAGTCATTATTACGTAACCAGTTATGGAACAGGCGTTTATGAATTCCGGAATAATGAATTGAAAGAGCACTTCACGCCTTCCAATAGCCCGCTGACAGCTATTTTGCCTGACCTGCCTGACATGTACACACGCTGCGACGGAGCCGTATTTGACAACGAGGGAAATTTGCTGGTGATTGATGCCGGCGGTGTGGGAACTACCATCGTCGTACGCACGAAGGACGGCACATGGAAAGGGGTTGATTTACTCATTGACGGCGCGCCGATGATTATTTACACTCCGGGCGAAATGCTTATTGATGCTACAAACAACCACTATAAATGGATTCCATACGTACGCGCCGAACCGGGATTGATTCTCTGGGATGACAACGGCACGCTGACCGATTCCTCCGACGACCGGGGTATTAAGCGCAACGAGTGGATTGATCAGGACGGGAATAACGTCAATGTCGGGCACTGCAACACAGTTGCACAGGACAAAGCGGGCAATATTTGGGTCGGAACGGACAAAGGCGTAGTTATATTGGACCACGGCACAGACCACTTCAATTCGAATAGTTGCCGCCGTCTCCGCATCAAGATGCCGGATGACACGTACCTGATGGAAACGGACAATATCACCGCTTTTTGTATTGATAATGAGCAGAATATGTGGGTCGGAACGGACGGTCACGGCGTTTATGTACTCTCCGAAGATGCCACAGAAATCCTCCAGCACTACACCACGGAAAACTCTCTCATGCCTTCCGATGCCATTTTAGATATGGCATATGACCCCGTTCACAGCCGGATGTATATCGGTACAGGTCAGGGGCTGGTTTCCTATTCCGACATGGAAACCGCCATCAAAGAACCACTCACAGAAGACGAAGAAATTGATTACGGCAGTATGCTCAACTGGACCTTACACCCCGCCTATGCCAATGTAAGCGCCATAACGGCCTCGAACTCAGACATTTACGCACTATCCGATGGTGCCTTGTTCTCTGCCAATCGCACAGACGAAACGATGACCTATTATAATAAGGTAACCGGACTTTCCTCCTCAAACATACACTTCATTGCCTACAACAAAACGGTCAACAAACTGCTTATCGTTTATCAGAACGGCATGATTGACTTCCTCTCCGACAAGGGCATCACGACGCTTACCGACATTTATATCAAGGGCGAAAGCAAGGAAATGCAGTTCAATGACGTTCTCCTGCACAAGCAGTTCGCATATTTTGCCATGTCATTTGGTATCGTCATTCTGGATATGCAGAAGGGTGAAATTGCTGATACCTATTACATTGGCAAAGATGCTTCAGACGTGAATGTCACCTCCCTTGCCATCAACAACGACACGCTCTACGCCTCCACCGAAAAAGAACTCTACGCCGGCGCATTGAAGGACAACCTCATTGACTACGCCCAGTGGCACTCTTATTCCATGCCGGTTGATAGTGGCGTCGCCTCGCTCGAAGCTGCAAACAAAATCCTCTACCTTCTCGAAGACTCCATTCTCTACCGCCGCGATGCCGGTGCCTGGAAGCAGGTTACCAATGATAGCCTGCTATGGATACGCTCGCAGGCAACGCACCTTTTGGCAAGCACAACCAAAGCCTTGGTCGAGATTACTTCAGATGGAACGATTACTCCTCTCACCGATGCTTTTAAGGTCTATGACGCACTGCTTGACAACGGCGAATACTGGCTCGCAGCAGGCACAAAAGGATTGCAACGTTACAGAAACAACTCTTTCCAGGCATTTTTACCAAACAGCCCCTACAGCAACTTCTCCTACCGTCTCAAATTTGCAAACGACCGTCTGATGGTTGCACAGGGCGCACGATGGACGGCCGGATTCCAGCGTTCCGCGGACTTCTTCTACTACGATTACACCGACCGCCATTGGACTACATTTGACGCCGAAGTAACTATGTGGGAACTCCAACAGGGTTTCTTCGACATCATGAACTTTGCCGTTGACCCCGCAAACCAAGACCACTTCTTTGCAACCTCTTACGGCACAGGTGTCGCTGAGTTCCTGAACGGCCATGCCATCAAGGTGTACAACGAACTCAACAGTACCCTTAAGTCCGTCGTGGATAGTGATAAATGGCAGGCAAACATCCGCACGGACGGAGCACTTTATGACCGTCACGGAAACCTCTGGGTGCTGAATACCGGCGACCGTGGAACGCCTGTCAGCATTAGATCCAAAGACGGTGCTTGGTATCCGCTCAATATTCGCAGTAACGGGCAGAAAGTCACACTCACCACGCCCGGCGAAATGATTGCTGATACCAAATTCCCCAACTCCAAGTGGATTGTGGATGTCCGCAGTTCTGCCGGTCTTATCCTGCACGATGACGGTGGCACGCCCTTCGACCAAACGGATGACAAGGCCGTCAAACGCGCGGAGTTTACCGACCAACTCGGCAATATTGTCACCCCGAATTACTTCTATTGCGCCGCGCAGGACCATGACGGATATATCTGGGTAGGAACGGAAGCAGGACCTTTTTATGTCGAGTCTGCACAGACCTTCTTGCAATCCAACACCTGTAACCGACCTATTATCTACCGTAACGACGGCACGAACCTGGTGGACTATCTCCTTCACGGCGAGGAAATCAACGCCATCTGTATTGACGGCGGCAACCGCAAGTGGTTCGGAACCTCTGCTTCCGGTGTCTTCCTCATGTCGGCAGACGGAACGGAAACCATCCACCACTTCACCACAAAGAATTCGCCGCTACCTTCGGATAATATCCTCTCCATCGCTATCCATCCCACATCCGGCGAAGTGTTCTTCGGAACAGCCGCGGGACTGGCTTCGTACCGCAGCGACGCATCCGAACCGACGGAAAATTATGACAATGTCTACGCCTTCCCCAATCCGGTACGGCCTAATTACGAAGGTGTCATCACCATTTCGGGACTCATGGACAATTCCGTTATCAACATCATTGATGGTGCCGGAAATCTCGTTTGCAAGACACGCTCAAACGGAGGAATTGCGGTCTGGGACGGAAAGAACGCTCACGGTGAACGCGTCGCAACTGGCATTTATACCGTCCTGTGCAACACCGCTGACGGAGAAAATCATGCAGTTACTAAAATCCTCGTAACACACTGATTATGAGCACAAAGACACGCAACATCATACGCATCTCCATCCTCTTCTGCCTACTTTTGTTGCCTATCTTTTGTGCGCTGGCTATGGCAGTGGACATACAGTATTCCGTGCTGAAAAAAATCGCCTATTTCGCGGTCGTTTTGGTCTTGCTGGCTATTCCTGCGCTCTTTCTCAAGGCGCGCACGTACTTCATCGTTGAGGGAGTATTTAATTTCTTTTTCTTCCCGATTGATATCGCCAGCCTCTATCTCAACAAACAATCCACCTCGACGGCTTTCCTCAACAACATTTTTGCCACCAATCCTTCCGAAGCCCTTGAATTGCTCGGCTCCCTGTGGCAGGTTGTCGTAGTGGTCGTTTTGCTTTGGGGATTATATTTCATCCTCGCCTTTCGTGTCGAGAACAAACGACTTTTGCCGCAGAAAGCCACCAAGATTATACTCATTTCCGCAGGTGTCTTGTTCGTTATCGGGCTTGTCGCCATGCTCACGCTGACAATCAGGAACCACAAAGACCGTTCCGCCAAAGATACGCTTGAGAACGCGTTCGACTTGGTTTGGATGAAACTCTATAAGATTTATCCCTACAATCTCTACCTCGAAACCATCGACATTTTGAAGCTGCAACACCAGCAGAAACAGTTGCAGAAACAGGTCGAATCCTTCTCTTTCGGCCTCACGTCAAAGACAAGCGATGAGCCCGAACTCTTTATCCTTGTGATTGGCGAGACCGCCCGCTACGACCATCTCGGCATCAACGGCTACGAGCGCAACACAACCCCGCTGCTGGCGCAGAAGTCCAACCTCGTCAGTTTCGACAGCGCTTTCTCGCAAGCAAACCTCACGGCAACTTCCTTGCCCCTGCTTGCAACGCGCGTTACAGCGGAAGATCCTGAACAGGCTTACGCTGAAAAATCTGTCGGAGAGGCATTCCAGGAAGCCGGATTCAAAGCCGGATGGCTCACGAAGCAGATTCCTTATCCCTTTGTCAACCGGATAATGAATCAGTCCGACTACGCTTACTTCTGGTCGAAAGGCATTGATGTAGTCGGCAACTATGACATCGACTTGGTCTCCAAACTCCGCGAATTTACCGAAGACACTTTGCAATTCTTCGTCCTGCACTCGCTCGGTTGCCATTTCCGCTACGAACTGCGTTATCCCGACTCCTTCAAGCAATTCCAACCAATGTTCGAAGGACTTGTCAGTTATACTGCCATTACTGAAGAGAACCGCGACAAACTGGTCAACGCTTATGACAATGGCATCTTATATACGGACTACTTCCTCAGCGAACTCATTGATTATGTGGATAGTTTGGACCGTGTCGCAGCTGTTTTGTATATTTCCGACCACGGCGAAAGTTTCTGGGATGATGAACGTAAACTGGTCCTGCACGGCTCTTACCAGATTGTGGATGTTGAGTATCATGTTCCCTTGCTTGTTTGGTATTCAGACGAATATAAGGCGAAATATCCCGCCAAAGTCTCCGCGTTGCACAACAACAAATCCACTCTTATCTCCTCCAGCGTCGTCTTCCACTCCCTCCTCGACCTGGCAGATATAGACATGGATTCCACATTGCCAAAGCCTGCCGCCATTGACAACTCCCGCAGCATTTGTTCTCCGGTTCTCCGCCGTCAGGACACCATTTATATCATTACCGGTTCAGGAGAAACAGTACAGCACTCTTTTGCCAACTCGCAAATATTAAATTTGAACTAACCAACAACGGAACATACACGATAGATATACGATAGATACACGATAGATACACGATAGATACACGATAGATAAAGCCGCCGTTACTAAGATTATAAGGAATTATTTGCACAATTGAAAAAAAAGCAGTAATTTTGCCGCTGTTTTCGCGCGTTATCCGCGCATAATGGCATATGCATCAATAAAAACAAGACTATAATCCTTAAAAAATAATATAATGAAAAAAAATCTTCTTTTTGTAGTAGCCGTAATCTTGACGGCGTGTGGAGGGGACATTCCAAAGGTTGTCCAGACTTCGTATCAAACGATGACAATTAAAAAGAGTGACATTACGATTCCTTTGAAGTACAGTGCTACACTGAAGGGAACGTCTGATGTAACGATTAAGCCGCAGATAAGCGGTCAGTTGATGGAAGTATGTATTACCGAAGGTCAGCAAGTAAAGAAAGGTGATGTGCTTTTCCGTATTGACAGTCGTAATGCACAATTGGAATTGGAGTCAGCCGAGGCGAATCTGTTGGCAGCCCAAGCGCAGGAAAGTAGCGCGAAGTTAGAGTTTGAGAGTAACACAAACCTATACGCCAAGGGCATTGTGAGCAAGTACGTTCTTGATAACGCCGAGAATCAATACAAACAGGCACAGGCATCCGTCGCGCAATACACGGCCACCGCAAACCGCGCCCGAGTGAATCTCAGTTATTGTACTATTACTGCACCTGTTGCCGGCTTGATAGGTTCAATTCCTGTCTTTGCAGGTGACCAAGTCAATTCATCTACTTATCTGACTATGGTAAGCGGTAATGCAAAGATGTACGCGGAGTTCTCGGTCAGTGAGTCGGTGTTAGAGGAGCGTGCCAATGGCGATGCAGAGGGAACGTTGGACGATTTTCCGGATGTAACCTTCCTCTTCAAGAGCGGCACGGAGTATGCTAAAAAAGGCCGTATTACCAGTATCACAGGTACCGTAGATCGTACAACCGGTGCATTGACGTGCAAGGCTACATTCCCGAACCCAAACGGTGTGTTGTATTCCGGAATCCAAGGAACGGTCGTTATTCCGTTTGATGTGAAAGACGTGATTGTCGTTCCGCAGAACGCCGTAGTGCGTTTGCAGGACAAATCGCTGGTTTACAAGGTTGCTGCCGATAGTTGTGCATACAGCGTGATTGTTCAAACCGTTGGTATCAGCAGCGAGCGTGATCTCGTCGTAACCTCAGGTATTGAGGTCGGTGACGTGATTGTAACCGAAGGTGCAAACAACGTTCAGGAAGGACAAAGAGTTCTCTTCTAATTTGAATTTGAAAATTTAGAGAATATGAAGGGAAATATATTTATTTCGAAGCATGTGATGGCAGTCTCGATTGCGATTGTCATTGCGTTAATCGGATTTATCTGCTTGAACAGTCTGCCTGTAGAGCAATATCCGAATATTGCGCCTCCGAGTGTGCAAATATCTACCGCGTATAGCGGCGCAGATGCTAACACGGTGATGAAATCCGTTATCCAGCCGCTGGAGGAGCAAATCAATGGTGTGCAAGACATGACCTATATGACCGCCACCGCCAGTTCGACGGGTGACGTAAGTATCATGGTTTACTTCAAGCAGGGTGCGGATGCTGATATGGCTACCGTGAACGTGCAAAACCGTGTGTCACAGGCGGAGTCACTCCTTCCTGCCGATGTTATCCAAACAGGTATAACCGTTAGTAAGATCCAAAGCAGTATATTACAGATTGCCGGACTGAAATCCACTGACGGCAAATATGACGCAGATTTCATCTCTAACTATATTGACATCAACGTCAAGCCTCGTCTTCAGCGAATTACCGGTGTTGGTGACGTTAACCACCTCGGAAACACCTATGCGTTACGCGTGTGGCTCAAGCCCGATGTGATGGCGCAGTATGGGTTGGAACCGACCGATGTCTCTACGGCAATCAAGGCGCAGAGCTTTGTTGCATCCACCGGCACACTCGGTCAGCAGTCAGAGAACGCATATCAGTATCCGATGGAGTACAAAGGTACGCTCAAGAGCATCGAAGAGTTTGAGAATATAGTGCTTCGCACATCAGAGGGCGGTAACGTGCTCTATCTGAAAGATGTAGCCGACGTGGAGATTGGTGCTAAGAGTTACACGATGACCTCCAGCGTGGACGGTATGCCGGGTGTGTTCTATCTGATTAACCAATCGCCGGGAGCCAACGCTACTGAGGTTAACCGTCAGATTAGCGAACTCTATGAGCAACTTAAGCCGACGCTGCCGGCAGGATTGGAGTTCGTAATACTAGAAACGAGTGACGACTTCCTATATGCCTCTATTCACAATGTGGTTGAAACGCTGATTATAGCCATATTGCTCGTGATTCTTGTGGTATATTTCTTCCTACAGAACTTCAAAGCGACTTTAATCCCGTCCATTTCGATTATCGTATCGCTGCTCGGTACGTTTGCTATCGTGCGTTTAGCCGGATTCTCGCTTAACCTGTTGACCCTGTTTGCGTTGGTTCTTGCCATCGGAACGGTAGTTGACGACGCAATCGTCGTCGTCGAAGCCGTAATGGGTAAAATAGAGAACGGTGTGAGCGATGCCGTTGAGGCAACACGTCAGGCTATGAGCGAAGTGTCTGTAGCTGTTGTATCGTGTACGCTGGTGTTCATGGCAGTGTTTATCCCCGTGACATTCATGAGCGGTACGTCTGGAACGTTCTTCACGCAGTTCGGTATAACGATTGCGGGTTCAGTGGGTCTGTCGTGCGTTTGCGCGCTTGTGCTTTGTCCTGCGCTTTGTGCATTGATGATGAGTGCCAAGGATGCATCGGATGATCATAAGGGCATCAACTACTACACCAAGAAAGCCTACACCGTAGCGTTCAACGCTATTCTGGGCAAGTACCAGAAGCACGTGGCTTCGTATGTCAAACGTCCGTGGATGTCGTTCGTGTTGCTTGCATGCGTGACAGTACTGCTTGTGCTGTTTATGCGCATTCTGCCTTCGGGTTTGGTACCGCAAGAAGACCAAGGTGTTATCTTGTGCGAGGTGCGTGCTCCGGAAGGATCCAGTTTGCATGAGACAGGCGAGATTATGAAGAAGGTGGAGGAAAAGGTAAAAGCTATTCCTGAATTGGATAGTTACGCCATGTGTAGCGGTTACGGTATGATTTCGTCCAACGGTTCGAGTTTCGGTACGTTCATCATCCGACTCAAAAACTGGGACGACCGTCCGGGTTTTGCCCACTATATCGACCTTATCATCTACAAGTTCTACCTTGACTGCCAAAGCATCAAGAACGCACGGGTTATCCCCTTCCAGATGCCACAGATTCCGGGTTACGGTTCATCGAATAGTATTGACCTGCAAGTACAGGACAAGAGTGACGGCAACTTAACCGAGTTCGGCAATTACACTACCCAGTTCCTCGCCAAACTGATGGAACGCCCGGAAATCGGTAGTGCCATGTCCACGTTCTCGGAGCGTTATCCGAAGTACAAGATCCATGTTGACCCAATCCAGTGCGAGCGTGCAGGTACAACTGCCCAGACTGTCCTCAGCACGCTGGGTGCGTATTGTGGCGGCTCGTACGTGGGGAACTTCAACCAGTTTAGTAAGGTTTACCGTATCATGGTAGGTGCTGCACCGGAGTATCGTTTGGACCCGTCTTCACTAAACAATATGTATATTAAAGTGAGCGGCGGCAAGATGGCACCTCTCTCGCAGTTTGTGACGCTGGAGGAGATTGTAGGTTCGTCATCACATACGCACTTCAACCTTTATCAGTCCATATCCTGCTCTGTAACGGCCGGCAACGGTTATTCGGAGAGCCAGGCACATGAGGCTATTGCCGAGGTATTCAAGGAGACAATGCCTACCTACTATACCTACGAGTACGGCTCCATGTCACGTGAGGTGGAGTCCAGTTCGAAGAGTAACATGACTGTGCTCATCTACGCTATTTGCGTTATCCTTATATACCTGATCTTGGGTTCGCTCTACAACTCATGGCTCACGCCGTTTGCAGTGCTGCTCAGTGTACCGTTCGGCTTAATGGGTTCGTTCCTATTCTCATGGATTGGTAATAAGATGCACTTGCCCGGTATGGAGAACAACATCTATCTCCAGACAGGTGTCATCATGTTGATTGGCCTGCTGGCGAAGACAGCTATCCTCATCACAGAGTTCGCCAGCGAACGTCGCAAACAAGGGTTGTCGATTACCGATGCAGCCCTCGAAGCAGCACGCGAGCGTCTGCGTCCTATCTTAATGACTGTCATTACCATGATAGTAGGTATGTTGCCGCTTGTGTTCTCGGGTGGAGCCGGTGCGAACGGTAACCGCGCACTCGCACTCGGCGTTGTTGGCGGTATGTCTATCGGTACCCTTGCCCTCGTCTTCGTTGTGCCCGCTTTCTTTATCATCTTCCAAACCCTTGAGGAGAAAGTCAACGGTGCTGCAGTCAAAGAAGAAACCGAAGAAGGACAACCGAAGAAATCCAACAAGCGCAACCGGTCTAACAGCGCAGTTGTCTTGGCTCTAATAGCGCTTTGCGCGGTCAGCTTCAGCAGCTGCGGTGTCTACAAGAAATACTCATCTCAGACTGACGCACCCGACCAATTGTTCGGAACGGGAGACTCGATTGCACAAGCCGCACTCAATGACTCCTCTATTGCAGAGTTGTCATGGCGTGAGTTCTTTATGGATCCGTTACTCCAAAACCTCATCGACTCAGCCCTTGTACGCAATACGGACATGTTGTCAGCACAGATTGCCGTCAAACAGGCACAGGCTTCGCTCAAAGCCGCCAAACTGGCTTATCTGCCATCGCTTTCACTTAACCCGCAAGCCAGCATCTCCACTACAATGGGAACAGATGGGGCGTTCAGCGGAGCTTCATACAGTTATAACATCCCGCTCCAACTGGATTGGAATATCGGCATCTCGGGTTCTGTGACAGTAAACAAACGGAAAGCCAAAGCCGTTCTCGCACAAGCGGAGGCTTCGCGGGACGCCACTCAAGCAAATCTGATTTCAACCGTCGCACAGTATTATTTCCAACTGCTACTGCTTGATAAAGAGCTGAACATCCTTATCCAAACGGATAGCCTTTGGACTGAATCGTTGGAGACTGAACGTGCACTCTGGGAAAACGGTCAGGCATATTCAACCGCCGTCAACCAAATGGAGAGTTCGTGTATGAGCGTCAAGACGCAGATTGTGGACACCCGACGCAGTATCTTGGCAATGGAGAATGCCTTGTGCAAACTCCTGCTGATGACCCCGCAGCACATCGAACGCAATGAGTGGGGCTCTTACACTCTTCCTGACCGTTTCGGAACGGGCGTTCCTGCTACGCTGCTTGAGAACAGACCCGACATCAAGGCAGCCGATCAGGCATTGGCGGAAGCGTTTTATAATACAGCCGCCGCACGCGCACAGTTTTTCCCCTCGTTCTCTTTGCAAGGTATTCTTGGCTGGACCAATAACGGCGGTGTGATTGCCGACCCAGGCGCATTGCTTCTGAAAGCCGCAGCGTCACTTATGCAGCCTATCTTCCAACGAGGCAAACTGACTGCCCAACTCAAGATTGCCAAACTCAATCAAGAGGACAAACTCAACAACTATGTTCAAACCGTTATTTCGGCAGGTAACCAAGTGAATGAGTGTCTCGCAGATTGCCAGGTGGCTTTGGATAAAGATATCCTGTATAAACGCCAAGTCGAGGTTCTCCAAGCAGCCTACGATGGCACGCACGAACTGATGAATAACGGTAAAGCCAGTTATATCGAAGTGCTCACCGCGCAAGAGTCGCTCCTTTCCGCTCAATTGAGCGAAGCGGAGAACCTTTACAGCGGCGCACAGGCACTGATAGCGCTTTACATTGCCCTTGGTGGCGGAGGAGAATAACGCGAGGGAGAATTATATTCCGTTTATCGTTTCAGGAGACGGTCTATTTCGCGCTTGTCATCACGTTCGCGAAGAGACTGCCGTTTGTCGTAGGCATGTTTTCCTTGACAGAGTGCGATTTCGAGTTTGGCAAAGCCCTTGTCGTTGATGTACAGCCGCAGCGGGATAATGCTTTTTCCGGTTTCACGGGTCTGGCGTAGCAGTTTACGCAACTCCCGTCTGGTAAGCAGCAGTTTACGGTCCCGACGAACTTCGTGGTTGGAGTAAGAACCGAAACGGTATTCAGCAATATGCATCTGCTTTACCCATAGTTCGTTGCCGACAAACTGACAATAGGTATCCGCCAAAGACGCCTTGGATTCACGGATAGACTTAATCTCCGTGCCATAGAGTTGGATACCTGCCGTATAACGCTCCAAAATCGTATAATCGAAGGTGGCGCGGCGGTTTTTGATATTTACATCAGACTTCAATCGCATAAAAACGCTGCAAAATTACACTTTTTTTTGCATATATCCAAAAAAAGCAGTACTTTTGTCGCCAAATTCATAAAACTTGGTAGAATATGCTTAAAGAAATCCTCGCCATTACGGGTAAACCCGGGCTGTTCAAGTTGGTTTCCCATGGAAACAACATGCTTATCGTAGAGTCTCTTTTGGACGGCAAACGTATGCCGACCTATGGTCGTGACAAGATTGTTTCTCTTGCCGATGTAAGTATGTTTACAGAAGACGAGGACGTTTCGTTGAGCGACGTACTGACCAAACTCGGAGCCAAAGCAGGTCTGAAGCCCGCTACAATAGATGCCAAGAAAGCTGATAATGATGAGTTGCGCGCGTTTTTTGCCTCTGTTCTTCCGAACTTTGACCGCGAACGTGTTTATCCGTCGGATATCCGCAAACTGATTATTTGGTACAATATACTTGTGAATGCGGGCATTACGGACTTTACCGTAGAGGAAGAGAACGACGAGTCGAAAGTCGAAAATCAAAAGCCGAAAGCAGAAGATGCTGTAAACCAAAAGAAAGCCGCACAGAAAGTACAGGCAAAGACTTCCGGCAAAGCAGCAGGCGCAGCAGCCAAGACCGGCGTCGGCGCAAAGAAAGGATAATTTAATTGACGATTGGACAATTGACCATCGGACAATTTGTTGAGCAGTTGACCATCGGACGATTTATTTGATACTAAAAGATATCATTGATATCATAGAATCTGTTGCTCCGCGGGGAAAGCAAGAGGCGTGGGACAATTCGGGGCTTCAGGTAGGTAACACAAGTGCAGACATTCAGGCTGTCTTGTTGACAACAGATGTAACGGAGTCTGTTGTCAATGAGGCTATTGAGAATGGTTGCAATCTGATTATTTCTCACCATCCGTTATTGTTTCACGGGCTGAAACAAGTTTGCGGGCAAACGCCGCAAGCCCGATGCGTGGAGCAAGCCATCCGCCACAATATTGCCATATACAGTGCCCATACGTCTATGGACAAGTATCTGCATGGGGTAAGCGGCAGAATGGCGGAAAAGATGAGAATAACAGACTACTCCATCCTTTGCCCTGATGGTTTTTGCTCTTCTCCGGCGGATGAAGCCTACGGTTTGGGCGTAGTGGGCGATCTGCCGGAAGCACTGTCGCCGGAAACGTTTTTACAGAAACTCAAAGAAGCGTTTGGCGCGCCGTGGCTGCGATACACACGGTCACCCAAAGATACCATCCGGCGTGTTGCATTCTGCGGCGGAGCAGGCTCGGAGTTTGCCGCAGCAGCGGTACAAAGCGGAGCAGATGCTTTTGTCACGGCGGATGTGAAATACCATGAGTTCCAAGAATTTGACGGACAAATCATGTTAGTGGATATGGATCATTGGGTAAGCGAACATTTCACCCGCGACATCTTCCGGGAACTACTGGACGGAAAAGTGAAAACAATTATAGCTGAATCAGACTTGAGTCCCGTTTCTCTCGGCTGAATCACCCAATAATAACCCAATAATCACCCAATAATCACCCAATATTGGAAGGGTTGTGAGAAGAATTTAATTATAAAAACATACAGTTATGGCAAAGAAAGAAGAAAAAGAACTGACCGTAGAGGAGAAACTGAAAGCCCTCTATGAGTTGCAACAAGTTGATTCGAAGATTGACGAACTGCGCATCCTTGCCGGCGAACTACCGCAGGAAGTAAAAGACATGGGCGATGAATTGGAAGGTTTGAAGACCCGCCTTGCCAACATCGAGAACGAAATCAAGGAGTTGGAAACCCATATCTCCGACCACCGTGTACGTATCGAAAACGCCAATGCGTCCATTTCACGCTACAAAGAACAGCAAGACAATGTCCGCAACAACCGCGAGTTTGACAACCTGACCAAAGAGATTGAGTATCAGACACTTGACATCGAGTTGAGCCAGAAGAAAATCCGCAACTACACGGCAGATTTGGAAGCCCGCACGGCAGACAAACAAAAAACCGTAGCCGAAATTGAGGAAAAAACCGTCGATCTCAACCAAAAGAAGAACGAACTGGAGACCATTCTGCAAGAAACAAAAGCAGAAACCGAAGCGTTGATGCTCCGTTCGGCAGATTTGGAAAAACATATCGACGAGCGCTTGCTGATGGCTTTCAAACGCATCCGCAAGAACGCCCACAACGGTCTGGCAGTAGTGAAAGTTGAGCGCGACAGCTGCGGCGGTTGCCACTCCAAAATTCCTGCACAGCGTCAGTTGGATATCAAACAACGCAAGAAAATCATCGTTTGCGAGTTCTGCGGACGTATTCTCGTTGACCCCGAAATGGGCGAAAAAGAGAAGAAGAGAAAATAATCACCACGCGAGTACCGAAGTCATCGGGTAGTGGTCGGAACAATTGATGCGGTCTATGTGCGTCGAAGCAGGATGCAACGACTTGGAACAAAGAATGTAATCAATCCGCACACCAAGATGACGCTTGGAAATCGTTGCTCCCCAACGCCCAAAACTTGTTTTGAGAAACGCGTCCTGCAAATCGGTGCTGCGCATCTTGAGATAGGCGTAAGACAAGGGAATATCATTGAAGTCGCCTGCCACAATAACCGGATAGGGCGACTTCTCTATTTCCTGGCGGATAATCCGTGCCTGCTCGCGACGGATAGCCCGCGCCGATTCCAGTTTGTCAGAAATACGATGAGCCGAGGCTTTGAGTGATTCGGTGGCAATAGTGTCCGGAAAGTCTTGCGCGTCCAAGCGGTTGGATTCAAGATGGTTATTGAAGAGACGGAACGTGTCTTTTCCCACCGCCACATCACAATAATCCGAGATATTACCGCGTGAGGTATAACGGACTGTCGTTTTGTTGAGAAGCGGGTACTTGGAAAAAACAGCTATGCCATACTGGTGGCGTTTGTTGTAAATCTTGAAGTCAAAATAGGTGTATGGGTATTTGTTCAGCGCCTTTTTCAGTTCGGGCAAGGTCAGGTACTTTTCGTTTTTATAGACATCCACTTCCTGCAAACAAACCACATCGGCATCCTGGCGCTGAAGATATCGTATCACGCGGTTCTCATGCGCTTTGGCATACTGCCCCATTTGGTGCGTGTTGTAGGTCAGGACGGAAAGACGGTTGGGATATCCGTCCACCTTCGGCGCACCATGCGAGATAAACAACGAGCACAGCCACGCCAATGCCGCCAATACAAGGATGGACGGAACAAGGCGCCACAAAAGGCTGTGTTTATGTTTGGTCTTTGCCATTGCCGGTTACTTCGGGTCAAGTGTTACAAGCGGAATAATCATTTCCTCCATAGATATGCCACCGTGTTGGAAGGTGTTGCGGTAGTACTGGGCGTAGTAGTTGAAGTTGTTCGGGTAGCCGAAAAAGTCCTCACCGGTGCAGAAAACATAACTGCTGCTGACATTCGGACACGGCAGACCGACCTGCTTCGGATGGGTAATCTCGAAGATGTTCTTGCTTTGGAAGTTCAGCGATTTGCCGACCTTGTAACGGAGGTTGGTGTTTGTATTCTTGTCGCCAACAATCTGCACGGGATTCTGCACACGAACCGTGCCGTGGTCTGTTGTCAGAACAATGCGATAGCCGAGTTGGGCGATGCGGCGGAAAAGTTCATAAGTCGGCGAGTGCTTGAACCAACTTAATGTGAGGCTACGGTAAGCAGCTTCGTCGTTGCAGAGTTCGCGCATCATTTTGCTGTCCGTGCGGGAGTGCGAAAGCATGTCAATGAAGTTGAGAACAACCACATTCAGCGGTGTCTGCAGCCCTTTGAGTTGTTTGATAACACGCTCGCAGAAGTCGGATTCGTTGATTTTGAAGTAGGAAAAACCATAGTGCTTGCGGTAACGCTCCAAGTGCGTCTGGATAAGCTCCTTTTCATTAAGGTTCTTGCCTTCCTCTTCATCCTCATCCACCCACAAGTCGGGAAACATTTCCTGTATCTGCAGCGGCATCAGTCCGGCGAAAATGGCATTGCGCGCATATTGCGTTGCCGTCGGAAGAATGGATAGATAGGTGCTATCCTCCGTCACATTGAAAAACTCGCTGATAAGCGGCTGTATGGTCTTCCACTGGTCGTAGCGGAAGTTGTCAATAACAACAAAGAACACCTTCTCGCCATTGTCCAACATCGGGAAAAGAACCCGCTTGAAAATATCCGGCGACATGAGCGGGCGTTCGGGAGATGCGAACCAGTCTTCGTAGTTTTTGGTAACAAATTTCGCGAATGCGGCATCCGCCTGCTGAGACTGCATGTGCAGCATTTCGCGCATGGAGGAATCCACGTCCTGCAACTCCAAATCCCAACGGGAAAGGGTTTTGTAAACAGCCATCCACTCGTCCACCGTTCGGGCGGTATCAATCATGAAACTAATGTCGGAAAACTCCTCTTGATAGCCGCGGTTGGTGTGCTTTTCCACAATTTCGCGCTGGTGGATATGCTTTTTCAGGCACAGCAGAATCTGGTTGGGATTGACCGGTTTGATGAGATAATCGGCAATCTTGGCGCCAATCGCCTGCTCCATGATACGTTCTTCCTCGCTCTTGGTAATCATAACCACCGGCAAGCTCGGGCGGAGCGATTTGATGGTTTCAAGCGTCTCCAGTCCGCTGAGTCCGGGCATATTCTCGTCCAGAAACACAATATCCGGCTGCACGGAACGGCAAATATCAATAGCGTCCTGTCCGTTGTTAGCAGTCAGTACTTCATACCCTTTTTCCTGTAAGAAGATGATATACGGCTTGAGGAGATCAATCTCGTCATCAGCCCAAAGTATTCGGCTCATATTTCCTCCATTTCTCAATTAAATTAGACATATCGGCAGGCCAGTCGCTGTCAAAAAACATACGTTTGCCCGTTGCAGGATGTGTAAAGCCCAGCGTTTTGGCATGCAGCACCTGCCGCGGACAAAGCGCAAAGCAGTTCAGGATATATTGCTTGTATTTCTGCGTCGGCAGCCCTTTGAGAATCTCGGTGCCACCGTACTTTTCATCGCAGAAAAGCGGATGCCCGATGTGCTTCATGTGCACACGAATCTGGTGGGTGCGCCCGGTTTCGAGACGGCACTCGACCAGCGTAACATACATAAAACGCTCCAAAACGCGCCAGTGCGTGACGGCTTCCTTGGCATTCGGGTTGTCCTCAATATTCCACACCTTATATATAGTACGGTCGCGGTTATCACGTGCAAGTGCGCCTTCGACGGTGCCGCTTTCCTCTGCAAACGTCCCCCATACAAGCGCATTATACGTTCGTTCAGTCGTGTGCTCGAAGAACTGCATCCCGAGATTGGTTTTCGCTGCAGGCGTTTTGGCAATCAACAACAGACCGGAAGTATCCTTGTCAATTCGGTGGACAAGCCCGATATTGGGGTTATTGATATCCAGCTTGTCGCCGAAATAATAGGCTAGCGCATTTAACAGCGTGTGTTCGTAGTTGCCGTGACCGGGATGAACCACCAATCCCGCAGGCTTGTTGATAACCAGCACGTCATCATCCTCATAAACGATATTGAGCGGAATATTCTCGGGCAGAATGGTGTAGTCATGCGGCTCGTGGTCCAACAAAACCTGAATAATATCCAACGGTTTGACCTTGTGGTTGCTCGCCACCGGTTTGCCATTGACCAGCACATTACCTGCCTCAGCGGCATTCTGAATGCGGTTGCGCGATGTGCCCGCCATGTGTTCGGTCAGATACTTGTCCACGCGGACAGGTGCCTGACCTTTGTCCACTTCACAGCGCCAACGCTCCCACAACTCATCCTCGGGTTCTATATCCTGAATATTGCTCATTTACTGCATTTAGAAGAAGTCTTCGTCATTACTGTCTTCGGATACGACAATAGCTTTCTCTATGTCTTTCGACAGATACAGGTTTACATGTGATCCTTCTACAATTACCGTGCCAGCAGTCGGTTCCTGTTTATAAACAACATACAAATCAACCGTTTCGGGCGTCGGCTCCTCATCATATTCATAAATGCCAAGCGTCAGATATTTACTCAACAGCAACGAGCGGGCTTCCGGCAGCTTCTTGCCACATAGTTGCGGAACGCTCACTTTCTCGGTGCCCTTTCCGCGCCCGACGACCAGCACTACCGAACTGCCCTCATCCAAGCGCGCACCCGCATCTATGGAACGGCCGTCTTTGCGCACATCCAGTACAAGATCCTTGTACTCCGATGGCTCATAAATATAGTCTTTTACCGTGATTCCAAGTGACTTGAGCGTCGCTTCCGCCTGACGATAACTGATATCATGCAAATCCGGCAACGGCACTTGACGAACGGTTTGGGAGTTGATAATCACATAAATCGTCCGGCCGGGCTTGGAATGGCTTTCGGCAACGGGATTCTGTTCCACAATCGTGCCAAGCGGCACTTTGCGGGAGAAGGTCGAATCTATCACCTCAATGTTCAGCCCTTCACTCTCCAACGCCATGCGCGCTTCTTCCAGATACATGCCAGTGATGGCAGGCACTTCGATCTCTATGCCGTGCAACGTATAACGCTTGAGCCAAGACAACAAAACAATCAATGACACAATGACGACAATGAGTGCCACAAATAGGTTTTTTACCACAAAACCCGCCTTTGTTTCGTTCAAAAAGGTACTAAATTTCATAAAAATTCAAAAATATTGCGCAAAATTACTACTTTTTTTTGACATTCACAAAAAATGTATTAACTTTGCAGCCGTTTTTCGGAATAATCGCGCCCTTGTGGTATGAAAATACACCGGAAAACTAACATTTATCAATATTTTAAAGCTTTAAAAGTATGAAGAAAGTATTATTCATTGCTGCCATTGCTCTTTGCGCAATGGGTTGCTGCAAGAAAGCTGACAACAAGTGCTGCGAGGCTCAAGAAGAGGCTCCTGCTGTTGAGGTAGTTGCTGAAGAGGCTGCTCCCGCAGAGGAAGCTGCTGTTGAAGAGGCTCCCGCAGAGGCTCCTGTTGAGGCTCCGGCTGCTGAGTAAAAACAGCATCGTCATTCAATGACGCGGAGAGACGCCAAGCGCCTCTCCTTTTTTTGTTTTGTGCTTCGTCGATGCAAATCCGTCAGTTAGAGTTCTACAGCATCATTCGGACCAAACGGCGGGAAGACCAGCGTTGCTTTGCCGGTTTGGGGATTAACCAATGGATATTCCAACGCCTGCTCCTCAAGCGGGATATCATACGTCAAATGTCCATTTTCATCCGATTTCACCGGATGTCCCGCCAATTGCAAATCCGTATTCGGCAGTAGTTTGCCATTCTGCAAAACAGACAATGTGACATGTCCATATACACTCGCGTCACGGGCTATCGGCAACTGAATATCCTCCGTCAAAACAAGCATCGTGTCCGTCGGCAACCAATCAGGGGCAGTTACGGTCAAACGCACCGTTTTACCTTTCATGCGTGCGGGCAAGTTGCGAAAATCGCCGATTTCATCGATACTCTTGAGCGTGTAAGTCTTTGTTTCATTACCCAAAGAAAGCGTCACTACCGCATCATAAAGACTATCTGACAAATTCGCATTATGGACGCTGCTCTCATACAAGTGCACCTGCGACGTAAACGGCTGGTTAAAGAACCACATCATTGCCATCGCACAAACGAAAAGCACACTAAACAAAATCGATACCACCACACGCGTGATGATTCGGCGGCGCTGACGGTTCCAAAGCTGGTCGTAATTGACATCCAACATACGGCTGACTATCTGGATAACCGCACGTTCGCGTTTCATATACGCGCTGCCACGGCCTTCTTCGTGGATATTCACGCCAAGTATCTCACGATCTTCCGCGATATTGTCCGAATGGGGGAAGTGCTTGATAAGAGACGGGTTGTAGCATTCCGTGGCAGGATCACCCGAATATGGTCTGCCCTCCACAATAACCGGAATGATTCTGTCGCGACGACCGAGTTCGACGAACGTGTCAATCTCATTTCCTACCCACGGCGACTGCGCCGAACGCGGCGTACAGATAACAAGCAGATACTTCGACTGCTCCAGTTTGTTGCGCAACTCCGTCTTCAACTCATTAGGCTGGATATCCGTATGGTAACGGAAACACGGACGCAATTTCTTCTTGGGAAGCGTCTGGTTCATCTTCTGAATAGTCGTCGGTAGCCGGTAGGACTCTATTTTGTCTTGCAGCCACTTGGCATACTTTTCGTCACAGCTGCGGTAGCTGACAAACGCGTAATATTTGTATTCTTCCATAATGGTGAAATTTACAGGTTCTTCATTTTATTACTCAAGTACTCTGTCATAACCTCGTCCTTGTGCACGCTCTCGGCAGTCAGTTCCTCGAACGGTTGGATATTCGGGTGCATGAAGTACGGATCACATTCGTTCATTAACTGTTGCCGCTCCGGTTCGGGCGTATGTTCGATACGGATACGTTCCGCCTTGTCCATTGCCTTGTAGCCCAACAGCAGCCGCTCCGTCATCCAGCGCTGATGCTCCAGACGGGCATAATATTGCTTGTCCGTATGGCGCAGAACCGCGTAACAGTAGTTGGCGCTGTACATGTTCGAGAACTGCAACGTCAACTTCAAATCGTGCCAATGCTTACGCTTGCGTTGCGGATTGAGTTTGGCGGCATTGTCCTCATATGCTTCGTTCGCCTCAACCGCCCAGCGCATGCGGCGGCGGAAAATCTTGTCATAGCAGTCCTGGCGCATGCCGAACGGATAAAGGTTCTTATAGCGGGTAAACTCTTTCGTCCATTCCGCCAAAGCATCGTTCGTTGGCTGATAGACAAGCAGCGGTATCTGTTGCGTCATCACCTCGTCCGGCGCATATAATGCCGTTGCCAGATTCGCCTTTATATCGGGCAGGCAGTAGGCTATGGTAAGCATCTGCTGTTTGTCCTTGCTCCAACGCACAAGCATCTCACGCACGGCAGGAGACTCCACTCCGGCAGACACAAACTCCCATTCGATATCCAGGAAATCAAAGTCCGGCCCGGGAATATACTCTTCTGTATGCAGTTTTACCTCTGCGCCTGACCGCTCCTGCCATATATAACGCTGCCGCGAAAGACGGAAGAGTGAATCGTAGTGGCCACGCAGGAAATCACGGTGCTGTTCGATGTTATTGTCTATAAACGTGATGCGCGTGCGCCGCTGCTTGGTCAGGAAATTCGGATAATGGGCAATATGCGCTGCCGTAATCGCCAGTGCATACGCCATCTGCGTAGCGCCAACCAGCACAAGATGAACATATTCGTCATCATGGGCGGAGATGCTGTCTTTACGGTAGAGTTTCGGGAATCCGTCCTGATTGACCAGCATACGTTGCGCCCAACCTTCCAATGCGTTTGTGACTGTCAGGTGGAATGTCGGCGGCAGCGGCTCTGTCTGCAACTGCATGATTCGCAGCGTGGAAAGGTGGTCGCATACCATAAAACACTCCGTTGGCGTTTCCAACCCTTTCAGTTCGCGCAGACACAATGTATTCTTCGTATCATGATCCGGCTCATCCGGCTCGCCGAGAATATAAACGCGCCGCGCGGTTTGCGCCCAAACGGACAACAGTTGCTCCCGTTGCGTGCGGTCGCCGTATAGTACAACCAGACGCTTGCAGATGGCTTTATCATGTATCTCCGCCAGCAGGCGTTTGCGGATTTCCGCGGCATCCTGGGTCGTAAGTACCACCACCGCTTTCGGCAATGCTTCGTCCGTATGGAACTGCCCTTCTATCGTGTCCTTAATCATTTCGTCTGCGCCGAGAAACAGCAGATGGTCTTTGAACTTGTATCTCACCAGTCCGCGCGTGAAGTCGTCCACGCGGTTCTCAACGATATTGCTCAAAATGGAAATGAGCATACTGCTCACCAAAACCAACCCGAACAGGTTCACAATGACTTGGAATGCGAAATGGGTTTCCTCGCGGAACTCGCCCGGGGAGAGCAGCAGTGCAAGGAGGCTGTATATGTTCAGCGGCTCCTCCAACAGAGCGTTAATCGCAAAGAACAAACCGAACAACACCGCCACAACCAGTGCCAGCCACAGAATCTGCGTCCCTTTGCCGGCACTTAGCACATGGTCTATCCGATAGCGTAAATTGTGTATCATAATTTTCTATAACTTATAGGCACATCAGGCGATAGGTCAGATATATGGCATAAACCGATACCAGCAATGCGCCGTGCCAGCGCTTGATTTCATGATTCCTGGTGAAAGAGACGAACATCCATACCATCAGCGAGGCAAGAAATACCATCGCAGCATCCAGCCAAAGTCCCGGATAGGCCG
Organism: Paludibacteraceae bacterium; assembly: GCA_905233925.1. Classification (GTDB taxonomy): domain Bacteria; phylum Bacteroidota; class Bacteroidia; order Bacteroidales; family Paludibacteraceae; genus Colicola. The sequence continues at coordinate 29,231 of CAJOFV010000009.1, forward strand.
GCAGCGGATGAATCACCGCACCTACTCCCAATATGAAGAACACATTGAAGATATTGCTGCCTATCACATTGCCCAATGCCAGGTCGCAGTTATGTTTGAAAGCCGCCACACAACTGGTCGCCAGTTCCGGCAACGACGTGCCAAGCGCTACTACCGTCAGACCTATCACCGCATCGCTCACGCCCAATGTTCGCGCTACACCCGTCGCACCACGTACCACCAGCTCGCCGCCCAGAACAAGACCAAACAAACCAAACAGAATCAGCAACAACATCTTCCACGCCAGCAAGGGCTTGATTTCGCCGGTTTCATCGGGATTGCGCTGCGCGATATGAACGCTGTGCCCCATAAAAGAACAGAACACTAACAGCAGAATTATACCGCCCCAAACCGTAATCGCACCATGGTCCAAACTGAATGAACCGAAGTCGTGCCCTGACCAACACTCCGGCGGCGTATAGGTCGCGAAGAAAAGCACCAATAATCCGGCCAATACACTAACCGGAATATCGAATGTACGGCAGGATTTCTGCGAATTCACCGGATAAATCAGCGCGGTAAAACCAAGGATAATGAACGTATTGATTGCGTTGGAACCGAGAATATTCGTAATGGCTATCTCCGTGTTTTTTTCTATTGCCGCAATCGTACTGACTATAAATTCCGGCATAGACGTTCCGAATGCCACAACTGTCAGACCGATTACCAGCGAACTCACACCAAAACGGTGTGCAAGTGCACTTGCACCGTCCACAAGCCAATCCGCGCCGTATATAAGCAGCACGAAACCGGCAATAATGGCAAGCGCCATCGTCCACGGATTCAGAACAATCAGTTGCTCAAACGCATCAATCATAACCCTTATACGTTAAACAGGAAGTGCATGATATCGCCGTCCTGCACCAAATAATCCTTGCCTTCTATCGCCAACTTGCCCGCCGCGCGGCATGCTGCCTCGCCGCCAAGTGTTATGTAATCGTTGTATTTGATGACCTCCGCACGGATGAAACCGCGCTCGAAGTCCGTATGAATGACACCGGCGCATTGCGGTGCTTTCGAACCCGCTTTGAACGTCCATGCTCGCACTTCGTCCGAACCAGCGGTTAGGAACGTACGCAACTCCAACAACGCATACGCCGCCTTGATAAGTCTGTTCACGCCGGACTCTTTTAGCCCGATTTCATCGAGGAACATCTGCCGTTCCTCATATGTCTCCAACTCCGCTATCTCGCTTTCTATCTTCGCCGCCACAACCAGCACTTGTGCGTTTTCGTCCTTTACCGCCTCACGCACTTGCTCCACATATTTGTTACCGGTTACGGCGGATGCCTCATCCACGTTGCACACGTACATTACCGGCTTGTTCGTCAACAGGAACATCTCTCTTGCCACCGCTTCCTCATCCTTGTTCGCCAGTTCCACCGTGCGCGCGGACTTGCCTTGCGACAACGCTTCGCGGTACTTCAGCAGCACTTCCAACGCCAACTTCGCTTGTTTGTCGCCGCCGGCTTTTGCCTGTTTCTCGGTCTTGGCAATGCGGGACTCCACGGTTTCAAGATCCTTCAGTTGCAACTCCGCATCAATGATTTCCTTATCGCGCACAGGATTCACCGTGCCATCCACATGCACTACGTTCTCATCGTCAAAGCAACGCAGCACATGGATTATCGCGTCCGTCTCGCGGATGTTCGCGAGGAACTTGTTGCCGAGCCCTTCACCCTTGCTCGCGCCTTTTACCAAACCGGCAATATCCACGATTTCAACGGTTGTCGGAATGACTCCGCGTTCGGGTTTGCACAATTCGCCCAGTTTGATAAGGCGCTCGTCAGGCACCGTGATGACGCCCACATTCGGCTCTATTGTACAAAACGGAAAGTTCGCCGATTGCGCTTTCGCATTGGAAAGACAGTTAAACAATGTTGATTTGCCGACATTGGGCAATCCTACTATTCCACACTGCAAAGACATGGTTATTTATGATTTAATAATTTACAATTTTACGGCTTGTTACACAATTAGCCTGCAAAAGTACACAAAAAATTTGACCCGTGCAAATTTTTTTTGATGTTTAATGAATTAATGAGTGAATGTTTAAGGAATTAATGAGTGAAAGAGAATTACATTATGCGGCGGATTTCAAAAAAGGACCGGGCCTGAATGCCCGGTCCCAATTGAAATATACATCTGAATAAGGCTATTTTACTTTACTTCCTGCCCTTGTACGGTGTAGGTTTTTCCGTCACGAAGGATGTAGAGTATACCGTTGATGAAGCGCTTCTTGACACCGCTGTTATTGTCAAGTGGCGTGAGGAGTACAGGAGATTTTAATGAGCCGAAATGCGCATCGGGAACATAGGAAATCCTATCCTCTATTCCTCCCTGAAGTGCGCAAAGGTACAACTTTTTTCTGACATCTACAAATTTATTTGCACTTTGCAAAAAGATTTCGCAAATATTCATCTTTTTCTCATACATCAGACATGCTCCCACTTAATCCTTTTTCCAATCATCACACCATCACCCCATCACACCGTCTTAGCCTGTATCTTTTTTCATCCCAAACCATCTCACATACTGCAAAATTAATACAGGCTCCCTGTGGCCTGTATCTTTTTTAATGCCACCTCCCTTAGCCTGTATTATTTTTTTTCATAAACCCTTGCACATGTCAATAATTTTTACTACTTTTGCAGCCGCAATCTAACACAACACACCATTATGGCGATCAAGACTACAGAATTGATTCGCACTTCGCAGAGTTGGGATGGCACCATCCTGCCGGATTTTCCGAATGGCACACCGGAACTGCGCGTTATTCGTTTGGACTTTCCCGTCGGTGCAAAGACCGGATGGCATCATCATACCGTCGTGAACTATGGAATCGTCCAACAAGGCGAGTTAACCATCGTCTGTCAAGACGGTTCAGAGAAGACTTTCCGCGAAGGTGAACCTCTGATCGAGGTCATCGGCACGATTCACCGCGGCGAGAATCGTGGTAACAAGCCCGCCATCCTCAACATGTTCTACTTCTCCTCTCCCGGTCAAGAGATAACCATACAGCATCCGGAAATGGAGCACAAGGAGAAATCGACCATTCAGTCTACGATTGCCAAAGAACTACCGAAAGCAACAAACAAGGAAGACGCACGTATACAGAAACTGGTGCTTGCTATAGGAAAACAAACACTTCCGCGCAGACAGATTATTGCAGATCTGGGACTGCGTCAAAAGAGTCGCAAAGTCTTCATAGACAATTACTTCAAACCGACGCAGGCAAAAGGGTATATTACTTTTGCCTACCCTGCACATCCCAGTTTACCCGAACAAGCCTATCGGCTGACAGCCAAAGGTTTTGAACTTTATGCCCAACTTACCAACAATCCGGGGTAGAGGTTTTGTCTTATTTTTTACATATTCACGGTAAAAACCTGCCGGTTTGTTTGCAATAGGCTTCGTACTCCTCGCCGAAGTCACGGCGCAGACGTTTCTCTTCGGTCAGCACTTGCACGAACATGATGGCAACGAAGATGAACCAAACGAGCAAGGCCTGCCATGTCCACAGCCACACAATATAACCAAGCAGGTAGATGAAAGTCCCTGTGAGCATCGGATTGCGGTTAAGGCGATACGGACCATCAGTCATCAAGTGTTGTGTGCGCGAACCGATCTCATGGTCGAAGGCATCCATAGGGTTACCTTTGCCGCGACGTTTCATATAGACGATGGTCCATATACTCAGCGCCAAACCGCAGAGAATCAGCACGCCCGTTATAGAAGCGCGCAAGGCACCAATATGCTCCAATGCCGGCATTCCTGACGCCAGCCACATGATTGTCGGCAGCAGCACAACAAACATCACTCCGCCGAACACATAGCCGGCTATGTCTTTAAGGTGTTTCATATTAGTCGTTTTGCCTGTGGCCCTTTTTGAAATATCTATGGTAATATTCTTAATTATTACAAACCATCATCCCCTCCTGGGCGGCGGTGTTGATGTTGGCCTTATCGGTGTAGATAAGGTAAAGATACGGGACACCGCGGGAAAGCTCATGAAGCCGGAGGTTATCCAGACCCAAGTCAACAGTTCCTAACTCCGTCACAAACTTGCAACGTCTGATTAGGATGGCATCCTCAAGGTATTGCCTGACTTGCGTAATTTCTTGCGGTCCATCGCCGACTTCCTTCGTTTCTGCCGGCTCACCATATTGGGCAATGAGCTTGGCTTTGAGCGCATTATAAGCGCTATCCAATTCATTCCATTGATGCAGTTTCTGGAACGCTACAAGCACCTCGCAGACCACATGTGTTTCCGGCGTCGTCTCCACAATGACATAGGCAAGGCGGTCGGCGAAAAGCCCCTCAAAAACCGGATTACTGAACACACGGGAACGTCGGAAATCCTGTTGTTCCAAAGCTTGGGAGAAACAGTCCAACGGGCCATCAATCGGGATGCCCATGAAGGTCAAATGCTCTTCTGCACCTGCCACCATAGCCACGGCTAAAAGAATGATTGTAATGATTTTTCGCATAGCATTGTTATTTTCTCGTTCTCTATTTTTCTGTATCTGCACGCCTGCAAATGTGCTGTTTTTCCGTTGCCGGCCAGCTATAACTGCCCTGCTTCGACGAGGGTGATGACACGCTCGATGATGCGGTCTTTGTCTGCGCCATCGTAACCTTCCTTGAGGTCGTTCTTGAACAATTTGGCAACGAACTGCCAGAAATCCGCTGCGGCTTTGCCTCGATACTGCTTGATAAGCTCGTAACTCGTTCTGTCCGACTCGCGGTCCATCAGTTTCATCAGCATGCGCCCCTGTGAAGCATACATGTTCCGGAAGGCTGTTTCATACTTCCTGAACAGATGCTTTTCATACTGCCGCCACCATTTACGACGTTCCTTGTCAGTAGTCAGTTTGGCAAGTTCCGCATCGGCATACGCCATGTCTTTGGTAATCATCTTGGCGTAGGGCAAGGTTTTTTTGACATCCCGCACGGTCTTCCAATAGAACTTTTCCTGTTTCTTGTTTTTGAAAACCAATGGCGGATACACATATACATCGTGCAGAAAAGCGAGATAGAACGTGTCATTGCCCTGCACGACCAAAGCCACGGAGTCTTGCAATGCAGCGGCAGCGGGCAAACTAATGCTCGCTGCCAGTATGAGTAATATGGATGATAGCAGTTTTCGCATTGTTACACTGCTACTACAAAAACCGTGCCTTAATATGCAATCGCGAATACAACGCGCTTCGCGGAGGGCTTGCCGGTAACCATGCAAACACCGGGTTCTTCCTTGTATCCGGGCAGTGCTTCCAGCGGAATGCAACGGATGGTTGCTTTCGTTTCCTCCTTGATGCGTTCTTCCGTTTCGGGCGTGCCGTCCCAATGGCAAAGCAGGAAACCGCCTTTCTTGATTTCCTCTTTGAACTCCTCGTAACTGTTGCACTCGCGCGTGTTGGAAATACGGTAATTGAGTGCTTTCGTATAGCAGTTCTTTTGAATATCCTCCAACAGCGACAGCAGTTTTTCTTCGATTCCATCGAGACTGACGGTCTCTTTGGTCAGCGTGTCGCGGCGTGCCACTTCTATTGTTCCGTTCTCCAGGTCGCGGCCACCCATTGCCAAACGTACAGGCACACCTTTCAACTCATAATCGGCGAACTTGAATCCCGGCGTAGCCTTGTCAGAGGTATCCACTTTGATGCGGACACCGGCTTTCTTGAGATTGTCCAGAATGGGATTCATCTTCTCAAGAATAGCATTCAGCTGCTCCTCGGCCTTGAAGATAGGCACAAGCACTACCTGAATCGGTGCCAAATGCGGCGGCAATACCAGGCCGTTGTCATCCGAGTGCGTCATAATCAAGGCGCCCATCAGGCGTGTGGATACGCCCCAAGAGGTTGCCCAAACATATTCGTACTTATTCTCTTTGCTGAGGAACTGCACATCAAAGGATTTAGCGAAGTTCTGCCCGAGGAAGTGCGACGTACCGGCTTGGAGTGCCTTGCCGTCCTGCATCATGGCTTCTATGCAGTAGGTGTTGAGGGCGCCCGCAAAGCGTTCGTTCGGTGACTTGACACCTTTGATAACCGGAATAGCCATCACGTTTTCCGCGAAATCAGCGTATACATCCAGCATCGTGCGGGCATAATCTTCCGCCTCCTCTTTTGTAGCGTGAGCCGTGTGCCCTTCCTGCCACAAGAACTCCGCAGTACGCAGGAACAGACGGGTACGCATCTCCCAGCGCATCACGTTGCACCATTGGTTGCAGAGAATAGGCAGGTCACGGTATGAGGAAATCCAGTTCTTGTAGGTGGACCAGATAATCGTCTCCGAAGTAGGACGGATAATCAGCTCCTCCTCCAGTTTGGCGTTCGGGTCAACCACTACGCCTTTGCCGTTCGGGTCATTCATCAGGCGGTGGTGCGTCACCACGGCGCACTCTTTCGCAAAGCCTTCCACATGCTCGGCTTCGCGGCTGAGGAACGACTTCGGGATAAGCAGCGGAAAATACGCATTCTTAACGCCCTGTTCCTTGAAACGACGGTCCAATTCGTGCTGAATCGTCTCCCAGATAGCATATCCGTAAGGCTTGATAACCATGCAACCGCGGACTGCAGATTGTTCCGCCAAGTCGGCTTTTACAACCAATTCATTGTACCATTTTGAATAATCCTCTGCGCGAGAGGTCAGTTTTTGAAAGTTTGCCATTATCTTAATTTATATTGTTTACGCAATTGTTCAAAGCCTTCAGGCTGTGCTTTGAGTTGTTCCGAAATGCGGCTTAACCAGCCTTTTGACGAGTCGCCAATCATTTCAGGCTGCAAAGGTAGTGATTTTTTTTCAATTGGCAAAGGAGAAATGCCAAAATGTTTGCAAAAAGCGTCCAAACACATCCTGGAAGCATTGATTTTGCCTTCCCATGAGTAGCCGGCAATATGGCAGGAGGCTAACAATGTGTCGGGTGAAAGCAACAGGTTTTTGTTGATATCCGGTTCGTTCTCCCAGCAATCAATCACGCAGCGATGTCCGCTTTCCAACAAAGCCTTTTCATCTACAACCCCGCCGCGTGCGGCATTGACAATTACAGCGTCTTTCTTACAACTGTTCAAAAACGCCGCATCGCAAAGATGATAGGTGGGATATGGATTCGGCGCAAAAGTCAGGGGTGTATGGAAGGTAATAATATCGCACTTTTCTGCGATTTCACCGAGACTGATGCCGATGTTTTTGGGTAGGTCGTTGACCAATACATGCAACCCTTTCCGTTCCGCCATTTTCGCCACCAATGTTCCGATATGCCCGTATCCGACAACTCCCAGTGTGCCTTTTGCGGCTGTATGGTTCAGAAACTCTTCGATATAATCGCAGACCGCTTGGGCGTTACAGCCCGGGCAGGATATCCATTCAATGCCGTTTTGGTCGCAATACGCGGTGTCAATATGGTCGTAGCCGATAGTAGCTGTGGCCACAAACTGTACTTTGCTGCCTTCCAGCAGTTCGCGATTGATATGGGTGCGTGTCCGGACAACCAGTGCATCGGCATCCTTGACAGCCAAAGAAGTGATTTGCTCCGGTTCCATCGGCAGTGTCGTTGCAAACGGAGACAACATTTCGGCTAAAAAAGGAATATTTTTGTCAAGGACAACCAGCATACCATCTGCTCAATATTTTATATTGTCAATCAGCCGCACGGGGCCACAATAGACTGTTATACAGCCGATGGCGTGCGAGAAATCTTTTGCCGGAAGAAGCGCTGATTGATCCACTATTTCATAATATTCCACTTCCAAGCCGTCAATGGCATTGATGGCACCAACTACTTCGCGCTGCACGGTCTCTACGCTTGCAGATTTTGCCGATTTCACCGACTGTGACAAAACTCTGTATATGTTGGTTGCAATCTTCTTCTCCTCCTCTGAAAGACGTTCGTTGCGGCTGGATAATGCCAAGCCATCCGCCTGACGGACAATGGGGCAACCCACAATCTGCAGGTCTCCGAAAGTGCCTTTGAGTGCGGAACGCTCTACCATGTGATGAATAATCGCCAGTTGCTGATAGTCTTTTTCGCCGAAATAAGCGCGGTCCGGCTGTACCAGATAGAACAGGCGGCTGACAACCTGCACCACTCCGTTGAAGTGCCCGGGACGCATTTTCCCTTCCATAACCTTGTCCAGACCGTCAAAATCATAGGCAAAGGTGGTGTTCATTTCTTCCGCCGAATACATCTCTTCGGGCGTGGGCGCAAACATAAACTGTGCACCGATTGAGTCCAGCAATTCGGCATCCCGAACGAGGTTGCGCGGGTATTTTGCCAAGTCTTCCTTGTTGTTGAACTGAGTCGGATTGACAAACACCGAGACAAAACATACATCGTTTTCACTTACAGCGCGACGTACCAGTGACGCATGTCCTTCATGAAGTGCTCCCATGGTAGGCACCAAACCGATGGATTTATGCTGTCGTTTGCATGCTTCCACCTGACGGAGCAATTCCGCTTTTGTTTCAATAATTTGCATATATCTTCGCTTTAAAATCCAAAAAAACGTGCAAAATTATAAAAATATTACGGAAATTCCAAAAAAATGAAAAAAAATAATGTAAATATCAAATATTTTTTGTATCTTTGCACCGAGAAATTGTTTTCTCTTAAAAACCAACGCTTATGAAAGAGCCAAATCGCATTTTATTTCTTGCACAGGAAATTTATCCCTATCTGGCAGAAGAAAGCCCGATTCGACTGCTTAACCGCCGGTTGCCGGAGTATTTTCAGGCCAATGGTTATGAGACGCGTACCTTTATGCCCAAGTTCGGCGAAATCAACGAACGCCGGAACCAGTTGCATGAGGTAATCCGCTTGTCCGGTATGAATATGATTATCGAGGATGCGGATCATCCGTTGCTTATCAAAGTGACCAGTATCCAGCAGGCTCGTATTCAGATTTATTTCATAGACAACGACGATTATTTCGGTCGACGGAAGGGTCTGACAGATGAAACGGGGAAAGAGTATGCCGATAATGACGAGCGTTGCGTCTTTTTCGCGCGCGGAGCGATTGAGACGGTGAAAAAACTGCGTTGGACACCGGATATCATTTATTGTTCGGGGTGGATGTCCGCTTTGGCGCCGCTATACCTCAAAAAAGCCTATGCAGATACGCCGTTCTTTACCAATAGCAAGATTATTCTTTCGCTGGACAACAAGGAATACAAGCAACCTTTTGCTTCCAATTTTGCACAAAAAATGCTGATAGAAGGGATAACCGGCAATGACGTGCGCAGCATAGAGGGTTTCTCGGTCGGTTATGAGGAATTGATGCGCCTGGCGATAGACCATGTGGATGCTATTGCCCTTTCCACACCTGTTGTGAACCAGCGTCTGCTCAATTATGTCCAGACAAGCGGCAAACCGATTATGCCCTATCAGGGTGAAGACCCTGCTGATTATTGGAACTTCTGCAAATCAATGATTGATGATGCAAATTAGACCTATATATATATTATTACTATTTCTTCTTGCCGCTGTTTTTACCGGCTGTAAAGATGATACCGAGTCGGCAGGAGGCTCTGTATTGGAGAAAGAAGATCAGATTTTAGTTCGAGCCGACACATTTCCTATCCGTTCCAATCTGCTGAAGGTGGATTCCATGATATCTATGCCGGATTCGTTCCTGTTGGGTGAAATGGCAAATAGTTACGGTACGCTTCATGCAGATGTGCTGGCGCAATTCGCCTGCCCGATAGGATTCGTTTATCCGGAAGGCGCGGCCGTCGATTCGGTCTGCTTGTGCATGGCCTATCGTTCGTGGTTCGGTGACGGAAATACGCCGATGGGCATCACGGCATATGAGATTGATTTGGGCGAATTTGATTATGAGCGCTCCTACCCGACCAACCTTGACCCGCAAGAATATGTAAGTTCCACCTCTCCGCAACTTCTGGCACATGAGAAAGTGGTAGTTGCTGCGAACAGGACGGATTCGGTCTATTCGTCAGCGAGCGGAACGTATTATTCGGTTGTACGAGCCCGTATGTCCGACAATTTCACCAAAAAATTCTTTGCTATCCGCGACTTTGCCTCACAAGAGGAGTTCAACAAAGCATTCAAGGGACTGTATGTTGTTTCGGAATTCGGTAGCGGAACGGTGTTGAATATAATAGATATCAATATTGCGGTCTATTATTCCTTCTCGTATCAGAAAGGCGTTTCGGACACAATCGTACATGATGTAAAGGCGTTTTATGCCAATTCGGAAGTGCGGCAAATCAATTGTATCAATTACAAAGATCAGGACGAAGTGTTCGCAAAATTGCAGGCGGATGCCAATTACAACTATGTTGCTGCGCCTGCAAATATCTATACGCGGCTGCAGTTCCCGATGGCAAAGATTCAGGAGCGCATCAATTCCCGCATTGACGGCAAACGTCCGTATGTGAATATGGGCAAGGTAAAGATTGATGTGGATATGTCGGATGACGCCAGTGTAAGGGATACCTGGTCAAGTCCTGCGGCGCGCATGTTGCTGATTAAGGAGTCGGCGTTACAGCGTTTCTTCACCAAGCGCGAACTGCCGTCCGATACATGCGCCTTGCTGGCAGAATTCACAAAAGGAACGGACAAAAACGGTAAAAACGAGTATTTTTACACCTACGACATGTCTGCATTGCTAACCAATCAGTTGCGCTATTCAAACAATCCGGATACGCTGAATATGGTGATGGTGCCGGTAGATGTGGTAACAACGACAAGCGACAATACGACCTATATCATTTCCATCAAGCAACAGCAAACCGTTTCGGCAACCAAGACATATAGTGCCGAGAATGTCGCCAAGCCGATGAATATAGAGGTTGTGTATTCCGGATTCTAATAAGGGCATACACGTTTTGGAATTCCGGAGTATTATTTTCGGAAACAAAAAAGCCGCGAGATTTCGCGGCTTTTTCTTTCTTGTTCCGTCTGATTTACAGCGATGCCTCGTAAGCAGCTGCGTCCATCAGGCTGTCGAGTTGTGCCATGTCCTTGACGGCGATTTTAATCATCCAGCCGGCACCATACGGGTCATTGTTTACCAACTCGGGCTGGTCGTTCAGCGTTTCGTTGAACTCGAGCACTTCGCCTTCTACCGGCATGTTCAGGTCGCTAACGGTCTTGACAGCTTCCACCGAACCGAACACTTCGCCCTGTGCGATGGTTTCGCCAACAGTGTCCACATCCACAAAAACGATTTCGCCTAATTCAGACTGTGCATAGTCGGTAATACCAACGTATGCTTCTTCACCTTCCACACGAATCCATTCGTGTTCACTGGTGTATTTAACATTACTCGGAAAATTCATAGTAACTTGCAATTATTTCAATTTCACATTCTTTCAATTTCCTTATTTCGGACTGAACTGCGTCGGAATCTGGTCACCCAGCGTGGACATCGCGCAACGGAAACCGATGGTGCTGGAACTCTGGTCCTGCTCCATATAACGGCGGGTGGAAGGATTGAGCCAGTAGATACGGTCGCGCCAGGAACCACCTTTATATACGCGCGTATTACGCGTGATATGCGGTGCCAGAACATCCGTCGGGTCAAATTTAATCTCTTCGAGATTCTTCATGCCGGTCGTATCCAGCGGATAATCCGTATCAATCGTTGAAGCGAAGTCACCGTCTTTGAAGTCACGGCGGTCATCGTCGCCCGAGAATTCCAGTTCAAAGCCTCCGACGGAGTCAAGTACGAACGAACCGTCCTCGTTTTTCTTGGGGTGCATGTATATATTTCCACGGAAGGAATTGTATTCGGAGGTCTCCTGATAGGAAGTTTCGCGATATACATCCAATACCCATTCGTTCACGTTACCTGCCATGTTGTACAGACCGAAGTCATTCGGAGCAAACGCATCCACGGGAGCGGTAATCACATAGCCGTCATTCAAAGCGCCGGACACACCCATCATGTCGCCGCGGCCGCGGACGAAGTTGGCTTGCATTTGGCCGACATTGGCTTTGCTCATATCACGCGGATGATAACCGGACCACGGATATATCTTACCTTCAATGGTCAAACCGTCTTCTCCTGCAACAGGCGCATAAGCGGCAAACTCCCACTCAGACTCGGTCGGCAAACGATAACCCGTTACGAAAATACCGTCTGCGCGGCTCACTTTGCGGTTCTCACCATAGGAGTTAGTGCGCGGATTTCTGCCGTATTCAGGCACATACGAATCCTCTTCCAGATACTTTTCGGTATTGAAAACGAACTTATCGCGGATATATTCATATCCGGGGCGGTACATCGTAATCTCCTCACCGGGATTTTCGGGATTTTCAATGGTGAACGACTCCATTTCATAGCCGGTAGCAGTTTCCCAATCATCCTTTTCTGCCTCATCGTCCGTCGGACGCAATGCTGCAAAGTTCGGAATCTGGATAGCACCTGCATTGATGAGCGCCATTTCGTTTACACGGTCAGTACGCCATTTGCAATACGCCATCGCCTGCTCCCATGTTACACCAACAATGGGGTAGAAGGAGAATGCCGGATGGTCGAAGTAGTTCTCTACATACGGGTCGTTATACGCCATGTCCTCACGCCATACGGTGCGATCAGGACGGGCTCTATCCACCAGGTTTGGAGCAACATCTCCGAAAACAACCTCCAACCAGTGCAGATACTCGTTCCAGTTGAGCGTTGTAATCTCGTACTTGTCCATATAGAAGGAACTGACGGTCAAGGTGCGGTGGAAGTTGTTACGCGGCGCGGTAAGGAATTCGTCCTTTTCACCAATCGTAAATGTACCGCCTTGGATAGCGACCATACCCACGGGATTAACGTTTCCGACGCCTTCCTGGGCTTCGAAATTGGTAGTCCGCTGGTCAAAATAGTTCCAACCGGTGGTGTTAGACACTTTGGTGTTCAATTCACGCGTTTGGCAGGCAGTTAATGCAACTGCTGCGAACAGAATGGCATACTTTGCTATGTTTCTCATATTACGCAATATTGATATAATTTCGATATAGTTTCACAATTGAGCCCGCAAAGTTACAAAAAAAAAGTGATTCGTGCCAATTTTTGAGCAAAAAATATTCAAAAAAGTGCATTTTTATTCAAAAAACGGCCATTTTTATGGTAATTTGCACATTTTTTTTGTCAAATTATAGCAATTTTGCATAAATGTTCCACCTTGAGGTAACCTTGACCTTACCTTGAGGTTAGCGTCTCGGTTGCGTCCCGGCAGGGACTCGAAAAATGACCTGTGTTTTTATAATTGTGCAAATAAAAAACGTATTTTGCCATAAAAACGCATAAAAAGTTGCGTATGTGGGATTTTTGTTGTATTTTTGCAGGCTGAATTGGAGAACCGGTATCGGTGCATGATTGAAAAGACGATAAATATCAGAGGAAAGTTGCTGTCTTTCAAAGAACCGAAAGTGATGGCAATCATAAATGCGACGACTGACAGTTTTGCATATTCGTGTTCTAATATCAGCGAGGCGGAGATACTTGCAGCCACGGCACAGGCGATTTCGGACGGAGCAGACATAATTGATATCGGCGCTTGCTCCACACGTCCGGGCTCCACACCCGTTCTGCTGGAAGAAGAGTGGCGACGACTGGAGATTGCGTTACGTGCTGTACGGGAACACTATCCCGAAGCAATTGTATCGGTGGATACGTTCCGGGCCGACATTGCGCGAAAAGCAGTAGAGCGATTCGGAGCAGATATTATCAATGACATTTCCGGTGGCTCTGATCCTGAAATGTTCCAAACGGTGGCGGATTTGGGTACACCTTATATATATACGTGCTTTTCGCCGATTCCATCGGATGTGCCTGTTTCCGCGGCAGTTCTTGAAAACATTGCCCGCCAGAGCGACATATTGCACAAAATGGGTGTTAAGGATGTGATTGCCGACCCCGGATTCGGGTTCAACAAAACAGAAGAGCAGAACTACGAACTGCTGGCGCACCTGTCCGATTTGCAGCATGCAGAGCTTCCGATATTGGTGGGTTTGTCGCGCAAGTCGATGTTTTACAAGCCGTTAGGGACAGCGCCGACTTCCGACATAACGCTTGCTGCCACAACAGCCGCACATACGCTGGCACTCCAAAACGGGGCGGACATCCTGCGGGTTCATGACGTGGCAGCGGCAAAAGCAGTAATAAAAACCGTAAGCAAAACAATATGATAGGATTTCAATTCGGCATAAAAGACGTCATCGACATTCTGCTCGTGGCATTGATTCTGTATGAGATGTTCCTGCTGTTGCGCCGTTCCGGTGCAACAAACCTGTTCTGGGGCATACTTACCTTTGTAGTAGCCTGGTTTTTAGTTAGTTATGTCTTCCAACTGGAGTTGACGGGCGCACTATTCGACCGGATAATCAGTGTTGGTGCGATTGCGCTGATAGTGATTTTCCAGGAAGAAATCCGCAGTTTCTTCTATCGCATCGGTGCGCGTTTTAGCAATTGGCATCCATTGTCACGCCGTACACAACAAGACGAACAATGTGTGGACCAGATTGTGATGGCATGCGAGCACATGGCAAGGACCAAAACCGGCGCGCTGATAGTTCTGGCGGGTGACAATGAGCTCAAGGAATATACAGATTCCGGCGAATTCATCGATGCTGCCATCTCGGCACCGATGATTGAAAACATCTTCTTCAAGAACTCGCCGCTGCACGACGGTGCACTTTTCATCATTGGCAACCGGCTACATTCGGCGGCTTGTATTCTGCCTGTTTCCAAGCAGCAGAATATTCCGAAGAATTTTGGTCTGCGGCATCGCGCTGCACTCGGATTAGCGGAGAAAAATAGCGATATCATCGCCATCGTTGTATCCGAGGAAACCGGAAAAGTCGCCGTGGCACAAGATGCACAGATTCGTACCGTCAACCGTGACGAATTGATACATTTGATTTCAGAAGTGTTCTCCACCGATGAAATCGAAGGTTTTTGGAAATTCAAGACTGTAAAATCAAAGTAAAATATGTTCAAACGTACTCTTGTTACAACCGCTCTGCCGTACGCTAACGGTCCCGTTCACATCGGGCACCTTGCAGGTGTTTACGTACCGGCGGATATCTATGTGCGCTACTTGCGCTTGAAAGGTCGTGAGGTTCTGTTCGTCGGAGGAAGTGACGAACATGGTGTGCCTGTAACCATCCGCGCCCGCAAAGAAGGCATCACCACACAGCAGGTCGTGGACCGTTATCACGAGCTGATAAAATCGAGTTTCGAACGCTTCGGCATCTCGTTTGATGTGTATTCACGCACAACCAGCGCCATCCACCATCAGTTCGCATCGGATTATTTCCGCAAACTTTATGAGAACGGGAAGTTCATTGAGCAAACAACCGAGCAATTCTATGACCCCGAAACCGGACATTTTCTGACGGACAGGAATATCCGCGGTGAATGCCCGCATTGCCATGCAGCCGGAGCATACGGCGATCAATGCGAGAAATGCGGTTCGACGCTGTCGCCTGAAGAACTGATTAATCCCTACAATGCCGAGACCGGCAATGCACTTGTGAAAAAGCCGACATCGCACTGGTATCTGCCGCTTGACCAGTATCAGGAATGGTTAGAGAAATGGATACTGGAAGGCCACAAGGAATGGCGTCCGAATGTGTACGGGCAGTGCAAATCGTGGTTGGACGGCGGTCTTTGTCCGCGTGCGGTGACGCGTGATTTGGACTGGGGTATCCCTGTGCCGGTTGAAGGTGCGGAAGGCAAAGTCTTGTATGTGTGGTTTGATGCGCCAATCGGCTATATCTCCAATACAAAAGAGCTCTGCGATGCACAGCCGGAACGCTGGGGCAAATGGGAGACCTGGTGGAAGGACGAAACGACGCGTTTAATCCATTTCATCGGGAAAGATAACATTGTTTTCCATTGCATTGTATTCCCTGCAATGCTCAAGGCGGACGGCTCATATATTCTGCCGGATAATGTGCCTTCGAACGAGTTCTTGAACCTTGAAGGAGACAAGATTTCCACCTCGCGCAACTGGGCGGTGTGGCTGAATGAGTATTTAGACGATTTCCCCGGGAAACAGGACGTTCTGCGCTACGTGCTGACCGCCAATGCACCGGAAACGAAAGACAATGATTTCACATGGGCGGATTTCCAGGCGCGGAACAATAACGAACTGGTGGCTATTTATGGCAACTTCGTCAACCGTGCGTTGGTGCTGACGAACAAATATTTTGAAGGAAAAATTCCGGAATCATCCGATTTCACCGAATATGACAGGCAGACAATTGACGAGTTCAAGAATGTCAAAACACAACTCGAATCGCTATTGGAGGAATTCCGCTTCCGTGATGCGCTTAAAGAGGCAATGAATCTTGCGCGCATAGGTAATAAGTATCTTGCCGATACCGAACCGTGGAAACTTGCCAAGACGGATATGGCGCGGACTGCAACTATTTTGAATTTGTCGCTTCAGATTGCTGCCAATCTGTCTATTGCATTTGAGCCGTTTTTGCCGTTCTCATCGGCAAAATTGCGCAATATGCTCGGGTTGAAAGATGTGGATTGGAATGCGCTCGGCAGCCTTGATTTGTTGCCTGCAGGTGCTCAACTCGGCGAAATAAGTCTGTTGTTCGAGAAGATAGACGATGCCCCCATACAGAATCAACTGGACCGTCTTGCCCGCATCAAGAAAGAGAACGAGGAAGCCGCCAAGCAAGCCGAACTGGCAAACTGGAAGCCACAAGCCATCAAAACGCCCGTATCCATCGAGGATTTTGACAAGCTGGATATCCGCGTAGCAACTGTTTTGGATTGCCAACCGGTGAAGAAATCGGAGCGGTTACTGCAGTTCAAGCTGTCCGATGGAACCGGAGAAAGAACGATATTGAGCGGTATCGCCCAATCTTATCCCGACCCGTCGGTGCTGATTGGTAAGCAGGTGTTGTTTATTGCCAATTTCCCGCCGCGCAAGATGATGGGTATAGAGAGCCAGGGCATGATATTGTCAGCCGTAGATGCCGATGGCAAGTTGGTCGTAACGACTACTTCGCGCACCGTTCATGACGGCGTTTCAGTTGGCTAAAATGTCCTTCTGAATCGTCAAGCATGGCGGTTTTTCCTGCAAAAGTGCCACTTTTTTGCAAAAAAACACAGAAAAATTTGTGTATATGAAATAAAAGCAGTACTTTTGCAGCCGGTTTTGTCAAATGGCCAAATGAAAAATGGTCAAATGGTAAGATGGTTTGGCGGGGTAGCTCAGCTGGTTAGAGCGCATGATTCATAATCATGAGGTCCCCGGTTCAATCCCGGGCCCCGCTACAAAAACTACATCGAACAAAGAAGCACGCGATTGCGTGCTTCTTTGTTTGTATGTGATCAGCAATTATTTGCAGCCAAAGAGACGTTTGAACCAGCAAACTTTCTTTTCGGGTTCTGCCTTAGGCTCAGCTTTCGGTGCCTCGGGAGCGGCTTTCGGTGCTTCAGCTTTGGGCTCTGCCTTCGGAGCCTCTGCGGGTTTTTCTGCGGGGAGTTGCGGTCCAGCGGGAACGAGCGCTTTACCGGCAGCATTGCCTTCGTACTTCACGAAGTTCTTGATGAAACGGCCTGCAAGGTCTTTTGCCTTTGCATCCCACTCGGCAGCATCCTTATAGGTGTCACGCGGATCAAGAATGTTCGGATCTACGCCCGGCAGTGCGGTCGGAACCTCGAAGTTGAAGAACGGAATGTGCTTGGTCTCTGCTTTAAGGATTGAACCATCCAAAATAGCATCAATAATACCGCGGGTGTCACGAATCGAGATACGTTTGCCTGTACCATTCCAACCGGTATTTACGAGGTAAGCTTTTGCGCCGGATTGCTCCATGCGTTTAACGAGTTCCTCGGCATATTTTGTCGGGTGGAGCTCCAAGAAGGCCTGACCGAAGCATGCGGAGAAGGTCGGAGTGGGCTCTGTAATACCACGCTCTGTACCAGCCAATTTAGCGGTGAAACCGGAGAGGAAGTAGTACTTCGTCTGCTCAGGGGTCAGGATAGAAACAGGAGGCAGTACGCCGAATGCATCAGCAGAGAGGAAGATAACGTTCTTGGCAGCAGGACCTGCAGAAACGGGTTTCACAATCTTCTCGATGTGGTTGATAGGATAGGAAACGCGGGTGTTCTCGGTCACGGACTTGTCATCGAAGTCAATCTTTCCGTCCTTGTCCACCGTTACATTCTCCAAGAGAGCGTCACGACGGATTGCGTTGTAGATGTCAGGCTCTGATTCTTTGTCGAGTTTAATAACCTTTGCATAGCAACCGCCTTCGAAGTTGAATACGCCATTATCATCCCATCCGTGCTCGTCATCGCCAATCAGGAGACGTTTCGGGTCGGTGGAAAGAGTGGTCTTACCGGTGCCGGAGAGGCCGAAGAAGATAGCTGTATTCTTGCCGTCCATGTCGGTGTTCGCGGAGCAGTGCATAGCCGCAATGCCCTTCAGCGGCAGGTAGTAGTTCATCATAGAGAACATACCTTTCTTCATTTCGCCGCCGTACCAGGTGTTGAGAATAACCTGCTCGCGGGAAGTCGTGTTGAATGCTACGCATGTCTCAGAGTTGAGGCCAAGCTCCTTGTAGTTCTCCACTTTTGCGAGAGAAGCGTT
Source organism: Paludibacteraceae bacterium (assembly GCA_905233925.1). Lineage (GTDB taxonomy): Bacteria > Bacteroidota > Bacteroidia > Bacteroidales > Paludibacteraceae > Colicola. The sequence goes on from CAJOFV010000009.1 coordinate 47,846, forward strand.
ATAGATGATGAAGTCGGGCTTGAAGTTCTTGAGTTCTTCTTCGGAAGGCTGGATGAACATGTTCTTTACAAAGTGAGCTTGCCATGCCACTTCCACGATGAAACGAACTGCCATGCGGGTGTCCTTGTTGGCGCCGCAGAAAGCGTCAACCACATAGAGCTCCTTGCCGGAGAGTTCTTTTACGGCGAGGTCCTTTACGGTTGCCCACACTTCTTCGGACATCGGGTGGTTGTCGTTCTTGTAAGCATCAGTAGTCCACCAAACGGTGTCTTTGGAGTTTTCGTCCATGACGATGTATTTGTCCTTGGGCGAACGTCCGGTGTAGATACCGGTCATAACGTTAACTGCGCCGAGTTCGGTCTCCTGACCTTTTTCATAGCCTGTCAAGGCAGGATTTGTTTCCTCTTTGAAGAGGTACTCGTAAGAAGGATTGTGCGCCTTCACAGTTGCACCAGTAATGCCGTACTGGGTTAAGTCAAGTTGTTCTTGTTGTTTTTTTGTTGCCATAATATATATTGTTTAGAATTGTTTGATATTGTTTCGTGTTGTTCAAGGTCGTTTTGCATAGAAATATTTATTAGTGCCTTTTTTAGCGACTACAAAGGTACTGCATTTTTTTCAATCTGCAAAATTTGGAAGCAAAAAAACAAAAAAAAACGCTTTTTTGTAATTTCCATGTATCAAAATACAGAAAAACATGTTATAAAACATATTTTTTTATCAAAATATTTGGTGGGTTAGCAAAAAAGCAGTACTTTTGCACCGTGTTTTTCATGGTATTAGATTTAAGGTTAAGTAAAGATTGGGTTGTCGTGATGACAATCCTTCTTTTTTTTATGTCAATAAGCAAGTAAAAAAGTCAGAATAAAATGCCGGATTTCAAGCCATACGGGAAAGAGGATTTGGAAGAAGCCTTGCGTGTTTTGCGCAGGGGTGGGGTTATATTGTATCCGACAGATACGGTTTGGGGAATCGGCTGTGATGCGACCAACAGTAACGCCGTCAAGCGGATTTTCGCTCTCAAACGCCGTGCAGACAGCAAAGCTATGCTGATGCTGATGGATTCGGCAGAGCAACTCGGGCAGTATGTGGATGTGCCGGAAGCGGCGGAAAGCCTCCTGGAAGCGGCCGGTGTAATGGAGAACGGGCAAAAGGACGAATGGGGTGCAGTGCGGCCATTGACGATTATTTATCCGAATGCAAGCGGGGTAACGCCGGAACTGATTGCGGAAGACGGGAGTATCGGCATCCGTATTACAAAAGAGGCGTTTTCCAATGCTTTGTGCGCCGGATTGGGCAAACCATTGGTTTCCACAAGCGCAAACATCAGCGGCGAACCTGCGGCGGCAACATTCGGACAAATCAGCAAGGAAATCATTGACGGCGTGGATTATGTATGCCGATACCGAAGAAACGACAATACGCCCAAGCAGCCGTCGGCGATAATAAAAATCAATACAAACAACACCTTTAATATAATAAGGAGTTAGAACTATGAGTTACGATGAAGCAATAGGACGCATCGAGGCGATTGTGAAAGACTTGGAACAATCGGAGGCCTTGAGCATGGAAGTGTATAAGAAAAAAGCACAGGAGGCCAAGGAGTTGCTGGATTTTTGCGAAAAGCAGCTCGGACTGATGGAAAAAGATCTACTCGTCTGAGAAGTGGACGAGGACATGACGGTATGATTCGAATATCTTGGATTTGCTGACAAATCCGAGGTATTTCTTTTTGCGGTTGACAACCGGCAGATTCCATGCACCTGTGTCTTCAAAAATCTCCATGACTTTCTCCATCGGCATATCGTCATAAATCAGCGCTTGCGGAGAATTCATCAAGTCGCTGACAGTGAAGCGGTTATAGAGCCGCGGCTGGAACATGATGTTGCGCACCTCGTCCAACAAAAGAACACCCTTCAGAACGCCTTTGCTATTGACAACTGGGAAAATGTTGCGGCGGCTGGTGGCAATACACTTGACAAGGTCGCCGAGTGTCATTTCTGGCGGGACGGTGGTCAAATCGGTCTCAAGCACGTTATCCATCTTGAGGAGAGTCAGAATGGAGCGGTCCTTGTTGTGGGTAAGCAACTCGCCTTTCTGTGCAAGACGCATGGCGTAAAGGCTGTGCTGTTCGAATAGCTTGATAATCAGGTACGAAGAGACGGATACAATCATCAGCGGAAGGAAGAGATGATAGCCTCCGGTGAGTTCGGCAATAAGGAAAATGCCGGTGAGCGGCGCGTGCATGACGCCGGACATCAAGCCCGCCATGCCAATGAGAGCAAAGTTGGACTCGGGAACTGTCAAACCCAATATATTCATTATGCGTGCCGTGACGAAACCGACCAATGCGCCCATGAACAACGAGGGTGCGAAGATACCACCGACACCGCCACCGCCATTGGTTGCGACCGAGGCGACAATCTTAAACAATATAATAAGGATAAAATAACCGAGAATCACCCAGTTTGTGCTACCAAGTCTCGCAAACGGGCTGTATTGCATAGCACTTCGCGATTCGCCGTTGATGAGGTCGGTAATAACACCGTAACCCTCGCCGTACAAGGGCGGAAAGAGATAAACAAGTATACCCAGCGTCACGCCGCCGACAATAATCTTCGCGCCGATGGAACGGATGTGCTTCTTGAACTGCTGCTCCAGGAAGTTCATGCCGCGGGTAAAGTACAGGGAGGCAAAGCCGCAGACGATGCCCAAGACGATGTACCACGGAATGCGCGAAATGGCGAATGGTTCGATGGTTTTTAGGACAAACATCGGCTCTGTGCCGGTGAACATATAGGAAATCGTTGCCGCGGTGACGGAAGAAATGAGCAGTGGCGCTACAGAAGCCATAGTCAAGTCCATCATCAGTACTTCGAGCGTGAATACCAGTCCGGCAATCGGAGCTTCAAAGATGCCGCCGATGGCACCCGCTGCGCCGCAACCAATCATGAGCATCATGGTTTTCTGGTCAAGCCGGAAGAACTTGGCAAGGTTGCTGCCAATTGCCGCGCCGGTGAGCACAATCGGAGCCTCTGCGCCGACAGAACCGCCGAAACCGATAGTCAGACCTGAACCTACAATGGAGGTCCACATGTTGTGCGCCTTGATGATGGATTTGCGCTGCGAGATAGCATATAGAATTTTGGTTATACCGTGCGAGATGTCGTCGCGGACGATGTAATAGACGAAGAGCGACGCCAGCGCAATACCAATCATCGGGCAGATGAAGTACCAAAAATGATGTTCACCTGCGATGAGGTAGGTTTCAATAAAATACTGGATGAGATGGATGAAGGATTTGAGCAGCGCCGCCGCCAAAGCAGAGAACGCGCCGACAAAGAAACTGAGAATCAGGATTAACTGCTTTTCGCTGATGTGCCGTTCGCGCCAGTCGATAAGTTGCTCAGCTGTTCATCCCAACCTATTCCACGGTATTTGGACAAATCCCATTCCTCCTCGACTTCGTTGAGATAGATGGTCTCCGTTTCTTCCTCTTCAGGTTCCGCGGGACCGGTTGTTTCACGCATTGTCACGTCAATCGGCAGATGGGAGATTTCAATGACTTGGTTCTGCTCCTTGTTAAGTTCCGTCCATAGCGCGTCTTTTAACTCGCTGATTCCAAGGCCGCTGATGCTGGAGATAAGCAGAACTTGTATGCCAAGTTTTTCCGCCAGTTTGTCAGCTTTCTTCTGCAATTTGGCGAGGTCTTTGGCATCCAATGTATCGCATTTTGATATAGCGAGAATACGCGCTTTGGTAAGCAGTTGCGGGTTGTATTTCTCCAGTTCGGAAAGAAGAATTTTGTATTCTTTGTCTATCTTTTCGCTGGTTGCCGGCACCATGAATAACAACACGGCGTTGCGCTCAATGTGGCGCAGGAAGCGCAAACCGAGGCCTTTTCCTTCGCTGGCGCCCTCGATGATACCCGGGATATCCGCCATGCAGAAAGATTGTCCGTCACGGTAACTGACAATGCCAAGCTGGGGAACCAGTGTTGTGAAAGGATAATCCGCAATTTCGGGTTTCGCCGCCGAAACGACCGAGAGCAAGGTGGATTTGCCGGCATTCGGGAAGCCGACCAGACCAACATCCGCCAAAACTTTGAGTTGCAGAATGATATTGCGTTCCTGACAGGGTTCTCCGGGTTGCGCGTAACGCGGGGTCTGGTTGGTAGCCGTGCGGAAATGCCAGTTTCCGAGTCCGCCGCGCCCGCCTTTGAGGAGGACAATGCGTTGTCCGTGTTCCTTGACCTCGGTCAGCCATTCACCGGTGTCGCCGTCATAAACGACTGTGCCACAGGGTACTTCAATGATTTTGTCCTCGCCATCCTTGCCAAAACTACGGCTTTCACCGCCGCGTCCGCCGTCGGTTGCCATAATGTGCTTCTGGTACTTCAGATGCAGCAGCGTCCATAGGTTGCGGTTGCCTTGGAGGATAATATGGCCGCCGCGTCCGCCGTCTCCCCCGTCGGGGCCGCCTTTCGGGACATATTTGGCGCGGTGCAGGTGCATACAGCCCGCACCGCCCTTGCCGGAACGGCAGTAAATCTTGACGTAATCTATGAAGTTTCCGGATGGCATTATTTGTATAACTGGCTGAGAATCACATCAATCTGTGCGAACGTGCACTCGGGATTGATGTTGCTGTTAATCATAAAATATTTATGCAGTTTGACGTAATAGTCGCTAATAGGCTTGGTGGTGTCGTTGTAGATTTTGAGACGTTTTTTGATGGTCTCATAGTTGTCATCTGCACGTCCGCTGGTTTTTCCGCGACGGATAAGACGGGTCATAATCACATCTTCTTCAGCAAAGAGATCCAGCATATATGCGTCCATGTGGCGGGAGGCAAGCATAATGGTCAATGCGCGCGCCTGCTCGACTGTGCGGGGGAATCCATCAAAGATGACACCCTTGCAATCGGCGGAAACGCCATCCAAATAATTCTCCAGCAACTTGATCATCTGTGCATCCGGCACAAGGTTTCCCAGCGAAATGATATCGTTGATTTCCCGTCCGAGTTCGCTGCCGGACGCGATTTCAGCACGCAGAACATCGCCTGTGCTAAGGTGTTGCAGACCGTATTTTTTGACAATGAGGTCGGACAGAGTGCCTTTTCCGCTACCCGGTGCGCCTCCGAGAATGATGTTTAACATAGTAATTTTCGGTTTTTTGACAAAAAACGAGTTGCCCGTCCCGAGCAACTCGTTTGTAACAAAAGATTGCTAATTAGAGAGCGAGCTTTGCACCCGGACGGAATTTAATTTCTTTGCAGGAATGTTGATAATCTGCTTGGTAGCGGGGTTGATACCCTTGCGAGCAGCCTTGTGAGCAATTGCCAGGGTTCCGAAACCGATAAGTTGTACATTCTCACCTTTTTTCAGTGCTTCAGCAGCTGCATCGATAACAGCTTCAACAGCCTTAGCAGCAGCAACTTTTGAAATTTCAGCCTTAGCTGCAACGGCAGCTACGAGTTCAGCTTTATTCATACTACAGATTTTTTAGTTAATAATTAAACGTTTAATTACCTCGTCGCCGACTTTCGGCGCGATTATCGGTTGCAAAGTTACTGCTTTTTTTCTAATCTGCAAAGAAAAATGCTAAAAAATGTATAAAAAAGTGCGATTTTTTGCATTTTTTGCTGAAAATGCACACTTTTAAATGTGCAAAAAATGTTGTACTTTTGCACCCGATATGAGAAATTTACCTGTTGTTACAAAAGCCATTCTGATGGCAAATATCGTGATGTGGCTGCTGGATGTTTTGCTCCAGCGATACGGCATACAGTTATACACGCTGCTCGGACTGCATTACGTAACCGCCACCGACTTTCACTGGTGGCAGCCGCTGACATACATGTTCATGCACGGCGGTTTTTCGCACCTGTTTTTCAATATGTTTGCCGTGCTGATGTTCGGTCCGGTATTGGAGCAGGAATGGGGGGGCAAACGATACCTTATGTATTATATTATATGCGGTCTCGGCGCGGCAGTGGTTCAAGAAGCAGTATGGGCGCTCAGAATCCAGTCGCTGCTGGCAACGTATAGTGCCGAGTCGGTGATGCTCAATTATGCCAATATGGTGGTTACTATCGGTGCGTCCGGCGCGGTATTCGGTATCTTGCTGGCATTTGGCTGGAAATTCCCGAATACGCCGATGTACATTTTGTTCATCCCGATTCCCATTAAAGCCAAATGGATGGTTATCGGCTATGCTGTCATTGAACTTCTCGCAGGTGTCAATCCCATCCATGGCGATAATGTGGCACACTTTGCTCACCTTGGCGGTATGCTTTTCGGATTGATTCTTCTCCTATGGTGGCAGTATAAGGACCGCATTCCGCATTTCTGGGAGAAATGGTTCCCCGCCGGTCAGGACACCAAAAAAGAAAAAGATTATTCCGGCTACCATTACCATCGCCGCCTGTAGCATTATGAAGCCTAATCATTTTGAACATAAATTTGCGAAGGAACTGATTCAGTGGTTGCCGGTTGCCAAGTTTGAAGGAGAGGTGGTAATTGTGGACGAACCCTCAAAAATACCCGATTCCATCGACTATCTCAATCGGCAGAAATGCATCGGAGTGGATACGGAGGCGCGTCCGTCTTTTGTGCGCGGTATCCGTTATCAGACGGCACTGCTCCAAATGGCGACGGAAGAGCGTTGTTATCTCTTCCGGCTCAGCCACATCGGTATGCCACAGGAGCTGGCAGATATTTTCGCCAATCCGAATATTTGTAAAGTAGGGCTTGCTTTCAAAGACGATATCAATGGTCTCCGCAAGCGGCTAAATTTCAAACCTGCCAATTGTGTGGATTTGCAGTCAATTGCCGGAAGATACGGCATTCTTGACCTTGGCCTGCAAAAAATGTTCGCCATCTGTTTCGGTAGGAAAATCAGCAAATCCCAGCAACTGACCAATTGGGAGAATGTCATCCTTACGCCGGAGCAGGCGCGATATGCTTCGACCGATGCATGGGCTACTTTGCTCATTTACAAGGAGTTAATGGCTACAGAGCCATTACCCCCGGAAGCAGCTGCAGAACTCAAACGCGCTGAACTGGAACGGCAGTATCTCCATCAGCAGGAAGTGCTTGCCGCCCGCCAGAATGAGGCAGAAAAATTACAAAATGAGTAAATGAGTAAATGAGAAAATGAATACCGTTGTTCTCAAACCGCATAAAGAAGAGTCTGTGCTTCGTTTTCACCCGTGGGTTTTCTCGGGTGCGATTGCGAAAATCATTCTTGACAAAAACTATCCACATTCCCAGCCGCAGGAGGGAGAAGTAGTAAAAGTTGCCGATTCCACCGGTAAGGTCATCGCCGTAGGGCATTGGCAGATAGGTTCTATTGCGGTGCGTATTCTGGCATTCGGAACAGAGGCATTGCCTGCAGATTTTTGGCATCAGCGTATTGCTGCGGCTTGGCAGTTGCGTCAATCGCTCGGGCTTGTCCGTCCGGATAACAACACCTTCCGTCTCATTCATGGTGAAGGTGATTTCTTGCCGGGATTAGTGGTGGACATCTATGCAGACACGGCGGTTGTGCAAGCCCATTCGGTCGGGATGCACTTGCATCGGCACGAGATTGCGCAGGCGCTTACCGCCATCCTGCCGCAGTTGAAGAATGTGTATTATAAATCCGATGACACTTTACCTTTCAAAGCGCCTGTCACCGGCGATAAAACCGGTTATCTTACCGGCGTGCCGACCGATGAACCTTGTTGGGCGACAGAGAACGGTTTACAGTTCCGCATCGACTGGTTGCAGGGGCAAAAGACGGGATTCTTTGTGGATCAGCGTGAGAATCGTGCTCTTCTGGAGCGCTATGCCAACGGCCGCAACGTACTCAATATGTTCTGCTATACCGGCGGTTTTTCGGTTTATGCCTTGCGCGGTGGTGCCAAATCCGTTACTTCGGTGGATGTGAGCGCCAAAGCAATTGACCTTGTAAACGCCAATGTGGCACGCAATTTCCCCGATTCCACCGTACATCATGCTCATGCGGCGGATGCGTTTGATTTTCTAAATGAGAAAATAGAAAAATGTGAGAATGAGAAAATAAAAACTTACGACCTCATTATTCTAGACCCTCCTGCCTTTGCCAAGCATCGCGATGCGATTCCCAACGCTTTGCGCGGTTACCGCCGCCTGAACGCCAAAGCAATCGAAAAAATCAAACCAGGAGGCATTCTCTTTACGTTCTCCTGCTCGCAGGCGATTGACAAGGAAATGTTCCGTCTGGCGGTGTTTACCGCTGCGGCGCAAGTGGGGCGGAAGATTCGTATTCTGCACCAACTGCATCAGCCTGCCGATCATCCGGTAAATATCTATCACCCCGAAGGCGAGTACTTGAAAGGCTTGGTTTTGTACGTTGAATAAAACTGCAGAAATTGCACAGATTGCCGGTTTCACCGCACTTTTCCCAATCCGAAGACAGATACTTTGCAGCCGCGTATCGGTTGCAATACTTTCATACAGGCACGCAGCGTAGCACCGGTGGTAATGATATCATCCACCAGCAGTACATGTTTGCCGCATAATTCTTCGGGATGATTGACCGCGAAGATACCTTCTACGTTCTGAAGCCGCTCTGTTTTGCTCATTAGCGCCTGCTTTGCATTATAGCGCTGACGTATCAAAATGCTCGATTCCACCGGAAGATACGTTGCCTCGCTCAAGCCCTTGCAAATCCACTCCGCCTGATTGAATCCGCGTTCACGGAGCCGTCGCGGATGTAGGGGAACAGGCAAGAGAACGTCGATTTCATCGAAGAACTCGGTTTGCAGAAATTCATAGCCTGCCTCACGCCCTAACAAATAGCCGATATGCGGGTTGGCGAACGTGCCGTATTTCATTTCGTGAATCAATTTATGGTATTTGTCGCCATGCTCAAAGAACATGAATACGGCACCGCGCTGGAATTTGGGCATATCATAGAACAATTCTTCCGTGAGGTTTTCCCGCTGTGCGCCTTGTTCCGTGCGTGGCAAATTATCCATACAGTCGCGGCAGATAACCGGTCCGTCGCCGACCGGTTTCCCGCATAGATAGCACGTATTTGGAAAGAATAAGTCCCACATAATCTCTTTTTCGCCTGCAAAGGTACAGTATTATTCCCAATCTCGCAAATTTTTCTGCACAAAACTTTTATCCTTCACGCTTTCACTCATTAATTCCATGCAGCCTGTATTGGGTGATTATTGGGTGATTATTGGGTGATTGACCCAAGAGAACCCCAAGACAAGTAGAAACTGACTAAATGAGAAAATGTGAAAAAATGACAAATGTCAAATGACAAATAACAAATAACTATGACCGAACCGATGACCAGTCGCAGCAATTGGCAGACCTCTTTTCGGATGGCTATACCATCCTGCTTCAGGACTTGCAACTACCTATTGCGTTGGACGCCATTATCAAGCGTCTGGCGGTTACTGTCAAACGTATTGGTTTGATTCTCACGGCGTTGCGTCTTGATATGAGTGCACCGATTCCCGATACTGTTTATTGCTCTGACAACGATTTCCGCATCCTCTCGTTGTTGGCGAAAAAACTCCTCGAACATGCCGGTCACATGCTCTTCGCCCTGCCCGACGAGGACACTCCACTTCAGACCGAATTGTCCGACCTTGACACCAAGTCTGCCCAACTGCTTGACTTACTTCCTGTTAAGTTCACCAAAGCCGATGCCACCGCAGCCGGAAAGCAGTTGAATATGGCTGATAGGACGGTAAAACTGCACCTGACAACCTTGTGCGATGAGAAGAAAATTGTCCGGATTGAGAAAGGGCAATACCGGAAACTCTAAATAGCGTTTTTGCCCTATTGCCCTTGCCTTAAATTGCGTAACTTGTTATAATACAGCTAGTTGCAATATTTTTGCGTAGGGCAATAGGGCAAGGGCATAATTCATATTGCATTGGCCCTATCTTTCTTCGTTGATTACCCCGGCATCCTATGCCGCCCG
>CAJOFV010000010.1:0-26335 GCA_905233925.1 Paludibacteraceae bacterium
GATTTTATAAGGGAATGGGGCGGGTGGAATCGAAAAGACAGGGAGAAGTCTTGGAGAAGTCCCGGAGAAGTCCCGTAATGGTCCTCGCTTCAATAGGGTAAAAAAAGTGGAAAGTTTAACGTTTAACGGATGAACGGATGAGCGGGTGAACGGGAGAGCGGATGAGCGGGTGAGCGGGTGAACGGATGAACGGATGAACGGATGAACGGGCGGGCTACGCCCTACACAAACAGTAGCGCAGCGATGAGTAGCACCGAAGGTGCGATGAGTAAAAAAAAGTGTCCTTCGGGGCACTTTTTTTGTGGAATCTTAAAAAAGGGAATGTTTTTCGGAATGGAAAATGTGTGTGTTTATGCGGTGTCTTAATAATCGTGTACTTTTTCGTAACGCGCGCTATTGTGCGTGTGCGCGAAAAGCAGTACTTTTGCAGCGTTTTTTGAGAAAGTGGAAAGTTTAAAGTTTAAAGTTTAAAGTTGAAAGAATAAAAGAATGAAAAAGATTGTCATGATTTTGATTGCCGTGACGGCAAGTGTAGCAATTCAAGCACAACAACTCCCCGACCCGCATTTCGAGAATTGGTCGGACGTATTCAACAAAGATATTCAGCTCAAAGACTGGCACGGCAGTAACGTGTCGCAGTTGGGTTTCAAGTTTACTTTTCTTTTCCAACGTGAAGGCCGCACGGGCTATTGCGCCTACATAGCAGACCGCGAAATAGGCGTTCCGAAGTTGGGCTTGGTGGAAACCGGTCCGGGATACTTCGGTTTGGGCACAGCCTGGCAGTACCTCAAAGGTTTGAGCACGGGTTCAGCCACGGCAGGCACGTACGGCGGTATGAACTTCAATTACCGTCCGGATTCGATGGTCGTTTGGATTAAGCGTACGGGCGACAACACGGACAAGGAGGATTTTCATTTGCTGTTCTACTCCTGGACGGGCACAGCCAAAGGCACGCAGTACAAGAACAAAAAAGGTACGAGCACGTCCATAGAGCGTTTCAACGAGGAGAGCGACATCCGTCAGGCGACGGACGGCAATGAGTTCGGCACGGATGTGAAAGCGACCCAGGTTGCAGAAGGCTGGTATCGCGCACGTGCGAAATACGACAAATGGACGCGTATGAGCGTACCTGTATATTATTTTAACGACGATGTGCCGTCGATGTGCAACGTGATATTCTCTGCTGGCAACTATCCGGCATTCCGTGCGAACAGCGGTTTGTACGACGGCAACGGCCTGTGGGTGGATGATGTGGAGCTGGTTTATTCGTCGAAGATTCAGAAACTGTATATCAACGGCACAGAATGGAAGGAGTTCAATCCGAACTCGACGCAGGTGCAGACCTGCCGTCTGCCGGCGGACGTACACGAGCTGCCGACCATCGAAGCGGTTCGCGGCGCAGGTTCGCTGACGAACATCAAAGGCAAGAAGACGGTTCTGCCCGGGCGTCACCTGGATGCGAAGGAGATGACCGTCACGAACGGCGCGATAAACGGTGCGCCGACCACGATTACCGTCAAATCCGAAGACGGCAAATCAACCACTACCTACAAGATTAAATTTGTGAAGTAATATAATGAAAAAGTTTTACGTTTTAGCGCTTGCCTTTTTGGCAGCAGCGGGCATTTGCGCCCAACAACTTCCCGATCCGCATTTTGAGAACTGGTCGGAATCATTTAACGGCGATGCACAGTTGAAGGACTGGCACGGTAGTAACGTGGAGCAGTTGAGCTTCAAGTTTACGTTCTTGTTCCAGAAGACCGGTCGCTCCGGCTATTGCGCCTACGTGGCAGACCGCGAAATCGGTGCTCTCGGAATCACGGAAGAAGCTCCGGGATACTTCGGTTTGGGTACAGCCTGGCAGTACATGGAAGGTGCCTCTACAGGAACGGCAACGGCCGGAACGACCGGTGGTTTGAGCTTCAAGTACCGCCCGGATACGATGGCTGTTTGGATTAAGCGTACAGGTAGCAACACGGACAAGGAAGACTTCCATCTGATGTATTACGCCTGGAACGGAACAGCCAAAGGTTCCAAGTATAAATGTAAAAACGGCGGCTGTACCTCCACCTCCCGCACCAACGAGGAAAGTGACGTCCGTCAGGCATTGGACGGCAACGAGTGCGGAACGGACACGAAGGCCAACCAGATTTCGGAAGGTTGGTATCGCGCCCGCGCCACATATAACACATGGACGCAAATCAAAGTGCCTATTTACTACATGAACAGCGATGTGCCGACGATGTGCAACGTCATTTTCTCTGCAAGTAACTACCCGAACTTCCGCGCGAACAGCGGTTTGTATGCAGGTAATGATTTGTACGTGGATGACGTGGAACTCATTTATTCGTCGAAGATTCAGAAACTGTATATCGACAACAAGGAGTGGAAAGGCTTTGACCCGGATTCGGAAGATGAGCAGACCTATTCGTTGGGCGAGAAAGCGACGACCCTGCCGGCTATCGAGGCATGGCGTGGCGCAGGCAAACTGACGAACGTAAGAGGAACGACAGCGACCTTCAACGGCCGTAAACTCTCGGGCTCCGAGATTACCATCACCAACGGCGTTATTGACGGCACACCGACCACGATTACCGTCAAGTCCGAAGACGGCAAATCGACGCACGTCTATAAAATCAAGTTCGTTCGTGCTCCGTCCACCAACGCCAACCTGGCAGGTGTGCTCGTGAACGGCGAGGAGCTGGCGGGCTTCAAGGGCGCGACCACGACCTATAACGTCGAGTTGCCCTACGGCACAACCAAAGCGCCGGTGCTCGAGGCCGTTAAGGCGGAAGACCAGCAGACCGTTTCTGTCACGCAGGCGACTTCCCCGACCGGAACGGCAACGATTAACGTAACGGCTGCTGACAAGAAAACGACGAAGAAATATACCTTCTCCTTCTCTGTTGCTCCGCTCTCGGACAACCGCCTGAAAGGTATTTTGGTTAACGGCACGGAGGTGGCAGGCTTCAACCCGACACTCTCCATCTACAAAGTCTCGCTGCCGCTCGGCACGACCACGATGCCGAAAGTGGATACCCTGTCCTTCTACAAGGGCGGTGAGCAGACGGTGGTACATACCGTTCCCGACAAGATAGACGGCGGAACGTACCAAATCGCTGTTTCCACACCGGGTAACCAGACACCGAAAGTGTATAAACTGACTTTCAAACTGGAGGCATCGTCCTATTCGAAACTGAAATCGCTGCAGTTGGGCGGCGCGATTACGGACTTTGACCCCGACCTGTTGATTTACTATGTGAACCTGCCGCTCGGTACAACGTCTCTGCCGAAAGTGGAATACGTGTTGGGTGACCCCTATCAGACCGTCAAAGTGGAAGAAGGCGGCCTGAACGGAACGACCCGCGTGACGGTTACTGCCGGCAACGGCGACCAGACCGTTTATAAGATTGTGGTTGCGACCATGCAGTCGGATGTGTCGAAACTGAACATGATTTACCTGGACGGCAAACCGCTGGAAGGCTTCAACGAGAACAAACTGTCCTACGACGTGCAGTTGCAGGGCGTAACGACGCTGCCGGAGATTACGGTCGATAAGGGCGATGAGTACGAGACCTATAACATCCTCAGTGGCGGCTTGAACGGAACAACCCGTATCTCCGTTTCGGCGCAGGACGGTAGTTCGACGGTTTATCAGATTAACTTCTCCGTCAAACTCTCGACCAACAACTCTCTGGAGATGATTTACCTGACGTTTAACCACGACGGCAAGGATTCGACCATCCAACTCCCGAACTTCGATCCGGACGTACTGGAATATAGTCACCCCTTGAAGAAGGGCGAAACGATGCCCAATGTAACATGGGATGCAGGCGACGAGTACCAGACTATTGTACCGCGCTCCGGAAACAACGAATACAGGATTACCGTCCGTCCGCAGAGCGGCGCAAGCAAGACCTACAAAATCAAGCTCGATGTAGAAACCTCCGACAATACGAAGTTGGGAATGATTTACGTCAACGGTAAACCGATTGAAGGCTACAAACCCGACTCGCTTGAATATACCTATACATTAGACCCGGGCGAGGTGGCAAAAATCACCTACGACAAACAGGAGAGCGCACAGAAAGTGCTCATCGTCGATGACGGCGACCTGCAACAGGTAATCGTTACGGCGGAAAGCGGCAAAAAGGGAACTTATACCATTTCCTTCGAGACGCAGAAGAACGCGAATGCCATCCTGTCGGAGATTTACTTGATTGAAGGCAAAGACACGGTCAAGACCTTTGTCGTTGACCCCGAAGTGTTTGAATACCACTACACGATGCCGAACGGCAGCACATCTGCTCCGCGTATCGCTGTGAACGAAGAGCCCGGACAGCAGGTAACTATCGCAGCACCGGTCTGCTTCGGAACAGCACAAATCCGCGTACAGCCCGAAGGAGGCAAGGGATTCAACCTCTATAAGATTTACTTTGAGGCAGAATCCGCCGTAAGTGCTGAATTGGAGAAAGTGTTCCTGAGCGGCAAGGAGTATGAGAACTTCAAGCCCGCTACACAGGCATATACCATCGAAACCAAAGTACAGGAAGTGACCTGGCAGACCAAGCTCGCAGAGCAAGAGGTGGAGATGCTGCGCTCGCAGAACGTTGTTCGCCTGTTCGTAACCAACGGCTCGGCCAAGAACGTTTATACCTTCACCTTCACGAACCCGCAGTCCACGGTAGCAACGGTGGATGAAGTATATTTCAACGGCGTGAAGTATGATGCATTTAAGCCTGATCAGGCAAACTACGTCATCAACCTCGAAGCCGGCGAAGCCATTCCGACGATTACCTTCGTCAAGAGCGAGAATGCCAAAGAATCCTACTTCGGCCAGGTAGCAGAGCGCGAGTGGGAAATCAAGGTTAAGCCCGAGAACGGCGAAGAAACGACGTATAACTTTAAGTTCCAGAACGCGAAGTACAGCGATGCCACGCTGGCGAACATCGAACTTTCCAACGGCTTGCTGGACTACAAGGCAAACCAGACGGATTATGCCATCCAGATCGAGCACGGCGCCGACCTGCCCGACGTGATTATCACTACCAAACCCGGACAGACAACCCTGCTCACGCAGACGGATTCCGAACATCAGCAGATTATCGTTACTGCCGAGGACGGCACTACGAAGACCTATTCGATTTCGTACACGCGCAAGCAGTCCACGAATACGCAACTCGCTAATATCTTCATTGACGGTGTGGCACTCGCAGGTTTTGCGCCGGATATATATAATTATATTGATTCGCTCGCGTGGCGCACGCGCGTAGTGCCGAACGTTCAAGCCATCGCACAAGTCTCCACACAGGTTGTGACGACCTACTATTGCGCGGTGAACGGAACGATGCGCATCAACGTCGTGGCTGAAAGCGGCGCAGAGGGCAATTACTACATTGAATTCCCCGTCTACAAGTCCGCAAACGTGGAATTGGGTTCGTTGTATCTCGGTTCGGATGATGCTGAACTGGAGTACAAGCCGGAGCAGACGGACTACGAAATAGAGTTGCCGTTCGAATCCACGGCAGCGCCGATGGTTATTTACACCAAAGCGGAGCCTGAACAGACGGTTGAGTACATCTCCCGTCCGTTGGGTCAGACCTCGCAAGTGATTGTAACGGCGGAAAACGGCGACCAGCGCACGTACAACATCCTCTTCAAGCGCGAAGTGATTAAGACTAAGAACCTGCTGTCATCGCTCTCTATCGTTGAGACGAATGAAGTCCTCGATGTGAAGACCGACAAAACCAAACGGAACTTCGAGGTAACGATGCCTTACGGTTCGCGCACGCTGACGGTGGAATACGGGAAGATGTACAAGGAACAGACGGTATTCATCGAGCCCGGCGGTGTAAATAATCCGACCATTATCACCGTCAAAGCCAATAACGGCGACGTTGCCGATGAGGTTTATACCATCACGCCGACCGTTATTACGCAGAATCCTGCGGTTTTGGAAAGCATTACCATCAACGGCACGCCGCTGGAAGGCTTTGATAAGAACCGCTTCTCGTACATCGTAAATATCGACGCTACGGATCTCGCTGCACCGATCGTTATCCCGACCGGTTATAACGGCGCCCTCCCGACGCCCACCATTACCAGCACCAAGCATTGGCAATGTGTTGTCAGCAAGAACGGACAGCAGTGCACATACGACCTCTGGTTCTATTACACCAAAGACGTAGTGCCCAATGCTGATTTCACGCAATGGACAACAGCAGCCAACAATAGCGCTCCGAAACCGGCAGGCTGGAACTGTATTGCGGACTACTTTGACAAATTCGAAGCCTTTGCTTCCGGTACGCACACCTTCGGTAAAAACGGAGAGGTAGAAGAAGTGACGGTAAGTGGAAGCAACAAGGCTGTAAAACTGAACTCGAAGAAAAGTGCAGGAAATGCAATGTCCTCAATATATGGTGGCGCTTTGGGTGGTATCCTGCCGGCTTGGATTACGCTGGGAACGATTACCGGTAATCTGCAAGTTGCCGCAGGAAGTACCTTTAGCGCACAAGGTGGTATCACTTTCCGCAATACGCCGGACGTGATGCTCGTGAAAGCCAAAACAGGTAGTGTCAGCGGCAGCAACCGTATTGTTTACCAGTTGAGCGGTAGCGGCAATAAAGAGCTGGTGTTCTCGACCGAGGCAAACACCGGTTACAAAGAATATTCATACGACCTTGCTCCTGCGAATAACACGGTTTCCGCGCCGACGCAAATGAATATTATTCTCAACTCCATGTACAAGGAGTCTGTGTCCACGCTGACGGACGGCAGCGAGGCGGATATGACGGTGGACTACGTGCACTTCACGTTTAATAACGTGCTCTCCGCACTGAAAGTGGATGCGATTAACGCCACCAAGTCCGGCAACTCGTTTGCGGTTACTTTGACCGACCCGGAGCGTGTGGAGATTCCGACGCTGACCTTTACCGGCGAAGTGCCTGACCAGGCGCAGAAAGTGGTTTGGACCGCAGAAACGGCAAATGGCGAATACGGCGTTCGTACGGCTACGATCGTGAACTACGGCGAAGACAGCAAGACTGCGAACTATACCCTTGAAGTGAAACGTCCGTTGGAGCAGCGCAATGTGCTCAGCGCCATTAAATTCGGTGGGGCAGAGTGGAACAAGTTTGTTGCCGAGACCAACGAATATGAGTATCATCTCAAGTCCTCGCAGAAGCAACTGCCCGACTTCGAGGCCGTTCCTGCAAGCAGTCGCCAGACTATTACTTCCGACTTCAAGGACAGCACGCTGACCATCGTTGTAACGCCCGAATACGGCGACGCACGCACGTACAAAGTGAAGTTCGTTACAGACCTTTCCGATGACGTAACGCTCAAGTCCCTCTCGCATGTTACCGACTTTGCCGAGAACACCAAGGAATACACGCTCGATGCCACGTCCTTCCCGATCTTTACCTTCGAGAAAAAGTCTGATGACCAGATTGTGGACGTGAAGAACGGCAACATCATCGTTACTGCCGAGAACGGCGCACAGGGCACTTATACTGTCAAACTCGCCGAAAATGACGATCCTACTTCCGCACAACTCAAGGAGTTTATGTTTGACGGAAAAGACATCTCGGGATTCGGTGAGGACAAATACGAAAAGCAGCAGACGGAGCACCCGACATTAACATCCTTCACACGTGTTACCGAAACTGACTCGGTTATTTACACCCAAAGCGCAGCCGGTATGACATGGTATGTTCTGGGCAACAAAGCCGAGCATACATACAAACTGATTTATCCGGCGGAGTTGTCGGATGATGCCAACCTGCAAAACATCCTTGTGGATGGCGAACCGCTCAAGGGCTTTGCAGTGGGTGACTACACCGTTTATACGGATACCGCGGTGGCTATTCAGGCAGTCGGCAAAGAAAATCTGAATCAGAAGATTACCGTAACGCCGAAGAACGCACAATACACCATCGTCGTTACGTCCGAAGACGGCCTCCATACCAACACGTACGAAGTGGAAGTTAAGCCGACGCAGACGAACATTACCGACCTCACTTCTATCAAGTTGGACGGCGTAGAGATTGCCGGCTTCCGTCCGGATTCGCTGACCTACGAGATTACCCTCCCGACACCGTATGCCAAAGTGACAGAGCCGGAAATGCCGTCGCTTACCTACGAAGTGGCGGATACCAAGCAGAAAGTTGAACTGACGCTTGGCAAACTGAACGAAGAAGATACCAAACTGCTCGTTACTGCGGCGGATGGAATAACCAAGAAAGAGTATATCGTTACTGTCAACTCCGAGCCTTCGCACAACGCGTACCTGACCGGTATTATGGTCAACGGCACGCCGGTTGAAGAGTTCGAAATCGGTCGTCACAACTACTCCGCGAACTCGCCGACAGATGCGATTGAAATAACTGTGGCTTCCGAGGACAACTTCCAGAACGTGGAAGTACGCAAACACGTCACGGATTACGGCGCACGCGACTCCGTGATTGTTACTGCGCAAGACGGCAAAATGACCGAGATTTATGTGGTCAAGGTATATGTTCAGGCGCTTTCCAACGACGCCGAACTGGCGGACATCCTGTTGGACGGCAAGTCCTTCGACAAGTTTGACCCCGAACTGAACCCGACCTTGAGTTTCGACCCGCAGAACTCAGGTTACGTTATCAACCTCAAATCCGGAACAACGGCTACACCGAAAGTTAGCGCAACGCTGAAGGTCGATGGACAAACCGTCGCTATCCGTCAGGAGAAGATGACCGTTTATCTGGATGTAACGGCCAAAGACGGTATAACCGACAAGACGTATACGCTTGATTTCCAGACACCGCCGTCCAAAGACGCAACGCTCAGCATGATTATGATCGATACGCTGTCTATTGACGAATACACCAAATTCGAAACAGTCTTCAAGCCGGAGCAGACCTATTATCACGTCAATCTGCCTGTAGGCATCCACACCGCGCCGGAAATCATCGGTCAGAAGGGACATCCCAAACAGACCCTTGATTACAAGCAAGGTTGGGAGGCTACGATTACCGTTCAACCGGAAGACCAGACTGCCAACCCGGCTGTTTACACGGTCGTATTTGACAAAACGCCGTCCACGGTTGACACGCTTTCGATAATATACGTAAACGGTGACACCATTCCGAACATCGACCTGAACGGCGACACTATTCCGGGCTTCGACGGTGATAAGCTGACTTATAACATCACGCTGCCGGCAGGAAGCACAGAATTCTGGACAATTGAAGCCGATAAGGGTGACGAGTGGCAGCAGCCGCTGAAGTTTGACACCATCAGATATTCCGACGAAACACGCATTACGTATAAGATTACCGCGACAGCCGAGAACGGCCAAAGCAGAGCGTACATCATCAACTACGAAATCGCCAAGTCCGATGTGGATACGCTGATGATGATTTACGTGGACAACAAGGCGCTCTCCAACTTCAACAGCCGCGTCTACGACTACTACGTGACGTTGGATGCTTCCGCAACATCCTTGCCCGAAGTTTACGGCGCGCAAGGAGATATATTCCAGACGCTGGGTTATGCGGAGGAAGAGGAGTTTGTCACAACTGAATTGCCGGATTCCGTCAAGGCGGTTAACCGCAAGATTGAAATCCACGTGCGTGCCCAGAACGGCAACACGCGCGTTTACACGGTTCACTTCTCCATGAAGAAATCCACAGACGCAACGCTCGGTATGATTCTGGTTAACGGTAATCCTCTTTCGGACTTCGACGCCGAGACGCCGTTCTACCGCGGCACGCCGCTCAGTTGTATGGAATCTGTGCCTGTCGTTACCTTCATCAAAGGCCACGAAGGTCAAACGGGTGACATCAGCATTCTGCCCGGCGAAGCCGCAGACACCGTGCAGATCCACGTGACCGCCGAAGACGGCAAGACCACGGAAACCTACCGCGTTGTCTTTGAGCCGCAGGAGAGTGACAACTTCTTCCTTAGCAACATTGTCTTCAACGACGGTTATCATATCGCCTTTGACTCGCTGCAGTCCGAATATACGCTCGAAATTCCGTTTGGCGTGGACACTGTGCCTACTCTGACGGCAATTGCTTCGGATGTCTGCCAGACGATTGTGGTGGATTCTGTACAACGGATTGATTCCGTTACGGCGCGCCAGACGATTACCGTTTATCCGTATAACAACAACATCGAGAACGTTTATACGATTACTTACCTCTTCCGTCGCAAAGGTGATGCCACACTCAAATCCATTATGATTAACGGCGAACCGCTGCTCGACTTCAAGCCCGAGGTAACCGATTATAACATCGTCTTCCCGAGCGGAACGGATTCAACGGATTACTACACGCCGGAGAACGTGACCTACGTGCTGTCCGACTCGCTGGCTACTGACTCCATATGGATGGAAGAATCGTACACCATCCTCATCGAAGTCAAGGCGCAGGACGGCTCGCGCAACACCTACAGCTTGCACCAGTCCACTGGCGAATCCGATGACAACTGGCTCAAGGACATTCTCCTGGACGGCGTTTCGCTCCGTGACTTTAGTCCGGAAGAACAGTTCTACACCTACTTCGTCGGCGAAGGCAAGACTGCGCCGGAGGTAACCGCTATTCCGAACGACCCGAAAGCGGAGATTAGCATCAAGCCGGGTGAGAACATTGGCGACACGACGCTCATCATGTGTACTGCGGAGAACAACGAAACGCGCGTTTATCAACTGCTCTTCACGTACACCACGATTGATGATGCCCAGACGCCCGAACCGCGAGATGTACTGCTCAAACGCCTCTTCGGCACGATGGATATTCTTGTCGCTTCACTCCGCAGCAACGTTCAGTTCTACCTCTTCGATCGCAACGGTCACATGGTTGATCTCGTCGAGATGATTCCGGTTTGCGACCAGAACGATGCCATCATCAAGGTCGATGCGAACGGGCGCGAAGTGCTGAATGATGTCGTGAACGAGAATTCCGGCGTGCGCGTAACGTTGAACCCGAATACCTTGTACTTCTACACCTTCTTCGAGGGCAACAAGCGTCGCATCGCTTCCGGCAAGATTGTCATCGTCAACGATGCCAAACCGGCAGAATAAGATTTTTAAGATTTTATACCCATAAACGAGGCTAAAGACTGTAAAAATAGTACTGTTTTTTAAGATTACGCGTTCGTTTATTCGGAAAAAGCAAGTGGCATTTGCCCGCTTGCTTTTTTTGTACTACCTTTGCCGCCGTTTTGGCAATAAAATTTAACTGACCCTCAACCTGCCAAAGACGGCAAAAGGACGGCAAAAGGACGGCAACGAAGCCCGAGAAAAGCCCAAGAAAAGTCCAAGACAAGCCCAAGGCAACAATAATAGCAAAATAAAAATCAAATTATAATGAAAAAAATCTACTTATTCTTCGTGGCTGCTTTCGCCACTCTCGCTGCTTCTGCAGCTGTTTCTGAACCCGCTTGGTACAACGATGTCACATCCATTACCAACAACGGACAGTACTACATTTATTCTGTTAAAGGAGCCGGGTTTGTGCAGGCTGGAAAGGACAAAGTAAAGTCCGTTACCTCAAACAACTACACGGCTACCACCGATTTGTTGTTTACAATAACAGGTACGAATGCTGCCAAGACGTATTGTAACTCTTCGTATCTGTCTTCATATCAATACGGAACATGCGGACCTGTCGGCGAATCCGGAACGAGTGGCAGCAACATCTGTTGGACAGCTATGGATAATAATTCCTACTGGAATATTCATGGAAAATATAATTTTTTAGGCGATAAATATGCAGCATTGAAATATGATGACGGTTATAGCGCTACCGCTAATATTTTGGGGCAGAAGGAGACACAGACAGGTACTGAATATCGTTGGTATCTTATTTCCCGAGCACACTATGACCGTCACTGGGCAATTTACCTCTTTGAAGTGTTCAAGGACGGCAAGGACATTACTCCTTACAAGGACAATGTCCCGACTGCATACTATAATGCTATGGATGCCCTCATGAAAACCACGTACGACGTGAAGGATGCCACCAAAACAGCGGAAGAGATTCGCAATTCCCAAATCACGCTCAAAGGCTTGTTGGATAATGCCGAAGACGTTAAAACCGCTTATGCAAACGCAAAAGCCGTTATTAACGCTCTGGAAGGCTTGAAAGATAAAGGCGAAGGCGACCTGACACAGATTACCAACGACATTGCTACCGCCCGCACTGCCATTGATGAAGCAATGAGCGTGGCTGCGCTTGAAACGGCCACTTCGGCACCGAAACTCAAAGCCATTGACCCGATTACGTTCACGGTGTTTGAGTTTACTGCTCTGCAGCCGCTTGGAGAGCCTGCTGCTTCCGCAAATGGTCGTGCTCTTACCTACGAGGCGGCTGACAAGAAGATTATCAACGCAGAAAATCTGCCCGTTTATAAAGGAACAACCACTCTGACGGCTACTGCTGCGGCTACGGACGCATATTATGAGTTTGTCCGCTCGGCAGAAGTAAAGGTTAACGCCATTGACAACACCGGCGAAGCCAGCGGCAGCGTATGTGAGGGAACAACTTTCTCCTACGAAGGGAAAGAGTATGCTGCAGGCACGCACACGGTAACTTTGGTTAACCGTACAGGCGGTGACTCCGTCGTTACGTTGGTTGTAGAAGCACGTCCTGTTTACAACACCACTGACGGCGCTACCATTTGCCAGAACGAATTGCCTTATACTTGGGAAGGAGAAAACTTCACCGAAGCAGGTGTAATAACCAAAACGTTGACCAGTTCCGTAGGTTGCGACTCAACTGTTACTTTCACGCTCAATGTCCTTCCGACCTACAACGTGAATGACGAAGCAACTATTTGCGCAAGCGAATTGCCTTATTCTTGGGAAGGAGAAACCTTCACCGAAGCAGGCGTAATAACCAAAACGTTGACCAGTTCCGTAGGTTGCGACTCAACCGTTACTTTCACGCTCAATGTCCTTCCGACATATAACGTGACCGATGAAGCCACTATCTGCGCAAGCGAACTGCCTTATACTTGGGAGACGGAGACCTTCACCGAAGCAGGCTACAAGACTTTGACCTTGAAGACTATCAACAACTGCGATTCGGTGGTTACTTTTACGCTGAATGTGCTTCCTGTATCGCCGGACACCGAACGCGAAGAGACGATTACGGCAGGCGAATGGGTTGAAATGCACGGAGACCAAATTGTTTTGGACGTAGTGGGTGACACGCTGCTTGTGGATTCACTTTTGAACATCAACGGTTGTGACAGTGTGATTTTATTCACTGTTCATGTGTTGGAGCCTGTTGTTTCCAACATCAACAATGCACGTTCCAACTCCGACCAAGTTCAGAAGTTCTTCCGTAACGGTCGCATGTACATCCTCCGCGGCAAAGAACTCTACGACATCATCGGCCGCAAGCAGGAGTAAAAAGACAGCGTTATAAACCTCAAAAAACAATAAATCTGCACCAAAAGTGCAGATTTATTTGTGTATTAACAAAAATCCCAAAAAGTATGTGCAATCGCACTTTTGGGGCATTACACATTACACATTAAACATTAAACATCAAAAAAAATTTGCACGTGTCATTTTTTTTTTGTACTTTTGCGGCAAATTTAATACCACAGTTATGAAAAAACGAATATTCAGTCTTGTATTGTCCGTTCTGACGCTTGCAGCGGCTGCGCAGGTGCATGTCTCTATCGCTGATCCCGAGACTTGGACAGTGGCAGAACTGACACCCTACATCGGTCAAACGGTTATCTTTGATACTCCCCTGATTGTTACCAGCAATTACAATGGTCTTGCTGTCTCGCCGCGAAGAATCTTCTCGCCGACCAACCAAGAGCGCCCGGGCACTACGGAATATTATAATATAGGCACGCTGAACGCGAACGGCAGTTTGCCGCTGTATGCCGTGAGCGGCTATCACCGCATGGGTGAGAAAATATATAACCTGGAAGCAAAAGTGGCTGCCAACTCCCTGACGTTCGTCAGCGGCGAATGGCGTGGAAACACCCGTTCGGACTTGGAGAAAGGTATTCCGAATGTGGACATAAGCGGCGAACATACGCTGCTGGTATGCGGCGCGAATCTGGAGTATTACTTGGTGGAGCAGTACAGCTCGCCGGGTCCAAAAGACAATGCGCAGCACCAGAAGCAGCGTGCGAAAGTGAGCAAAGCACTGGCGAAAATCAACGCGGACATATACGGCCTGGTGGAGGTGCAGCAGGGCAACAACGCCCTGAAGGAAATCGCCGAAGACCTGACCAAGAACACCGGGCGTACGTTCACGTACGTTCATGAAGTGAAGGCGGCAAGCGGCACGTACACGAAGTCGGGGTATGTGTATTGCTCGGACGTGGTGGAGACGGTGGGCGAGATGCAACATATCGAAACGGGCGTTGCCAACCGCAAGAAGATGCAGTTGTTCCGCGAAAAAGCGACGGGCGAGTTGTTCATTTATTCGATTAACCACTTCAAGGCGAAGTCTGGCGGCGGCGTTGGGGCAGACGCTGACCAGGGCGACGGTCAGGGCGGATATAACAACGCCCGCAAAGGTGAAGCGTCGGCAGTGCTGACGACCTACAAGCGTCTGGCGGCGCAGTTGGGCGATGAGTCGGACATCCTGATTATGGGTGACCTCAATGCGTACGGGAAAGAAGACCCGATTATGGTGTTTGTGTCGGACGGAATGACGGATCTGCACCGTTGGTTCCACCGCGACAGCAGTTACAGCTATACCTACCACAGCGAGGCGGGCTATCTGGATCATGCCATCAGCAACGAGACGTTGCTGCCGCAGATTACCGGAATGGCGGCCTATCACATCAATTCGGACGAAGATGACGCTTATACCTACGACAAGTCGAGCGACGCGACGATGTTCCGCTGCTCCGACCATGACCCCGTGTTAGTGGGCTTGCGGCTGGACGGCACGAAAGAGCCGCTGTCGAAGCTGAACCTCAATTCGTGGGAAGTGTATAACGGCGCTGACGGTATCTATATACGCAACGCCGCGGGCGTGCAGATGAAAGCGTATTACCGGATATATTCGGTGGACGGCAGAATGTTGGAGCAGGATGAGATAACGGACGACTGGCAGCTCGTGCCGCGTCCGGCACAAGCAGGATTATATGTGGTGGTTATCTATCACGAGGGACAAACATACAAATTCAGAGTGATTATACCGTAAACAATCAGCAGAATCCGTGGGAGACCTTTTTTCGCAAATAGAACAGCCCGAACGCGAGGAGATTCTTGCGCTGCGGAAGGAGTTGGAAGATGCCAACTATCGTTACTATGTGCTTAACATGCCGACGCTGTCTGACCGTGAGTTCGACGAAAAGATGCGCCGTTTGCAGGACTTGGAGGCACAGTATCCCGATATGTTCGACAAGAACTCGCCGACGCAGCACGTGGGTTCCGACCTCGCGGAATCGAAAGCCAAAGGACGCAAGCCGAAAGCCGGCTTTGAGCAGGTGGCGCACCGTTATCCGATGCTTTCGCTGGCGAACAGTTACAGCCTGGACGAGATTCAGGACTGGCTGCGCAAACTGCCGGCGGACGCGGAGATTGTGTGCGAACTCAAATACGACGGGTTGTCCATTTCGCTGTGGTACGAGAACGGCAATTTGGTGAAGGCAGTCACGCGCGGCGACGGGCAGAAAGGCGACAATGTCATCGATAATATCAAGACAATAGCCACTGTTCCGTGGCACGTGGACGGTGTGCCTGCGCATTTCGAAATGCGCGGCGAAGTGCTGCTGCCCTGGGAGAGTTTTGAACGTCTCAACCGTGAGCGCGAGGAACAGGAAGAACCGCTGTTTGCCAATCCGCGCAACGCCGCTTCCGGTACACTCAAACTGCTTGACCCGAAAGAGGTCAAACGCCGCGGACTGACGTGCTACTTGTATTATATGTTGGGCGAGGATTTGCCCGCGGACAATCACTTTGACCG
Organism: Paludibacteraceae bacterium; assembly: GCA_905233925.1. Lineage (GTDB taxonomy): Bacteria > Bacteroidota > Bacteroidia > Bacteroidales > Paludibacteraceae > Colicola. The sequence continues at coordinate 15,930 of CAJOFV010000010.1, forward strand.
CCTGCAGACCGCCAAACAATGGGGCTTCCCCGTTTCGGACGCGATGAAGGTGTGTCGCTCGCTGGACGAGGTGAATGCGTTCATCAGTTATTGGGACAAGGAACGCAAGAACCTGCCGGTGGCGACGGATGGTATAGTGCTGAAAGTCAACAACTTGCAGCAACAGCAGTCGCTCGGTTACACTGCCAAGACGCCGCGTTGGGCAATTGCCTACAAGTTTCCTGCGGAGCGCCAACTGACCAAGCTGCGGCAGATTACCTACCAGGTGGGCAGAACAGGCGTCGTGACACCCGTGGCGAACCTTGACCCGATACAACTGTCAGGTACGATGGTGCAGCGGGCGACCCTGCACAACGAGGATTTTATCCGCTCGCTCGATTTGCGTGAAGGCGATATGGTGTGGGTAGAAAAAGGCGGTGAGATAATCCCAAAAATCGTATCAGTTGAACATCAGACTGCTTCGAGTCCCAGCCGAGACGCAACCGAGACGCAAGAAGGTCAGGCATTTGTGTTCCCGACTAACTGTCCTGAATGTGGCACACCACTTGTGCGCGTGGAAGGCGAAGCGGCTTGGCGCTGCCCGAATGAAAGCGGCTGTGCCCCGCAGCAAATCGGCAAAATAGTGCACTTCGTTTCCCGCAAAGCGATGAACATTGACGGACTTGGCGAAGAGACCATCGAACTGTTCTTCCGTGAGGGCATGCTGCGCAATATTGCGGATATTTACGACCTGCACAAAGAAGATATTGCCCGTCTTGAACGGCTTGGCGACAAGTCCGCAGATAATATCCTTGCCGGCATAACGGCAAGCAAACAAGTGCCGTGGGCGCGCGTGCTGTTCGCGTTGGGCATCCGTATGGTCGGCGAAACAACCGCCAAGAAGATTGCGCGCCGCTTCACGTCCATCGACACCTTGCAGTGGGCGACGAAGGAGGAACTGACTACCATTGATGATGTGGGCGACCAAATCGCGGACAATATAACCGCCTATTTCCTGGACATGCGAAATCTGGAGATTGTGAACCGCCTCCGCCAGGCAGGCGTTACAATGGAAGCGACAGAAACGGAGCAGGAGGTGGTGAGTGATGCTCTGGCGGGCAAAAGCATTGTCATCAGCGGAACGTTTGCGCATCACAGCCGCGATGAGTACAAGGATTTGATTGAAGCGCACGGAGGCAAAAACGTCGGGTCGGTCAGCAAGAAGACCTCGTTTATCCTTGCGGGCGAAAACATGGGTCCCGAGAAGCGCAAGAAAGCCGAAAGTATCGGCGTGCCCCTGGTAACGGAAGAAGAATTTTTAGCTATGTTGCAATGAGTATAAAAGAACGCATATTTCAGTACCGGCTCCGGAAACAGCCGGAGCGGCAAGCGGTTTTCCCGAAGTATGACAATGTACGGAGCGTTTTGGTGCTGTACGAAAGCGACTTCATCGAGAAGAATACCGTAGTCAAAGCCATTCGGGATGAACTGCTCAAGCAAGACAAAGATGTGGTGCTGTGGGGATTCTGCGACAAGAAAGAAATCACGTCGCTCGTGCTGCCGCAAAGCCGTATCATGGGACGCCGCGACATCAACATCCTCGGTGCACCGAAAGAGGACATTATTGCCGACCTGCAAAAGCGGCAGTATGACCTGCTGATTGACCTTACACAGCGTCCTGTGCTGCCGTTGCGCTATGTAGCGATGTACGCCCGTGCAGACTTCCGCGCGGGGCTGAACATGGAGGGCGCAACGCACGAACTGCTCATCAACACACCGCCGCAGGAAACGCCGCAGTTCCTGTTCGAACAGATTGTCAAATACCTTAAAATGATACAAACTAAATGAGGAAGTTACGAGGCTTGGGCACAGCCCTGATTACGCCGTTCCAAGCGGACGGAAGTGTGGATTTTGAAGCACTGAAACGGTTGTTGGACATGCAAATCGCAGGCAAGACGGATTATATCGTCGTGCTCGGAACCACCGGCGAAGCGGTGACGCAAACAAATGAGGAGCGCCTTGCCGTACGCCGCACGATTATAGATTATATTGCAGGCAGAATCCCGCTCGTTCTGGGCGTCGGCGGAAATAACACCGCCGCGGTTTGCGAGACCTTGCGCACGGACGATTTGTCCGACTTCGAGGCCATTTTGAGCGTCTGCCCGTATTACAACAAACCCTCGCAGGAAGGACTTTTCCGGCATTTCTGTGCCGTGGCGGAAGCTTCGCCCCTGCCTGTTATATTATATAATGTACCCGGGCGCACGGGCGTGAACCTGCTGCCGGAGACGGTGATGCGCATTTACAACGCCTGTCCCGCCAAAATCGCCGGTGTCAAGGAAGCCAGCGGTAATCTGGAGCAGATAAAGCATTTGATAGATTTGGCAAAGGGAACGTCGCTGCTGGTTATATCCGGCGACGACGGACTGACGGCGGATATTATGCAAGCTGGCGGAGCGGGACTTATTTCCGTGCTCTCGAATGCTTATCCCGCAGAAGCGCGGCGGCTTGTCTATGAGGCGGATAGTAAACTGCAAGCCGAACTGGCGCCGCTGATCGGTTTGCTCTTCAAGGAAGGTAATCCGTCTGGCATCAAAACCGCACTCGCCAAAAAGGGCGTTATTGAAAACGTCCTGCGCTTGCCGTTGGTTCCGAATTCGCCTGCTGTGCAGGCAGAAATTGCTGCGGCTATTTTCTGAACTGGATGTTGTGAATGACGCGGTTGACAGCGTCTTTGACCCACACGACGATTCGCCATGTCGAGTCGGCTTGTGGGATGTCCGTCAGCACCGTATCCTGACCTTCCCATTCTGTGTTCTGCTCCGGATAAAGCAGCAGGAAACTATGTGTCGCAAAGAACCGCTGCAGCATGTCCGGAATCTTCTCGAACAGCGGATGATAACTCGGAGTGGCGTGGCGTGACGCGATAAATACCGCCAAGTCGTTCTGCTCGATATCTTGTGCCAAACGCAGCGCGTCTTCCCAGTCCTCAATTTCGCGATAGGATGCCCGCAAGAACTTTCCAGGACGATGGCAGAGGGCTTTGAGTGCCTGACGCGTCTCGGGCGTAGCGTAGAAAATGACTTTGGCTCCGATTTGGCTGCTCAAGCGTCGGAGCTGGCCGAAGCAGGAAATGAAATCGTGCTCTTTCTCGGCGTATCTGGGCACAGCCACCAACAGCCGGTTAATCGTATTCAGCGGCTGACGTTCCTTATAGACGATGGTTGATTTGCCGGTGTGTTCAATCAGTTTGAGCGTCTCTTGCCAGTCTGTACATTCAACGAGTTCGACATTGTTCAGTTGGCTCAATTCCGCCAAACGGTTCAGATGGTCATTCTTTTCGTCTCCAACACAAATGAACGTCCAGTTGTCCTGCGTACGTTCGGACTCCAGTTTCGCCTCTTCCTGCAACGCGATTTGCTTCGCGGCGCGTTCAGTAAGGAAAGAGGAAATTGTGCAGAGCACAAGAATCATGATAATCGCGCCGTTAAGGGTCTCGTCATTGAAAACGCCGGCATTAAAGCCGATAGCGACAATAGCCAATGTGCCCGCCGCGGTAGCGTGTGTGAGACTGAACATCAGTTGGCGCTCGACATCCGACAGTCCGAACAGCCGCTGTGTGACAAACGTCGCCGTCCACTTGCCGATAAGTTTGCTCGCAATCATTGCACCTGCGACAGCCCACACCAGCCAACTCTCCCAGAATACCTCTATATCAATCATCAAGCCTACGCCGAGCAGGAAAATCGGCACAAACAAGTTACTGCCGACAAAGTTAATGCGCTTCATCAGCGGGCTGTGATTCGGTACACGTCCGTTCAGCGCCACGCCGCAAATGAACGCCCCTAAAATAGCGTCCAAGCCTGTCCAGTCTGCCAACCACGCTGATGCAACAAGCAACACCATCACTAACATGAAGGAAGTTGCAGAGTCCTGCCAACGCTTGAAAACCCACTGGCAGAGCAGCGGAAAAAACCATAGAATCAGCACCAACATCACCGCCACTTTTGAAAGTGAGATATACCACTTCACGTCGGTGTCATCTGCCGTCAGGAACGCCAAAGCCAACAGCGACAGGGTAATGGTAAGCATCGTTCCGCCGACGACAATATTGACCGCAGGCGTTTTCTGTATGCCGTAGCGGCTCACAATCGGGTAGGTCATCAGGGTGTGCGAGCCCAACATCGCGCCCAAGAGCAGTCCCGAACGCCATGTCCAGCCAAACAACAGACCGGCTGCTGTGCCGATAATAAACGGGAAAAGGAATGACAGCAAACCGAAAAACGCACTCCGGTAACGCTGTTGGTGGAAGTCATTGCGGTCTATCTCGATACCAACTTGGAACATGATATACAACAGACCGATTTTGCCCATAAGAGCTACCGATGGCGTGTTGGCAAGCACGCCTAACGCTGACGGGCCAAGCAGCACACCTGTCAGGATGAAACCGACGATGGATGGCACGTGAATCTTTCTGCAAACCAGCGGCACAAGCAGAATGGCTGCAAGAACGACCAATATTATGAGCAAAGGACTTTCCACGGTGTTATATATATTTTCCGGTCAGGGACGCAGGATTATTCTTCAGGTCTTCGACTGTGCCGGTGGCGACAATATGTCCTCCGTCGCGGCCGCCTTCGGGACCAAGGTCTATCAGATGGTCGCAGGCGCGAATAACGTCCGGATTATGCTCGATGACAATGACTGTATTACCCTTGTCCACCAGTTTGCGCAGCACGTTGAGCAGGATGTGTATGTCCTCGAAATGCAAACCTGTTGTCGGCTCGTCAAGGATATACAGCGTCTTGCCGGTGGACGGGCGTGCCAATTCGGTTGCCAGTTTGATACGCTGGCTCTCGCCGCCCGAAAGGGTAGTGGATGACTGCCCGAGTTTGATATAGCCGAGACCGACTTCCTGAATGGTCTTGATTTTCTTGAGAATATACGGCTGCGCCTCAAAGAACTCCACCGCCTGGTTGACAGTCATATCAAGCACTTCGCTGATAGTTTTGCCTTTGAACTTGACCTCCAGCGTCTCTTTGTTGTAGCGCAAACCGCCACATTCTTCGCACTGCACATAGACATCCGGCAGGAAGTGCATTTGAATCGTCTTGTAGCCGTTGCCCGCACAGGCTTCGCACCGTCCGCCTTTGGTGTTGAACGAAAAACGTCCTGCTTTCCAGCCACGGATTTTTGCTTCCGGCAGTTGGGCAAACAGTTCGCGGATGTCATTGAAGACGTTGGTATACGTTGCGGGATTTGACCGCGGACTGCGTCCGATGGGACTTTGATCCACCGCGATTACTTTGTCGATATGTTCAATTCCTTCAACAGCCTCGTACGGCAGCGGATTAAGCAGGCTGCGGTAGAAATACTGCGAAAGGATGGGGTAGAGCGTTTGGTTGATAAGGGTCGATTTGCCGCTTCCGCTGACGCCGGTAACGCCGATCATCTTTCCTAACGGGAACGAAACGGTCACATCTTTCAGATTATTCCCTTTGCACCCGCGGAGCGTGAGAACGGCGTGTTGTCCGTTTTCCGTGATATCTCTCCGGCTCTCCACTTTCTTCTCCCCGCGTAAATATTGTGCGGTTAGAGTATCCGCTTTGAGCAACTCTTCCGGTGTTCCCTGAAACATGATTTTTCCGCCTAATCGTCCGGCTTTGGGGCCAATATCAACAATGTAATCCGCCTCGCGCATAATCTGTTCGTCATGCTCCACCACAATGACCGAGTTGCCGAGGTCGCGCAGTTCTTTAAGGGAGCGGATAAGCCGCATGTTATCGCGTTGGTGCAGACCGATGCTTGGTTCATCCAGGATATACAGCACATTGACCAGCCGGCTGCCTATCTGGGTGGCAAGCCGTATGCGTTGGCTCTCACCGCCGGACAGGCTTTCGGACGAACGACCCAGACTCAAATAACTCAGTCCGACACTCTGCATAAAACGCAGCCGGGCAATAATCTCTTTGAGAATAGGTTCCGCGATGGCCTGTTGTTTGCTGTTCAGATTAGGCGCGACGTGTTCGAGGAAGGGCAGCAGTTCCCCGATGTCCATTTCGGACAGTTCGGCGATGGACTTTCCCGCAAAGCGGTAACTGAGTGCTTCTTTGTTCAGGCGCTTGCCACCACATTCGGGGCAGACGCTGAAGCTCTTTTTTTCGGTTTCTTCATCCTCTTCTTCGTGCAGCGTATATTCCACAAGCCGCTGATACCAGTTCGTGTCGTCCCGTACAATATCATCCAACTCTTCGCCCGCAGTCTGTAGCTTTTCACTCGTAACCTTTCCCAGTCCTTTGCAGCAGGGACACCACCCGCTGGGCGAATTGAACGAGAACGAATGAGGCGCAGGCTCGGGATAACTCAGTCCTGTCGTCGGGCACATGAGGTTACGGCTGAAAAAGCGCGGCTTGTCGTTGCTGTCCGCCTCTGCAATCATCATCACGCCGTTACCCTGCGTCATGGCTTTATCCACAGATTGCCGTAGCCGTACAAGGTCTTCTCCGTCTTCGGACACTTTCAGCTTGTCCACCACCAACTCGATATTATGGTTCTGGTATCTGTCCACTTTCATGCCGAACGTCAGATCCGTGATGATGCCGTCCACACGCACTTGCAGAAAACCTTTCTTGCGAACCGTGTCAAACAGTTCCTTGTAGTGTCCTTTACGGCCGGTCACAAGCGGCGCAAGCAGATAAATCTTTTTGCCGGCGTAGTCGTTCCCGATGAGGTCAATGATTTGCTGGTCAGTATAATGCACCATTTTTTCGCCCGTGAGGTAGGAATAGGCCTCGGCTGCACGGGCGTAGAGCAGACGCAGGTAGTCGTAAACTTCGGTAATCGTACCGACTGTCGAACGCGGGTTCTTGTGCGTCGTCTTCTGGTCGATGGAAATAACCGGACTTAATCCGGTTATCTTGTCCACGTCAGGACGCTGCATATTCCCTATATATCCGCGCGCGTAGGACGAGAAAGTGTCAATGTAACGGCGTTGTCCTTCTGCAAAAAGCGTGTCGAACGCCAAGGACGACTTGCCGCTACCGCTTAAACCCGTAATGACCGTAAGTTTGTCACGCGGAATAGTCACGTCCACGTTCTTCAGGTTGTTCACACGAGCTCCGGTTACCTCGATGACTTTCTCGTTATTCACTGCTTTATGCTGATTTTGCCTGCAAAGGTACAACTTTTTTTTGAAATACGCAAATTTTGTTGTATCTTTGTGCAAAAAAGGCTTATGTATTACGGTTATATTCGCGTCTCCAGCGAAAAACAGACAGTGGAGAACCAACGTTTTGAAATAACGGAGTTTTGCAAACAGCGCAACATTGTAATCGGTAACTGGATAGAAGAAACCATCTCCGGCACGCAAACGTACAAGCGCCGCAAACTGGGAAAACTGTTGCGCAAGATGCAGAAAGGCGATGTGATTATATGCTCGGAGTTGAGCCGCTTGGGCCGTAACCTTTTTATGATTATGGAGATTCTGAATATCTGTATGTCCCGTGAGTGCCGCTTGTGGACGATTAAGGACGGTTATCGTTTGGGGGATGATATCAGCGCGAAAGTGTTGGCTTTTGCGTTTGGGTTATCGGCGGAAATAGAACGTAACCTTATATCCCAGCGTACGCGCGAAGCGCTGGCGCGCAAGCGGGCGGAAGGAGTTGTGTTAGGGCGTCCGCAGGGTCATCAGACCGCCTTGCACCTCATGGTGGCACATCGTTACCGTGCACGGATTATCGAGTTTCGCAAAGAAGGGACGAGCCTATACTCGATGTCCAAACAATTGGGAATCAGCCGTAGTAGCCTGAGACGCTACATCAAACGGCTCAACTTATGACTGCATGGCAGAGAGTTTGGCGTAATAGCCGTTGAGAGCGAGCAGTTCGTCGTGTTTGCCCCGCTCCACGATCTGTCCGTTGTGCAGTACACAAATCATGTCGGCGTTGCGGATGGTGGACAGCCTGTGTGCCACAACCAGCGTTGTGCGGTCTTTCATCAGGTGCTCCAATGCTTCCTGCACAAGCTTTTCGGACTCGGTATCCAGAGCCGATGTCGCTTCGTCGAGAATCAAAATAGGCGGGTTCTTGAGAATAGCCCGTGCTATTGATATGCGTTGGCGTTGTCCGCCGGAGAGACGGCTTCCGCGGTCGCCTATAGTAGTTTGGTAGCCGTCGGGAGTGGCCACAATGAAGTCATGCGCATTCGCTATCCGTGCAGCCTGTTCTACGGCTTCCTGCCACGTCTGTCCGTTCGGGGCAGGTTTGGACATGTCCACACCAAAGGTAATGTTATTGAAGAACGTGTCGTTGAACAGTATCGCTTCCTGATTCACGTTGCCCATAAGTTCGCGCAGGTCGTGAATCTTCATTTGCCGCAAATCAACGCCGTCTATTGTGATGGCACCTTCCGTGACGTCATAGAAACGTGGCAGCAGGTCTGCCAGAGTTGTCTTGCCGCTTCCGGACTGACCAACCAAAGCAACCATAGCACCTTTCGGAATCTCCAGGTTGACGGACTTCAGTACTTCCGTCTCTGCGCGGTAAGCGAAGGATACGTCTTTGTACACAATGGACTTATTGAACGTCGGAACGACGGCGTTTGCCGCTTCGCGGATGTTATTCTCCGCGTTGAGCACTTTGTCTATGCGCTCCAGTGCAGCCGTTCCCCTGCGGATGCCGTATGAGGCTTTTGACAGGTCTTTGGCGGGATTGATAATCGAGTAGAACAGAATCAGGTAATAGAGATGAGGGCGTGTTCGTTCAGAATCAGTCCGCCGCCATACCAAAGCAGCAGAGCGATCAGTCCCGTTCCGAGAAATTCGGACACAGGGTGCGCGAGGTAGTAGCGTCTGTTCATCCGCGTGAACGTAGTGCGTGTCTCGTTGATGAGTTTATCGAAACGCGCCTGCAATTTCTCTTCGGCGTTGAATGCCTTGACCACCCGCAGTCCGCCGAGCGTTTCTTCTATCTGGGTGAGGATGTCTGCCGTTTGTTCCTGGGCACGTGTAGAGGTGCGTTTGAGCGACCGTCCTATGCGTCCGATGAGCAGTCCCGCTACCGGCAGCAGCACTAAAGCGAACAGCGTCAGTTGCCACGAGATGAAGAACAGCATAATCAGGTAAATCAGTATCATCAGCGGGTTCTTGAACAGGATATCCACCGAGGACATGATACTGGCTTCCACTTCGTTCACGTCATTTGTCATACGCGACATGACATCGCCTTTGCGCTCTTCCGTGAAGTAGCCTATAGGCAGCCGTGTTATTTTCTTGTAGAGCTGTCCCCGCAGGTCGCGCAGTACGCCCGTCCGTATAGGCACAATATAGAAGTTTGCCAACCAGGCGCACAGGCATTTCAGGCCTGTTGTCAGCACGAGGAACACGCCTAACATGAACAGCACATAACCCGCTCCGTGTTGCTCCACCATTGTTCCAAGGAACCAGTACATGTTTCCGCGTGCGGCTTCCATGTACTCCTTCAGCGGCATCGCGGAAGTGAGTTCGGTGTATTGTGCATTCAGTTCGGTCAGGCCGAACAGCAGCCGCAAGACGGGAATAATCGTCGCAAACGAGAACAGCGACAGCACCGTCGAAAGGATGTTGAACAGTATATTCAGCGCCACTTGTCCCCGGTAGGGCGGAATGAATCGGTGTAGGAGTTTGAATATGGTCATGGTTTCTTGCTGTTTCGAAGATGTTCGTTGAGATAAGAGGTAATCTGTTTGTCGAGTGCCTCGATGTTATCGACTTCCGCCTGAATCGGCAGTACGTGCAGTTTCTCGCCCAAGCGCTGCGGCAGGTCTGTCAGCAGCATCCGTTCGTAGTCTTTTTCGGTGGTCAGCACATAATCGCATTTTGCGGCGGCGGTTTCTATCTGCACCAGGTCTTTCCGATCAAAGCGGTGATGGTCACGGAACGCGAGCAACTGTGCCTTCGGGCAACGCTGTTTCACGTGGGCAAACAACTCTTTCGGATTAGCCGTTCCGCTTACGACCAGCGGTTTGGTGTCCTTTGAAAGGAACGATTCCTCCCCATAAACCGTCTTGGAGAAATACAGTTGTTGGAACGCCGCCAGGTGCAGCCGGTTATCAATGACGCGTTTGTCGATGGGTTTGAAGTTTTCGGGGCACTTGGTGATGATGACCGCTTGCGCAGCAAGATTGCGTTTGGGCAAGTCGCGCAGGCGTCCCACCGGGAGCAAGTGGTCGTCGATGTATAAGTTGTTCTGGGCGGTCAGCATGATGGTCAGTCCGCAGCGCAGGGAGCGGTGCTGCATGGCATCGTCCAGGATGACTACCTGCAAATCAGGTACCATGCGTTGCAGCTGCTTCACGCCGCGTACACGGCTTTCGCAGACGGCTAACGCCACGTCCGGGAACTTGCGGTGTATCTGCATCGGCTCATCGCCTATCGTAGCCGCTGTACTCGT
>CAJOFV010000010.1:26356-32411 GCA_905233925.1 Paludibacteraceae bacterium
AGATGAAGCCGTGTGTTTTTCTGCCGTAGCCGCGTGAGAGCACCGCCACTTTGTAACGGTCTTTCAGCATGCGCACCAGCAGTTCCACGTGCGGGGTTTTGCCCGTTCCGCCAACGGCGAGGTTCCCGACACAGACTGTTGCCACATTCACTTCGTGCGACGGCAACAAGTGGTCGTCATACAAGGTATGCCGTATTACCAACCCCAAGCCGTACAACCAGCTTATCGGCGCCAATATGATGTCCGCAATCTTCAAATTTTCAAATTTATCGTATCTCCACTACCGGCGCGAGCATCATCACGCGCGGTTCTTTTACCAGCTGTTTGAGCTTAGCAATCAGTTTTTCTTCGTCCGTCGAGTTGTCCAACATCTTCAGGAACTCCTCCAACGGGTCTTTCTTTGCCGGATAATAGGTCAGGCTGTAGTCTTCCAGTCCCGCCAGTTCAGCTGCTTTCGCGATGGCATCGTTGATGTTGCCGAGTGCGTCCACCAGTCCGAGTTTGACAGCATCCTGACCGAGCCACACGCGTCCTTCGCCGATGGCTTTGATGTCGTCTTGCGCCATTTTACGGCCTTCCGCGCAACGTTTGGTGAACAGGTCGTAGCCGCGTTCAATCATGGCTTGCATCATTGCGCGCTCGCTTTCGTCCATGCCTTTTGCCACCATGGTGCTGTTCATTGCGGAGTGTTTGTTCGTGCCGATGCAGTCGATGTCATAACCGATTTTGTCGCGCAGTTTGCTCCAGTTCGGAATCAGTCCGAAGATACCGATCGAGCCGGTCAGCGTGGTGGGTTCCGCAAAGATATAATCCGCTTCGCAACTGATGTAATAGCCGCCGGATGCTGCATAATCGCCCATCGAAACCACCACAGGAATACCTTGCTCCTGAATCAGTTTGACCGCGTGCCATATCTCTTCGCTTGCGTTGGCGCTGCCGCCCGGGCTGTTCACGCGGAAGACCATTGCTTTGACGTCGTCGTTCTTCTGCACTTTCCGCAGCGTCTTCAGCATCTCGTCCGCCACGATGCCGTTACCGTCGTTGTCCGATATTTCGCCTTCGGCATAAACCACGGCGATTTCATCGTCGCCGTCCGGCTCGTCACGTTCAACGGCGTTCATTGCGCTGTGCGAGAGCAGGTGGAACTTCTCTCCGTCCATCAGACCCTTGATGATGGTATCCACACTCTGCCGGTAAATCAGGCTGTCTATCAGTCCGCCGGCAACGTATGCTTCCTCCGGCGCGATGTCCATCATCTCGTCTGCCAGCGCGTTCAGTTTCTCGACGCTGATGCCGCGGCTTTGGCTCACAGCGGCGGTCATGTTGTCCCATATGCCGTGCAGATAAATTTCGGTCTGTTTGCGGTCAGCTTCTGACATCGACGTCCGGATGTACGGCTCAACCGCCGACTTGAACGTGCCCACTTTGAGCACTTGCATCTCCACGCCGATTTTGTCCAGCAGGCGTTTGTAGTAACCCCTTGTGCCACCCAAACCGTGCCACTCCACGCAGCCGACGGGACTCAGATAAACAGCATCCGCCACGGAGGCGATGTAATAGTTCATCTGGCTGTAGTTCTCGGCGTAGGCAATAATCCACTTGCCCGACTCCTTGAAGTCCGCCAGTGCGTCCCGGATGGCTTTTGCGCTTGCCGGTCCAACGCCGAGTTTGCCGCCTTTGAGGTAGATACCTTTGATGCGTTCGTCCTCTTTGGCGAGTTTGATATTACTCAGGATGTCGTTCAGACCTTTGGTCTCTTCCTGTCTGCCGTAGTATGGCATTTTGCCTGTCAGCGCGGCAAAGGGACTTTCCTCTTGTGCCTGCTCGACAACTGTGCCCGACATCTTCAGGCAATAGACACTGTTCTTTTCGACGGTAGTGCTGCCGGATGAGAACAGGCTTCCCAGCGCGCTTACAATCATGATGCAGAAGCCGACATACAGCGCTGCACATACCAAAATAGCAATCAGACATCCGCGGTTCTTACCGCGTTTTCCGTTTTCTTTGACTTTGACCATAGTATCGTTTTTTTTTAGATTATTCCGTGTTTTTACACACAACCACACCAGTCCCCGAAAGGCGTTGGTGTGGTTGTAATCCGTAACCTGTTCCCCGTTATCCTAAATACGTCATCAGGACGTGGGAACGAACGCCTTTTTTCAGTTTTTCAATTGCTTTTTCCTTGATTTGGCGTACGCGCTCACGGGTCAGGTTCAGCTCTTCGCCAATTTCCTCCAGTGTTTTTTCGCCGACGCCTATTCCGAAGAACTTCCGCAGGATGTCCGCCTCACGCGGCGTGAGTGTCGAGAGGGCGCGGTCAATCTCCGTTTTGAGCGATTCGCTGATCAGGCCGCGGTCGGCGTTGGGCGAATCTTCGTTCACCATCACGTCGATGAGGCTGTTGTCTTCGCCTTCTACGAACGGGGCGTCCACCGAGACATGACGTCCCGACATCTTCAGTATCTCTGCGATTTTCTCAACCGGTATATCCAACAGCTCCGCCAGTTCTTCGGCGGACGGCTTGCGCTCATGCTCCTGCTCGAAACGCTGGAAAGCCTTGTTGATTTTGTTCATCGAACCGACCTGGTTCAGAGGCAGACGCACGATACGCGACTGCTCTGCCAGCGCTTGCAGAATGGACTGGCGAATCCACCACACGGCGTAGGAGATGAATTTGAATCCGCGTGTCTCGTCGAACTTCTCGGCGGCTTTGATAAGGCCGAGGTTTCCTTCGTTGATAAGGTCAGGAAGGCTCAAGCCCTGGTTCTGATACTGTTTCGCAACCGAAACGACGAAACGGAGGTTGGCTTTGGTCAGTTTCTCCAGTGCGGCGCGGTCGCCGTTACGGATACGGCCTGCCAGTTCCACTTCTTCTTCCACCGTTACCAGGTCTTCGCGACCGATTTCCTGCAAGTACTTGTCCAACGAAGCCGATTCACGGTTCGTGATAGATTTTGTAATCTTTAATTGACGCATTTGTCTGTTATTCTGAATTCACAATCTTTTTTGTCTGCTATTTCGTATAGAGCCATAGCTCACGCGATGTGATCCGGCCGGGATTCGAACCCGGGACCCACAGCTTAGAAGGCTGTTGCTCTATCCAACTGAGCTACCAGACCTGCCATTTTTGGCACATTACACCAAAAAACGCGCAAAATTACTACAAAAATTTGGAATGTGCAAACTTTTGGCGAAAAAAAATCATTATGCTTACTGAAAATGTCATAAAATGGACTTTGTATAGCATTTGTATAGCATAAAACTGTGCCCACTGTGTCAAGTGTGCCATGCACATTTTCAAAATCGGGACAGGATCCCGAAAAAGGAGAAAAAACAGGGAAAGAGAGTCTTTAGACCTCTCTCTCCCCTTATCGTCGGCTTTATCACATATGAATCACATACCAATCACATACGAATCACATACGTTTGGCTCGTGCATGTTTGGTTAATTTGCGGCAAAGGTACTACAAAAAATTTGAATTCGCAAATTTTTTGTGTGGAAAGTTGAAAGTTGAAAGTGGAAAGTTGAAAAAAAAGTGCAATTTTTCATATTTTCGCGGACTTTTTTGTGTATGTCAAAAAAAAGCAGTACTTTTGCGGGCTGAATGAGTGAATGAGTGAAAGAATTAATGAATTAATGAGTGAATGAATATGAAGAAATTAATTGCATTGGTTGCGCTGCTGGCAGCGATAGTTAGCGGTAGTTATGCAGCAACCGGAGTTACGTTGGATGCCGATTTTAAGGCAGCCCTTCCGAGTGGTGAATTTTATTTGCCGGGGCCTCCCGAAATAGGTTCGCCGGTTTGGAAGGATGATTCTATCAAGTACTTCTATTACAAGGCGTTGGGGCGCGCGTACTATGACGAGGAGAAGGGGGATTATTGGGATTCTGCCTGGGCAAAGATGAACGAACAATATTATTTCGCGCTTTATCGTCTGGGCGCTGACAGCGTTATGAATGCTCCGTTTCTCACGGATGTTTCGTGGACAAAAGGATCCAAGAAATGGACGGTCTCCTATACACGCGATACCACTTCTTATCCGGAGATGAATAAGTTGGAGCTTTTGTGCGAGCAGATGAAAGAAGACAACACAGAGTGGCGTACGCGTCCAAGACCATATTTTTATTTCAGCGATTGGTATTCCGGCACAAAATACGATAGTACAAATGTAAAACAACGTCAATCCGCTGGCGCCAGCTCCTACCCCTCCGGCCACGGGTATTTTGCGGGACTATTCAAAAAGTGCTTGATTTATATTGACCCTGCGGACTCTGTAGCCATTAAGAATATGCTGGACGAATGGGCGCATTGCCGTCTGCTCTTGGGTGCACACTGGAACACGGACGTGGTTGACGGCAAGAAGTTGGGCGAGATAGCTTATGATATCGCGATGAACTACCCGCAGTTCAAGAACCAACTGGACGCCGCGAAAAATGAGTGGATGGCTGCTCATACGTTCCAACGCGAGCATCCGCACCTGAACCTCAATTCGCTGTGCTATCCCTTCCAAATCAATGATTATTCGGGCGCGACGTTCTACACCATGCTCTATAAGGAAGTTGACACCAACGGCGATCCGGTGAATATCTACCTGCAGGAGCATCAAGGCGTATTGCAGGCGGGTAAACCGTATTTCTACGTGCCGGAGGATGGCAGCAGCGAACTTGTGTGCCATTACAGCGGCAAAGAAACAGCGGCAGGTAACGACGGAAACGGCGTGTACGGCGTGTATGAGGAAACAACCGTGGCTGAGGGCAAGTATGTGACTTTTGAGAACAAGTTCACCAAAGCCGGCAGCGGTGTCACACTCCTTCCGTATCGCGTGTATGTGGACATGAGTGAGGTGAGCACCAACCCCGAAGGACCGGCATACGTTCCCGGGCGGAAGATACTGAAAATAAGCAACGTGGCCGAGGTGACGACGGACGTGCAAACCGTTGCACCGGCAATCAATCCGCAAAACGCCAAAGTCTTCCAGGACGGGCAGCTGATAATTTACACGGATGATAACCGCTATAACGCCACAGGGCAGAAACTGCAATAAACGATGAAACAAGTTTACGGCTCTCCCCAAGCGACTGTTATGCCGATTCATCCGGCAACGGTTCTTTGCGCAAGCGTAGAAAATATTACGCCTTTCGGTGTGGATAATGATCCGATAACGAATCAAACTATCTCATAGCGTTTGGAAATGAAACGGTACGTGCTCATATTGCTGTCGGTGGTGATGTCCTTCGGGGCATTCGCCACGGTCGCCAAGCCAGGAACAGGCTTGGTGGGCGATGAGTTCATGCACTACCGCGAGGGAGAACAGCCGCCGGTGATGCCGACCGCGTCCGAAATGGAGATGTTGCGCCGTCTGCCCGGTGTGCAGCGCGGGTCGTTCCCCACGAAAGGCGAGGTGCGTAGTCTCGTTCTTCTGGTTAATTTCTCGGACGTGGCGTTCGTTACACCCAACGCGCAGGCGGCGTTCACACGGATGCTGAACACGAGCGGTTACAGCGAGAACAACGGCACAGGTTCAGCACGGGATTATTTCATTGCGTCGTCGGACAGCGCTTTCCGTCCGCAGTTTGATGTGTTCGGGCCTTATACGGTTTCCAGGAACATGACCTATTACGGCGGCAACAACAGCCGCGGCAGCGACTCGCATGTCGCGCAGATGGTGACGGAGGCATGCGAACTGGCGGAGAAAGCGGGTGTGAACTTTGCGCAGTACGACCTTATCTACTACGCCGGTTACAACGAGGCGGAAGGTGGTCCCGCAGGCAGTATCTGGCCGCACCGTTCGCGGATTGTCAATTCGCCTACGTACAGCGGGAAGACCATCTCCGATTATGCGTGTACGTCCGAGTTGACGGGGCGTTCGGGCAGCGTGATGTGTGGCATCGGGACGTTCTGCCACGAGTTCAGCCACGTGCTCGGTCTGCCTGACCTGTACAACACGACGAGCAGCAGCACGTATACGGTGGGCGCATGGGATATCATGGCGAACGGCAACTATAACAACAACGGCCACACGCCGCCGGCGTACAGCGCGTTTGAGCGGTTTA
>CAJOFV010000011.1 GCA_905233925.1 Paludibacteraceae bacterium
TCTCGACGGATTTATATTACAAGTATTTGGACCGTCTGGAGAGCTATACGGTGGATAACGTGCGCGTGCGGTACTCGGGTAAGAACGATGCGGTCGGTTACGCCACGGGCGTGGATCTCAAAATATACGGCGAACTGGTGCCCGGAGCAGATTCGTGGATTAGTTTCTCGGCGATGTCCGCTCGGCAGAAACTAACAGACCATTTGGACTGGGGCTGGCTTCCGCTGCCACAGGAACAGCGCTATTCGTTCTCGATGCTGTTCCAGGACTACTTCCCGCGCCTGCCGCAACTGATATTTCATATCAAGTTTATCTGGAGCGACGGTCTGCCATTCTCTTCGCCGCGTAACATGCTGACAATGAAGAGTTTCCGTACGCCGCCTTATCGCCGTTTGGACATCGGTGCGACGTATGCGTTCAACGCCAAGACGGCAAAGTTCATGCGCAAGCCGAGTGCAAAGCATGTGGCGGAATGGTCGTTGCAGTTCGAGGTGTTCAATTTAGTGGGGTGGAAGAATGTCAATTCCTACTTCTGGGCAAGTGACGCCAACGGTAATCAGTGGGCAAGCCCGAACTACCTGACCGGACGAATGTTTAACTTCAAGATACGAGTGGATTTGAAATAATACGCTTATGGCAAACATACAAGACACCCCGATGATGAAGCAGTTCAAGGACATCAAGGCGCAATACCCTGATGCGATGTTGCTGTTCCGTTGCGGCGATTTCTACGAGACCTATTGCGAGGACGCTGTGCGTGCCTCGAAGATTCTCAATATCACTCTCACGCGCCGGAATAACAATATGGCGGACGCAATTGACATGGCGGGCTTTCCGTTTCATGCGCTGGATACGTACTTGCCGAAGCTTGTGCGTGCCGGTCTGCGCGTGGCAATCTGTGACCAGCTCGAAGACCCGAAACTGGCGAAGAAACTGGTCAAACGCGGTGTGACGGAACTGGTGACGCCGGGAGTCAGTTATTCGGACACAACGCTTCAGCAGAAAGAGAACAACTTCGTTGCCTGTGTGAGCTTCGGCAAGACGGCGATAGGCATAAGTTTCCTTGATATAAGCACCGGCGAGTTCCTTGTGGCACAAGGTGATGCGGATTATATTGACAAACTGCTGGTGAACTTCGCGCCGAAGGAAGTGCTTTATTTGCGCGGCAAAAAAGAGGTGTTTGAGTCGCATTTCGGTTCACGCTATTTCACGTTCGAACTGGATGACTGGACGATGACAGCTGACGCTGCGAATGACCGTCTGAACAAACAATTCGGCACCTCCAACCTCAAGGGCTTTGGTGTGGACAGTCTGCCGCAAGGCGTGATTGCCGCGGGGGCGATTCTGCATTATCTGGATATGACGCAGCACCTGCAGACATCCCATATCCAACATCTCAGCCGCATAGAAGAAGACCGCTACGTTTGGCTTGACCGCTTCACGATTCGTAATCTGGAACTGTTGGGCGGACAAACGGAAGAGAGTAAGACGCT
The DNA here is from genome assembly GCA_905233925.1 of Paludibacteraceae bacterium. GTDB lineage: Bacteria > Bacteroidota > Bacteroidia > Bacteroidales > Paludibacteraceae > Colicola. The sequence goes on from CAJOFV010000011.1 coordinate 1,494, forward strand.
TGTCCATGTGCTGGACGAGACGCGCACGCCGATGGGCGGACGTATGTTGCGTCGCTGGCTGTCATTCCCGCTGAAGAGCGTGCGTTCCATCCGTAACCGGCAAAGCGTGGTGGAGCATCTGTTCAAATATCCTGAAGCACGCGAGATATTGGGCGAGCAGCTTGAACGAATCCAAGACCTTGAACGCCTCGTCAGCAAAGTCGCCACCGGCAGAATATCTCCGCGTGAGCTGCTGCAATTAGGCAACGCTTTGGATGCGCTTGGTCCGATAAAAAACCTGTGCGAACAGGCAACGGGCAATGATTATATGCAGATGCTCGGGCAACAAGTGACGCTGTGCACCGAAATGCGCGACCGGATATTGCGTGAGTTGGTGCCTAATCCGCCTTCCGCACAAGGAAAAGGACCGATATTCGCCGATGGTGTGGACAGCGAACTGGACGAACTGCGCGATATACAGGCAAACAGCAAAAAGTATCTGCAAGACCTGCAGCAGCAAGAAATAGAAAAGACCGGTATTCAAAGCCTGAAAATAGGCTTTAACAACGTGTTCGGCTACTATCTGGAGGTGCGCAATTCGTATAAGGACAAAGTGCCGCAGGAGTGGATACGGAAGCAGACACTTGTTAATGCGGAGCGCTACATCACGGAAGAACTGAAGGAATATGAGCAGAAGATCCTGACGGCAGAGGAAAAGATACAAATCATCGAAAACCGTTTGTATAACGAGCTTTTGTGCGCTCTTACGGAGTATGTGCCGCCGATGCAGGTGGATGCAAACATCGTTGCGCAACTGGACTGCCTGCTCAGTTTTGCGACTATTGCGCAGGCAAACCGCTATATCTGTCCGGAAGTCAACGAAAGCCTGGTTATTGACATCCGTCAAGGACGTCACCCCGTCATTGAGCAACAGCTCCCGATCGGCGAACAATATATTGCCAACGATGTGTTGCTGGATAACGACGGACAGCAAATCATCATTCTCACCGGTCCGAATATGGCGGGTAAATCGGCGTTGCTGCGGCAAACGGCACTTATTGTACTCATGGCGCAAATCGGTTCGTTTGTGCCGGCAGAAAGTGCGTCCATCGGTGTGGTGGACAAGATATTCACCCGCGTCGGAGCAAGCGACAATATCTCACTCGGCGAATCGACGTTCATGGTGGAGATGAATGAAGCGGCAGCGATTCTGAATAACCTCAGCGAGCGCAGTCTGGTGCTGTTTGATGAATTGGGACGTGGAACCAGTACCTACGACGGCATTTCCATCGCTTGGGCAATCGTGGAGTATATCCACGAGCAGAAAGAGCATGCCAAAACGCTCTTTGCGACACATTATCACGAACTGAACGAACTGGAGAAGAGCCTCGCGCGCGTGCGTAATTATAATGTAAGCGTGCGCGAAGTGAACGGGAAGGTGATTTTCCTGCGCAAACTGGTGCGAGGCGGTTCGGAGCACAGCTTTGGTATTCACGTGGCGAAACTTGCAGGACTGCCTGCATCCATTGTGGACCGTGCCAATCAAGTGCTTTCCGGTTTGGAGAAAGCCTCATCCGACAAGCAAATCAATAAACCGTTGCAGCAGATTGGGGAGAGTAGGGAAGGACTGCAACTCAGTTTCTTTCAACTGGATGACCCTGTGTTGGAGCAGATACGCGATGAGGTCGCGCAACTGGACATCAATAATCTGACGCCGTTGGAGGCGCTGAACAAACTCAGCGAAATCCGTAAATTAGTTACCAACCGATAAAAAACAAGGGTCGCGATTGCGACCCTTGTTTGTGATTAATAACGACGTTTATCCAAGCGTGCGCCGTCACCGTCGAAGTCACGTGCGCCACGGTCACGATGTTCGGGACGCGGACCGCGTCTTTCCGGACGCTCGCCACGTTCAGGGCGTTCGCCGCGCGGGGGACGTGCAGGACGTTCGGGCTCAACATAGCCTTCGGGTTTCTCTTTCAGCGCTTTGGCGGAGAGACGGAACTTACCGGTCTTTTCATCAATCTCAAGCAACTTAATCATAATCTTGTCGCCTTCCTTGATGCCGGTTTCGTCCATGGTCTCATAACGCTTCCAGTCAATCTCGCTGATGTGCAGCAGACCTTCCTTGCCGGGCATGAACTCAACAAAGCAGCCGTAAGGCATAAGCGACTTAACGGTAGCCTCATAGGTTTCGCCAATTTCGGGCAGAGCTACGATAGCTTTAATCTTCGCTACGGCAGCTGCCATTGCTTCGCCGTTGTTGGAAGCCACTTCCACTTTGCCGCCTTTCTCGTCTTCGTCAATCGAAATAACAGCACCAGTCTCGGCCTGGATACCTTGAATAATTTTGCCGCCGGGGCCAATCACAGCACCGATGAGGTCTTTCGGGATATAGAAGGTAACAATGCGCGGAGCATGCGGCTTGAGATCCGGACGCGGAGCGGGCATGGTTTCCAGAATCTTGTCAAGGATGTACATACGTGCCTGATGTGCCTGTGCAAGAGCGTTCTCCAGAATCTCGTAGCTCAAACCATCAACCTTGATATCCATCTGGCAAGCGGTCAGACCATCACGGGTACCGGTGGTCTTGAAGTCCATATCACCCAGGTGGTCTTCGTCACCGAGGATGTCGCTCAAGATGGCGTAGTTTGTACCTTTGTTCTCGGAAATGAGACCCATAGCGATACCGCTGACGGGCTTTTTGATAGGTACACCGGCATCCATGAGTGCAAGCGTGCCTGCGCAAACAGTTGCCATGGAGCTTGAACCGTTGGACTCGAGAATATCACTTACTACGCGAACGGAGTAGGGGAAGTCCTCCGGAATCATGTTCTTCAATGCACGGCATGCAAGGTTTCCGTGACCAATTTCACGACGTCCTACGCCGCGTTGTGCTTTTGCTTCACCCGTTGCAAACGGCGGGAAGTTATAGTGGAGCAGGAAACGGTCAGTGCCTTGGATAAGAGCTTCGTCAACGATTTTCTCATCACGGCTGGTGCCGAGTGTAACGGTACTCAAGGACTGTGTTTCGCCACGTGTGAAGATGGAACTTCCGTGAGGTCCGGGCAGCGGACTTACTTCGCACCAAATCGGGCGGATCTCCGTTGTGGTACGGCCGTCCAGACGTTTGCCTTCATCCAAAACAGCACGGCGCATAGCCTCTTTCTCTACATCATGATAGTAGCGACCAACCATTGCTTCTACGTCTGCCACTTCAATGCCGAGTTCTTCGGCTTTCTTGGCGATATATTCGGCTTTCTCCGTCAGGAAGTCCTCACAGATTTGCGAGAACATGGCTTCGCGGTGATGTTTGTCCGTATCGGCGGAAGTAGCTTGTGCGTAAGCGCGAGCGTACGAGAAGTCGTGAACGGCTTGTTTGAGTTCGTCATCGTTTACTTCGTGGCAGTATTCGCGTTTTTCCTCTTTACCATACGCCTTCATCATTTCGATTTGTGCCTGGCACTGGGGTTTGATGGCTTCGTGGGCAGCGCGGATAGCGTCCAACATTACGGATTCGGGCACTTCCTTCATTTCGCCTTCGACCATCATGATATTGTCAAGTGTGGCAGCGACCATCAGTTCGAGGTCAGCATGCTCGCACTGTTCAAAGGTCGGGTTGATGACCATTTCTCCATTTACGCGTGCGACGCGCACTTCGGAAATAGGTCCTTCAAACGGGATATCGGAGCAAGCCAAAGCTGCCGAAGCGGCAAGTCCGGCAATCGACTCCGGCATATCAATGCCGTCTGCGGAATAGAGCGTGACATTTACGAATGTCTCTGCATGGTAGTTAGCGGGGAAAAGAGGACGCAGTGCGCGGTCAATCAAACGTGCAATCAGAATCTCATAGTCTGATGCTTTTCCTTCGCGGCGGGTAAAACTACCCGGGAAACGACCTGCGGAAGCGAATTTCTCTTTGTACTCAACGGTTAAGGGCATAAAATCCGTGCCCGGAACAGCGTCTTTTGCGCTGCATACTGTGGCAAGCACCATTGTGTTGCCCAGGGTCGCCATTACTGCGCCGTCAGCCTGTTTGGCCAGTTTGCCGGTCTCCAGTGTAATCACACGACCATCAGGGAGAGTAATCTCCTTTCTTACAATGTTCATACGTTTTTTAGTTCATTTTGTGGGCGCCATTTTGCGTCCGGTTAGTTATAGACCATAATTGTCGCGACAAAGGTACTGCTTTTTTTTTATATACACAAAAAAAAGTGCGATTTTGTCGCACTTTTTACAAAAAAGCAGGCCTGTGGTTACCCGCAAGCCTGCCAAAGGGATTTTTTTGAGACGGATTATTTCACTTCTGCACCTAACATATTGTAGATTTTTCCGTCACGAAGAATATACATCTGACCGTCCTCGATGAACTTAACTGTACCGGCTTTATCTGCCTTGAAGTCCTCAATAGCGGTAATGGGCATTGTTGTGATGGTGAACTCATACTTGACATAGTTCGTTGCAAGCAGCCAACCTTTATAAACGTAGGTGTTGTTTTCACCGGCAGCAACACTGAACTCTGCGTCAAAGATGTCGTAATAATTGTCAGCAATCTTAACGAAAGAGTAGTAGAGATCCAAATCTTTGAGGGCGTAATTGCCTTCGACCTTTTCTGTTACAACAGAAAGTGAGATTACATATGAAGAGTCTTGCGGAGCAGCTTGCATATCCAGTGCGTAGTAATCTTCCGTATAATCCTGAATCAGGGCATTTTGGAGGGTTACTTGCTGTGTGGTCTTTGCATAAGGCTTGGTGTACTTCATAGACACCTTGTACAATACCGAGTCTTCGGAAGCCAAGAACTCTGCGTTGATAGTGTAAACGCCATCCGCGAGTTTGATGTCAGCCTTTGAAGAGAACGGAACACCCATATATACGGTGTCTTTACCTGCGATTTTGAAGACGCCGGTGTACTGCTTGTCGAAATCATCAGTTGCATAACTACCCTCGATGTCCTCGGAGTTGATGAACATGTGAGCAGCGTACTTGTCATTCTCGTTATAGAAATAGAATTCGTCTTGACTGGTGCGGCTGAAATATGCTTCATCCTGGAAGTCAATAGTAACGGTAGCGTTGGGAGTTTCAGGTGCAAAGAAGGTCAGTTTGATGTTGTACGTGTTGCCTTTTTCGTCAACACCGACAGCTGTTACCTGATCACCTTTTGCGGTTTTTTCATACAAGAAAGAAGACATTGTCAATTCAGAACCTTCATCTTCTTCGTTGGTTTGGTCATACACGTAAATCTCCAAATCGTCCGCAGTATATGCACCATACCACTTAGAGGGATCTTCGTCCAATACATAGATGTAACCGTTAACAACATATTTGCCCTTGAAGCCGCCTTGAAAATCAAGCATGCCGTAACCTGCAAAGGCCATCATCATGTCAAAATAGTCGCTGCGTGCTACATACAGGTCGTTACCCTCGATAGCGATGGTTTCTCCATTCAATTGTGCCGGAGATTTAGCCGGAGTTTTGCGAACATGCTCAAAAGGAGCAATAGTTTTACGTGTTCTGTCTGCGTGCATTCCGAATTGCGGAGCGGCAACAGCACCAAGGGCGATAATCATGCCCAGAAACAATGTAGAAATCTTTTTCATACACTTAAAAAATTTAACAGGTTAATACAATGGTTGTTTTTTATATTCGTGAAGAATCGTACAAAAACCGTGCAAAAGTATAACAAAAATCCGTTGTTTACAAAAAAAAGTTACTTTTTTCTATAAAAAATGGTCTTTTTGCTATTTTTGGCTGCGCAAGTGTGCCAAATTGCGTTTGGCTTGCTGTGTGCGCGGATGATGTTCACCCAATGTCTGTGTGAAGATGGTTACTGCTTTTTCAAAGAGTTCTTCTGCATCCGCCATTCGGCCTTGCATGAAAGCGATACTGGCAAGGTTGTTATGCACAATTGCTACTTCGAAATACTTTTCGCCGTAGTTGGCGATGTAGCCTGCCAGTGCTTTGTCGAAGTATTCTTTTGCCTCGTCATATTTCTGCATTTTGAACAGTGCGTTGCCAAGGTTGTTCTGCGCCTGGGCGATTAGCTTGTCGTCAGGCGCGCAGACGGCTTCATAAATCTTCAGCGCATCGCGCAAGTTGGACAATGCCTCTTTGTGCTTGCCCGTTTTTGAATACAAGGCACCTAAATTGCTGTAACTCTGTGCCATAGCCTGGCTTTTTTTGCCTCGCAGTTGTTCGGACAGGGTGGCAGAACGTTTGAGATAGTCCAATGCTTCGTTATAGTTGCCGCGCCGGAAATGGCACTCGCCAATTTCGCTGAGCGCTGTCGCTACATCGCCGGATTCTGCACCATATTGCGCTTCCGCCATCCGTAATGCACGGCGGAAATACATTTCTGCGGGGTCGTATTTGGCGCGATAGATCATTAGGAACTGTCCGGCCCGCAGTTGATACTCAACATTCGTGGTGTCAAGTTCCGCACGGCGGCAGATATAGTATTCTGCACTATCGTTCTCAAACCGTTCCAGACAGATAGTGAACAGGTGGTAGCAGTCCTTGGCAAGGTCGTTACGCATGTAGGCGTGCATTTTCTCCAGTTCCTTGAGTTGCTTTTCGCGTGCGGAGACTTCGCCTTTGGCTTTGATGAGGCGTTCTGCTTCGTCCAAATCGCCGGCTTCGATGCGTTCGTTGATACGGTTGGCAATGCTGTCCTGTGCGTCATAATCCGTCAGGGCATAGTAGCGTGACATAGTCTGCAGCATCGGTTCGAAACGCTCGTATTGTTCCTCCAAAGCGGTCAGTTTGGCTTCATAATCGGCATTCGACATCTTGGCGGCAGCCAGTGCTTCGTCCAGTTCGGCAAGCCGTTTGACATAGTTCGATTCCGCATTTGCACGGGCTTTTTCCTCGATTCGTGCCTGCTCCTGCATCAGTACTTGCGTAGAAATCATCACAATCTCCAAGGGCACGGAGGTTGAAAACGCTTGCTTGCGACCGATTATTTCGGGTTCGCGCAGTTGGTAGCCGCTTTTGATAACGCTACTGATGGCATAAGGCTGTCCGGGTTCGAGTCCCTGCATGAGTAAGGAAAAAGCACCATCTTCGGCGGACATGACAGCATTATGGTTGCCACGTACACGCAGCATGACACCGGGCAGTTTCTCCGACGGACTATTGGGCCGCGAAACGGTACGAACCAGTCCGGGCTGGATTTGCGCATTCAGCGTCACGGACACTAATAACAGTAAAGATATAACAGTATGCTTCATAAAATCATGAATTATGGATTTTTCTTGCTTGCAATTCCCAGGTACGGATACGGTCTTTGTACCAGTTGTTGCGGTTCATGGCAATGATGTCGCAATTTGCATCGGAGTTGTCTTCCCAACGGCGGCAGTTATATACCACATCATAAATCCGTCCAATCTTGTATTCGCGGCTGATGCGCAAGCCGACCGCATAGTCTTCGCCGTATTTGGTAGTCGGGAAGTTGATTTTGCGGAGCAGCGGTACATAAAATCCGCGCGGTGCACCCAAGCCGTTGATTCGTAGGGCGTTGTTCATGCCGTTCTCGGGTGTCCATTCGCGGTGGTCAATCACGCCGGGAGGCAGTTCGTTGCCGTTAATGTCGGTCATGCGGTATGTGCCGACCACCATTGCGCATTGCTGTTGCTCAAAAGCGTCAATGAACTTTAGCACGGTGTGCTCGTCGAAATACGTGTCATCGCTATCCAGCTGGATGGCATACTTACCACACATGGGGTGGTGCAATGCCACGTTCCAGTTGCCGCCGATAGCGTGCCATGATTTATCTTGAGCAATATATATCAGTTTGTCATCGGCTATTTGTTTGATGACATCAACGGTGCCGTCAGTGGAGTTGTCATCAACGACAATCACATTATAGGAATACGGGGCGCGGACGACTTGTGATAGTGCACTCTTTATGGCATCGCCGATAGTGCGGACACGGTTCTTGCAAGGAATAATCACGCTGGCAGTAACGGGATAAGAGGTGTCTTTCAGATTAATCTGTTTGAGCGTTTTGTAGTCCACTAATGCGTTCAAGCTCCGCAGGTGTTCCGTCACACATTCTTCCATTTCTATTTGCACCGCGCGGTTCTTCGGATCCACATAGTCGAACAGTTTCTCGCCGGATTTGCGCAGGTCAGTTTCTATGTCGTAGTATAAGAACTCCGGTACATGCACCAACTTGCCGATACGGCTCAAACGCAGACGCAAATCATAGAAACCGGCATATTGGTAACTTTTATCCATTGCCGTTGCGACCTGCTTCAATGCCAAAGTGCGCAACAAAAGAGCGCTGCCAAAATCGAAATCATCGCGCAGGGCGCCTGCTTGATAGTCTATTACCGGTGCCGGCTCCGGATTAAAATGGTCCGCATAGACCATGACCGCTCCGGTGTCGTTACCGATTTGAACCATGCGCTCCAGTCCGAAAAGTACCCACTTAACTTCCGGCTTGAGTTGCAAAAGTGTCCATTCGCCGGTGGCTTTTGCCGCCATCTCGCGTATTTGTTCCGTCGCACATATGCGACTGTTCAGCACAAATGTCTCCATCTTACATCAATTTGCCTGCAAAGGTACAGCTTTTTGGGCATATACGCAAATATTAATGCTATTTTTATATAAAATGCAATAGAAAGTGGGTTGAAAAAAACGATAGAATCTTGTGCATGTGATTTTTTTTTTGTACCTTTGCGGCGGAAATGCGAAATATTATATAATATAAGGTGTAAATATATGAAACGCTACATTTTAATCCTGTTGGCATTATGCTCCTTCGGCGTATGTGCCACGTACGCCAAGACAAACAAACAGACAGTAACATTCTATGTGGACTTGCACTGCCAGGGCTGCATTGATAAAATCTATAAGAACATTGCATACGAAAAAGGCGTCAAGGACCTTCAATGTAATCTGGAAACCAAAACCGTTGTTGTTACGTATGATGCTGACAAGACGGATATTCCGACCCTGCAAAAAGCATTTGCCGCGATTAATAAACCGGCATCATTAAATCCCAATAAGGACAATAAAAACCAGAATAATGAAAGCGATAAACATTAAGCAGTTGCTCATAGGCATTGTTTGTGCCCTATGCACGAGCGTACAGGCCGCCACTTATACCCCTGCCACGGTGCCCTCTCCGAAAGTGGCCGGACAGGAATATTATGTCAGCAACCCTGACACGATTCTTAATACAGATGATGTGGCGTACATCAACCAATGTTGCCGAATGTTGGAAGACACTACAGATGTAGAAATGGCGGTGGTGGTACTCGGGAGTATCGGGGACTATGAGATTTTTGACTTCGGTCTGGAACTCGGAAACCGCTGGGGCATAGGCAAGGAAGGCAAAAACACCGGCGTGCTGATTACATTCGCACTCGCCTCCAGACAGGTTTTTATACATACCGGATCCGGTATAGAAGGTGTACTGCCCGATGCTACTTGCAAGATGATAATCCAGAACGATATGGTCCCCCGCTTCAAGCAGGGTGATTACGGCGGAGGTCTCTGTGCGGCGGTTACGCATGTCTATACCATTTGTACAAAAGGTGATGCACCCGAGGAGTTGCTGAATATGGCATCCTCTACCAACCGAGGCAAGTTTGCCACGCAAGCAGCAGAAAAAGATGACGATAAATTAACGCCTTCCGAATGGGGCGCTATGATTGTATTTGTGTTCCTTGTTATGTTACCTATGCTGCTCATCGTGCTTGTGCAGCGCAAAACACAAAGTCTTGAAGATGAAAAAGAGCAGCGGCAAGGTTGTCTGATAAAGATGGCATTTGCGGCAGTTATATTTTGGCCGCTTATCCCGACCGCCATTTGGTTCTGGTGGCGTTCAAAACGGTATCGTTGTCCTGAATGTGGTAAACAGCACTATAAAATTATCCACACCGAAAAGGAGAAACTGAAGAACGGTGATACGAGAAGAGTAGATACGTGGATATGCACCAAGTGCGGCTACAAGCACATTGATACCAACATTATCAAGAAGTTCGTGTACAGCGGTGGCTACTCAAGTGGAGGGTATTCAAGCGGCGGCTCGTCATATAGCAGCTCGTCGTCCAGTAGTAGCAGTGGTTCGTGGGGCGGTGGAAGTTTCTCCGGTGGTGGTGCCGGAGGCAGCTGGTAGTCTAATCCGCTTTGAAGTATTTTTCGTAATTGTCAAGGAAGAGTTTGACCGCATCTTCCAGCGCGCCGTAATACTCGCCGCCGGAAGCGTTCTTGTGCCCGCCACCGCTGAAGATGTCGTGGCAAAAGATATTGACAGGACGGTCGCCTTGACTTCGCATGGAGATTTTTATTTTTTTCTTACTGCCGTTCGCCAAAGGTTTTTCTGCTTCAGTAACTTTGTCTTCCCGCATGAGACAGGAGTAATTGATGTCTTTGATGGACAGTGGCATGTTGACAATGCCCTCTGCATCGCCGGACTTGAAGTTAAAACGGTATAACTCTCTGCCACTCAAGTAAATAAGTGATGCATGACGCTCCGGGAAAATCCGCATCTTACGGTCAAGGCAATAACCTACGAGTCTCATTCTGCCTTCCGACCATGCATTGAAAACGCGGTTATAGACAGCATCCTTATCAACACCAGCATCCACCAGTTCCGCTACAATACGATATAATTCGGGGTAATTGGAATTGAATGCGAAGTTGCCCGTATCCGTCATCATACCGGTATAGATGCAGGTGGCAAAATCAAGGTTTTTGACTTTTTGTTTTCCATATTGGATAACCTCATACACCATCTGGCTAGCACTCGGACTGGCAGAATCAATAATTTTAACCACGTTGACGGTATCGGGAAGCGTACGTTCGGTGACCATGATGTGATGGTCAATTATCAGAACGTTCACGGCATCACCTTTGGAGGCAATGATATCAAGCATTTTCTGACCCAAAGCGCCGATACGTTTTGGCTCGTTGAAGTCGGTGCAGATAATTGTATCCGCGGCTTCAAGAAGTGCGTTTGCTTTTTCGGGGTCTTTCTCATAGACTGTTATTTTATCCGCACCTGGCATCCATGCAAGAAAATCGGGAAAAGCATTGGGCACAACAACATATGCATTAGTACCCATCGCGTGCTTCATACCGAGGGAACTGCCCATTGCATCGCCGTCCGGCGACATGTGAGTGAGAATAACGATGTTCCGTGCTGCGTTCAACATCGCGTGTGCACGTTCGAGAAGTTGCGTATCCATATGCTCTTAATAACAAAAGGAACCCTCTTCCCGGAATTCCTTTTTCTTTTTGAGCCACTTCCCGGACTCGAACCGGGGACCTACGCATTACGAATGCGTTGCTCTACCAACTGAGCCAAAGTGGCGAAAGCGGGTGCAAAAGTACTGCTTTTTTTTGATATGACCAAATTTTTCTGCTGTTTTTTTGCGAGTTTGGAATAATTTTTGTACTTTTGTGGGCAAAATGAGATATTTTAAGGTCATATCAGTTCTATTTTTGGTATTTTTTGTCCAAACAAGCCAAGCTGAAGTCACATACAGGACTCGGACGCTTACGCCGGAAAACATCAAAACATTACGTGTGCGGTATTGGGATGTGCGAAACGATGAAGCTATCGGCGGCAATCCGCAGCGTCCGTTCCTTGTGATAGGTAAATCAGCAAGTATTATAGGTAATGGCGAAGGAATGATAGATGAGCAGGGAGATTTGCAGGAGCATGTATTAGAAATCAGCTTCGACGAGATGTCGCACGAAGTTCACCAATATACCTACTCACTCATACATTTGAATGCTGATGGGACAGAAAGCCGGTTGAGCAGCAGTGAATTTGTGGACGGATTCACGACGCAAGATATAACACAATACGAACATTCATTGAATACCAGCGAGTTATACACGCATTACCGTTTCACTTTTCCGAATGCGGATATGCGTATTAAGGCCTCCGGCAATTATGCGCTCCGTATTTATGAGGATGGTGATACGGACAAGACCATTGCGATAGTACGATTTGCTGTTGTCTCGCCCGAGACAGGCATAAAAGCCAAAATACGTCCGAACACGGATATTGAGTTGAACGGAAGGTATCAGCAATTGGATATTGATTTAGAGTTTGGAGGCAAGATGCAGAGCAGTCGTGGAGAGGACTTTTTTATCGTCGTGCAGCAGAATGGACGCGTGGACAACCAAGCCTTTGCTCCCAAACCGACATTTCTGGAAAGTAACCGTTTAAGGTACACAAATTGCAAGGCGCTGATATTTGAAGGTGGCAACGAGTATCGGCATTTTGATACGTATTCAGCATATTTTGCCGGAACAGGGGTAGACCGGATTGTTCATGACAACAGCGATTATCACGCCATACTGTTTGTTGATGAACTGCGTAAAGGCGCATATATCCACGAATTCGATGTGGATGGGCAACGTATTGTAAACGCCGAACGGACGATTTATGACATCGAAACCGAGGCGGAGTACATGTGGGTACATTGGACGCTTGCTGCCGAAAAACCCTGGTTTGACGGCACTGTATATGTAGGAGGCGATGTGTTTGAGAACAGTATCAGCCCGCGGAACAGGATGCAATATGACAACGAGCGGAAATGCTATTGGCTGAATGCGCTAGTCAAACAAGGCGGTACGGATTACCAGTATTGGTTTGTGCCGAAAGGAGAAGAACAATTTGAAAGCAAAGTAACCCTTCAGCAAACTGAAGGGTCACATTGGGAAACCGAAAACGAATATACAATATACGTCTATTACAAGCCGTTCGGTAGCCGTTACGACCGGTTGGTCGGACTTCAAGTTATCAGATCAACATTCTAAAAAAACACAGGCATCACGGAGTGGTGGCTAAATGTCGTCATCGGAGTAGTAGTTGTAACTATTCTTCTCCGTCTTGTTGAAGATTTTACCGTACATTTTACCGTATTTGTAGCGGAAGCCGCTTGTTTTCTGTCCATAGCCGTAGCCATAGGTCGACCCGCGTCCGTATCCATAACCGCCGTACGAGCCATATCCATAGCCATAACCGTATCCATAACCATATCCGTGGATACCTTCCGTCGGTATGTCAGAGAGAACGAGCTGAACTTTTTCCGGTGCGTCCATAACCTCATAAACTTGCTGCAAGGTTGCTTTGCAGAAGGATTTATTAGTCTGCATACAACGGATAACGAAGAGTCCTATGTCCGCCATCTCGAGCACAGCGTATGCGTCGGGAACCAAACCAATCGGCGAAGTGTCAATAATGATGAAGTCGTACTTCTCGCGCAGTTCCGTTATAAGTTCTGTCAGTTTGTCAGAGTGGATGAGTTCGCCCGGGTTCGGCGGAATAGTTCCGGCACGCATGATGTCAAAATCAAAGGGTGAATCAGCAAACGTTTCTTCCAATTTGCAATCGCCAATGAGGTAGTTGGAAACACCCATGCCGGCTGTCAAGCCCATTTTGGTGTGGATATTCGGTTTGCGGATATCCAAGTCCATAAGGAGAACTTTCTTTCCCGTCATGGAATAAAGAGCTGCCAAGTTGGAGGAAAGGAAAGTCTTACCGTCGCCAGACTCGGTGGACGTAACTGCAACCACGATCTTATCCTTGCGCTTGACAATAAATTCCATACGTGTACGGATAGACCGCAACATTTCGGCATATGATGATCGCGGATGGTCACGTACCAGTGTCGGATTCTGCGACTTGGCGTGACGCACGGTACCGATAAGGCGGAATGGGCTGAGTTTCTCCACTTCCTTGGGGTTGCGAATCTTGTTATTGAGCAGTTCGCTGGCAATTACAAGTACCAAGGGAATAAGAATACCTATAACCAACGCGGTAGTCGTGTTCTTTTTCTTGGTCTTTGAGTTAACTATACTAATCTGGCGAGCCTTATCCAGAATCATGTTATCAGGCGTGTTACTTGCTTTCTGGATTTCGGCTTCAGCACGCTTCTGGAGGAAGAACGTGTAGTAATTGTCATCAATGCGGTAGTTACGCTCAATGGCCACCATCTGCAGTTCCTTCGTCGGGAGTTTCTGAATGTCCTTTTCAACCTGTGCATAACGTTCGATAAGATCCTGCTTCTCCATGTCCAACGAGGCACGCATGGAGCTAATGACCTCGTTAATCATGGTTTTGACATTTTCAATATCCTTGGTGTATTTTGCGTAATAGACGTTCTTTTCAGACAATTCGCCACGTTGGATACGCAGGTCGTTGAGCTGTTGGGTCAGGGAAATGAGTGAAGCATCGTTCAGGCCCAAGGTTGTCGGGGCAATAACTGCACCGCTTTCCATATTGGTCGCCAAGTAGTTGGTAAGGTAGTCGAAATATGTTTCACGAAGTTTCATGGTGAGCAGTTCCTGCTTGTAGGATGCGCTGGTCGACATGAGTTGTCCGGCATACGAGCCAACATCAACGAATTTGTTCTGTTGGCGGAAATCGGTCATAGCCCCTTCGCTGACCTCAAGAGATTCCTGCAAGGATTCGAGCTGCTGTGTAATGAAACGAATGGAGTTTTCCGCTACTTCGTTCTTCTGCTCAAGGTTTTGGAGAAGGAAAATCTTTGCGAGCATGTCGATAATGTCGCAGTCGCGCGCAGGTGTTTCACTAACAAGTCCTAATGCAAGTATAGTGCTTCCTTCGGTAACGAAATTGAGGTTTAGACGTGACATGATTTCGCCTGCAAGTCCTTCGCGTGAACGGAACCGGAAGTAAACATGTCCGGAATTGGTCAGTCGTTCAGTCGGCCAAACAGTAGCGGTAAAGAAGTCGTTTTCAACCGGTACGCCGTAATGGGCGGTGGTAGTGAACGGTCTTTCTTCATCGGTGGAGGTTATGGTCATTGAGCCGTCGCTTTCGAACGATATTTTGAAAAGGAGTCCGTAAACGCCCTCCCCAACTCTCTCGGGTTCAATATACACAGGTGAATCGCGGTAGAGGTTACGCGTTTTGAAGTGACCTTGTGTGATATATTCAGTACGCAAAAAAGGCAATGAGTCAACCACGCGGCAGGCGAGGTCATAGGAACGCAAAATAATCAGCTGGTTCTGGACATTCTTGTATCCGGCATCCACACCAAAGCCTTGCATCAATACCGAATTTCCTCCGTAGGGACTGGTCTCCTTGATAATAATCGTACCCTGGGAATAGTAGGACTCAATGAACTTGCGATTTTGAAGATGAGCAATGCCAAGTGCGATAATGACAGAAATGACAAAGAGATACCAGTAGTGGAGAATCTTGAATACCCATTCCAAGATGTTGAAGTTCGACTGCTCTTCGTCAGCCGGATCCTGGAAGTTGTTGTAGTTATTATACTGGGAATTGGCGGCATACTGGCTGTTAGCATAGTTGCCGTTATTGCCGTAGTTGGCATAATTCGCATTGCCACCGTACTGGTAGTTCGCGTTTCCCGATGTGTAATTGCTGTTTGAGTCCATGATTATTTCGCAAGAGTTGTATAGTAGTTAAGTACCGACACAAGGAGCGATACCGATGATGTGATAAGTCCCAAGAAGCCGGCGTAACTTGGCAGTTTGACAAAACTGTCTTTTGTGCGCGCTACATAAATGACATCGTTGGGGTATATGTAATAATATTTGGAGTCAATAATAGAGTTGGAGCGAATATCAAATTCGAGAATTTCGGGCTCTTCATTGCCGTTAGGCCGAACGATACGGACATGGCGTCGGTCGCCGGAGTTCATCAAGTCACCGGTCATGGCAAGCGCTTCGAAGATGTTCATGTTCTCCTTATAAATATAATACTCTCCGGAGTGGATGTCACCGATTACGGTAAAGGTCTTGTTGTACAAAGCAAGTTTGACATCCGCGTCGGGAATAATCTCTCGGAAGGCGGCTTTGACGGTGTCTTGTGCTTCCTCAACAGTAAGTCCTTCCACATGCACGGGTGGGAGGAACGGGAAGTCAACCGTTCCGTCATCATAAACACGGTAGGAGTTGGCGTATTGGGTGTTGATGCCTTCGTTGGCACCAAGTACCTTTGAAATTGTCTCGTCCATCGTGATAAGACGGTAGATTATCTCGTCGTTGATGTGTATGCGGTAAGGCTCATGGACCGTGTCTTTTTCGTATTCGGGAATTTTATGTTTTCCCGGCTCCTGCAAGAGACCGATAACACGGTGGCTGTAACAGCCAGTAAGTATCACGCCCGTCATAATAACCACGAGCAACTTCAAGCCATATTTGAATGCGTTTTTCATGGTTATTCTGATGTTTGATTTGAGGTGGAACTTCCGCTATGTTTCTTCACATGGTTAATACCTGTGGCAACGATGGTGTAAACGAACACGCCGAAAGAAAGAGTTGTGGCGACAACGCCCACTACCGCTCCGGCGGAGGTAAGTCCAAAGGCTTTGCCGGTCAGTTCACGGACATATATAATGTCATTGGGTTCGATGTAATAGAACTCGGAATTAATAATATCCTTCGAGCGGAGGTCGAACTCACGTATTGTTGTTTCGCCGTTTATATCACGAATAATCTTCACACGGGAACGGTCACTGTAAGTCTGCAAGTTTCCCATTTCGGCAAGTGCCTCGAAGATGGTAAGTTTCTCCTTCCTGATCGGAAACTGTCCGCTTTTCACACCAATAAGCGAGAACGTGCGCTGAAGAATATTCACTTCAACGGAAATGGTTGAGTAACCCGGGATTTCCTTGAGGAGGGAAGAAAGTTCTTCCTCCATTTTGTGTTTGGTTTCGCGGGTTGTGAGTCCGAGTACATTAATCTTGCCGAGTGTCGGGAAGTCGATGTTGCCTTCCTTGTCCACTAAGTAGGTATAGAGTTCGCTGGTAGTGCGCCCTCCACCGGACATCATCTGCTGCTGCATTTGTGCACGGCTTGTGGAACCGGTACCGGCATTGTACATCTTCATGATTTTTTCGTCCAAAGAATAGACGTAGATGTACAGGCGGTCGTTCGGGCGAATCTTATATTCCTCGAAGTCAAGCGTGTCGGCATAAGCGGGAATCTTATGCTTGCCGGGCTCCTGCATATAGTTTACCTTGCGCGAGGTCACACAAGACATCATCGCACAAGCTACAAGCAATATACAAAATATCTTCTTCATCGTTTCTCGTCCCAGCCAAAAGGATGCTTCGCGAGCGGGAGTTTAGCAAGCGGATGATAATCACCCACAAGGCCAACCGGCTCGGCGTGACGAATCTGGCTTACAATCTCAATGCACGGACGCGCTTCAGCAATACGGAAGCCCTGTCCGGCAAGAATACGTTTATAAGACTCGGTGTGCAATTCTGTAAAACCTGCGGAGAACTCAAACTCTTCACCGTCAATATTCAATGTGCGGTAGGTCTTCTTTTCGCCCTGCACAGCATTCGGCGGAAGGCACTCTGCGTTGATACTCAGGAAGTAGCGCACACGGGCTTTCTTGAGTTCCAGATAACCTGCCACGCGGTCAAAACTCATTACATGGACAATGTTCTTCTGCACAGGTCCGAAAATCCACTGCAACATGTCATAGAAGTGAACACCAATATTTGTAGCCACGCCGCCGGACTTGTGGATGTCGCCCTTCCATGAGGAATAGTACCACTTTCCGCGGGAGGTGATGTATGTCAGTTCCACATCGTAAATTTTGTCCGCGGGACCGTTCTCCACTTTCTTTTTGAGGTTCGCAATCGCTTCGTGCAAGCGAAGTTGGAGAATGGTATATGCCTGATGACCTGACTCGGCTTCCAGTTCGACCAAGTTGTCAATGTTATAGGGATTGAGCACCAGAGGCTTCTCGCAAATAACGTTAGTGCCGAGGCGCAGACCGTAGCGAATGAAAGCGTCATGGGTATAGTTCGGCGTACAAATAGCCGTCCAATGCAGGGGATTGTCCGTACGCATCTGCTTTGAGCAGAAGCGGTCAAACTGTTCGTTTTCAGTATAGAAAGAGCAATCCGGGAAACTGCTATCGAGACGTCCGACAGAGTCGAACTTGTCGTATGCGACCATCAAATTATTGCCGGTGTCGGCGATGGCTTTAATGTGTCGCGGAGCGATGTATCCCGCAGCACCAATCAAGGCAAAATTAAGCTGTTTGTCCATATTTATCCAAATTAGCGCGCAAAGGTACAAAAAATAATTTGAACGTGCAAATTTTTTTGCGGAATGTTTTACGTTTCATGCGGAATATTCCCTAAAAGGCAGATTTTTATACCCTCTGAAGCAGAATTTTGAAGGTTGTGCCTTTTGGAGAAGTCTCGAAGGAAATGGTTCCGTCCGCCCCTTCAACAATGTTCTTGGAGATAGCCAAACCAAGTCCTGCGCCGGTTGATTTAGTAGTGAAGTTTGGGAGGAAGATTTTAGAGCGTATGTCTTCCGGAATGCCCGGTCCGTTGTCAGAGATAGTGATTTCTATTTTCGGTGCAGTGGCATCGTTCTTGAGAATAACAATGATGTTGCCATCGGGCGCGGCGTTGATTGCCTGTACGGCATTACGTATGATATTTGTGAAAACTTGTCCGATTTGTTCTTTGTCAGCCCGTGCCATAACGCCGGCATCAGGACCGAAGTAACGTATAGGTGTGCCTTGCGGATTGTTGGAACAGAGTGTGATTGCGGCACTGAGTTTCTGCGCCACATCCACTTCGCCCGGTTGTACCTCGGGCTGTTTGGCAAAGGTGGAGAAAGAAGTGGCAATGCGGGAAAGGTTGTCCATTTCAGACACAAGCATTGATGCCGCCTTGTCAAACTGCGCATCAAAGCGGTCAGTGCCTTTGAGACGCTGGAGTTGTTGTACGGTCAGTTTCATGGGGGTAAGCGGGTTGTTTATCTCATGGGCAATCTGCCGTGCCATCGTCCGCCATGCGCCTTCTCGTTCGGAGCGTGCAAGCTGACGGGACGAGCGTTCCAGTTCATCGACCATTTCATTGTATTGCGTTACCAAGACTCCCAGTTCGTCTTTGCGGTCATAAGGAATATGCAGGTTCTGTCCGCCAAGAGAAAGGGTGCGCATTTTTTCCCCGACCGTTGCCAACGGAGCAGCCAAAGCCCGAGACAAGGCGATAGAAAGCAACGCTCCGATCAACAATACAATCAGATATACGGGCAGAAGCCGCGCCAGGAAGGCATCCACTTCACGACCTTCCTCCTCCTGTGAAATGAAGGACGGCACAGCAATATAGCCGAGTTGGACAAAGCCGCCGTTCACGAACTCTGTATATGCCGAGAGGTAACGGAAATCGCCCAGAGTAGAGTAGCAAGTTTGAGTCTTTTCGGGTGAGAAAAGAACTTCCGGAGCCAAATAGGTGGAAAGGAGACGGTGTTGGAAGAGCTGCGGCGTGGAAGAACCGAGCAAGTGTCCCTGAATGTCATAAACGTGAATGTCCGTGCCATAGGAATATGCCAAGTCGCGCAAGTCTGCGCTGAGGTTCGCATAAGAGATGGTGGTTGTTGAAAAATCCCAGAAATACAGGTTTTGCAAGGCTGCCTGTATGAAGCGGCTTTTCTGCGTCAGTTCCATTTCCTGATGTGCACGGTAGTGGGTGCGGATGTATCGAACCGAAAGGGCAAAGACCGCCACAAACCCTACCAAGACGACAATCATAATGGTATAGGTGATGCGGCTGCTGAGGCGGAGATTCCTTGCACCGTGTGCGCGAATGACGGAAATGATTCCCGCTACAATCAGCGCGAAGAATGCCATAATGGTAAGCCAGTAGAACAAACGTGCTTTCGCTTTGGAAGAGAACAGCCCTGAATCTTCCTCGTTCCGGTCCAAAAGGGGTAGGTACGAGAAACTTTGGGAAATCTCGTCTTTTGCATTAATGTGCCATTCGACAGGAATGATTGTCTCTACGTCATAATCGCCGACTTTCTGCCAGAGTACGCGACAACGGGCGTTGGAAAAATCATAATCCGACCAATCTCCCTCGCGCGGGTTATATATATTAGGTGCGGTAAGACTGTTGTCCGACCAAAATACCACGACGCCATCATAAAAAATGAGGTAGTGTATATCCGAGGAACGGCGAGAAATCTGCCAGACAGAATCTCTGTTACCTGCCAAAATGGCTGCTTTGAGATCCTGCAATTCATGTTCGGCTCGTTTTTCTTTGAGATGGATATTATATTGCTCGCGAGAACATGAAACCGAGAGCAAAAACAAGAAAAATAACAGTATTTGAACAACTTTTTTCATTTCCGCTTGCAAAATTACAAAAAAATCCGTACCTTTGCAAGAAATTTTGATATTTTTTGCAAAATGATAGCGATTTTAAGTGCTTTATTGCTTGGTTTTCTGATGATTTTGGATCCGTGCACGCTGTTTACGAGTATAGCCGCCATCGGTTACATCGATCGTGAGATGCAGAACAGACGCCGTGTGCTGACCACCGGTCTGATGTTTGTGTTGGGTAAGTTGGTGACGTATGTTCTGCTGGCAGTGCCGTTTATTATGGGTGCCCAAACGGAAACGATTCATCATGTGTTGGAACATTGGGGCGAACCGATGCTGTGCGTGTTCATGCTGGTATGCGGATTGCTGTTGTTAGTTGTCGGTCATCACCACCATAATCATGATCACGGGATGAGCAAGTGGTTGCAGTCTGTGGATGACAAGTCGAGCTGGCTGTGGGCGTTCATGTTAGGAATATTTTTCGCGATTGCATTTTGTCCGCACCGGTTAGTGTATTTCTTTACGATGGTGGACACGGCGATTACGCTTGAAGCACCGATGAACTGGATATTACCGATTGTTTTCGGTTTGGGAACGGGTCTGCCGATTATTATAATTGCGTGGCTAATCAGTTACAGTGCTATCAGCACACAGAAACTGACGGAGAAGTTAGGGAAGTTCGAGAAATGGTTCCGATATATTTGCGCGGTGCTGTTTATCGGGTACGGCGTGTATTTAGGCGTGCATATCTGGGGCGGCGAACATCATCATCATGATTGTTGCCACGAACATGCGGAATGCGTGGAAGACCATGTCGAATAAGTTTTTCCGATTCAAACAATTTACAGTGTGGCACGACAAATGTGCCATGAAAACAGGCACAGACGGTGTGCTGCTCGGTGCTTGGTGTCCGATAGAAAGCAAAAGCAACGCCTGCCGGATTCTGGATGTCGGGACAGGCAGCGGGCTGATTGCGCTGATGTTAGCGCAACGATGTCCGAAAGCAAGGATTGAGGCGATAGAGATAGATGCGGATGCTGTCTGTCAAGCCGAGGAAAATTTCCGTCTTTCGCCGTGGAAAGAACGGCTTTCTGTACAACAGATATCATTGCAGGAGTTTGCAAAAGAGCGGGAAGAACAGTATGGTTTGGTGGTGTCGAATCCGCCGTATTTTGTTGACTCATTGAAAAATCCCGACCAACAAAGGCAGGCGGCGCGGCATACGGATACGCTGAGCTACAGCGAGTTAGTATGTTGTGCGGCGAAGCTGTTGCGCGACAACGGGATGCTGGCGGTTATTATACCCACCGAAGCGAAGGAAACAATCTTGGAGGAGGCCGCAAAAGCCGGATTGTGTCTTGCGCGCCTGGTTCATGTTTATTCGAAACCGGGAAAGCCGATGAAACGAATACTTGCTGCGTTTGAGAAGAAAAGGTTTACAGCGGATACAGATTTTAGCGCTACGGGCGTTGAATTGAATTCTGTAGAGGAATTTTTTATTGAATCGGAGAGTTCGCCGCGCAGTAAGGAGTATGCGGAATTGACCAAAGAATTCTATTTATAAATTCCCCTTGAGTTAGCATTCTCTTACGTTACTCTCGGCACAATCTTTCGTATATCCTTCGTATATCCTTCGTATATCCTTCGTTTATCCTTCGTATATCCTTCGTTATAGTCTCGTTGTAGGAAGGTGTAGGAATAAGAAAAAAGCAACTCGGAAAGAGCTGCTTTTTTTGCACATTCAAGTAATGATTACTTTTTGCTGAAATAAAATTACTTTCTTGCTGAAGTAAGATTGCTTCCGGAGTGAAGTAACGATTACTTTTTAGCTTTGTCGCAGATGGCTTTGAAAGCTTTTGGCTGATTCATAGCGAGGTCAGCGAGGACCTTGCGGTTGATTTCGATGCCGGCTTTTTTCAAAGCGCCCATTAACTGGCTGTAGCTCAGACCTTCGAGGCGAGCAGCAGCGTTGATACGCTGAATCCACAATGCGCGGAAAGTGCGTTTTTTGTTTTTACGATCGCGATAAGCGTACTGGAGACCTTTCTCCCATGTGTTCTTGGCGACAGTCCATACATTAGCACGGCCACCAAAGTTA
>CAJOFV010000012.1 GCA_905233925.1 Paludibacteraceae bacterium
AGGCGGCATACAAAGGCTGTGCGGACAAGTTGGAAGACCACGGCCAAAGCATCATCGTCGCCGCGCGCGATATGAAGAAACTCGGCGTACGTGCGAGCACAAAACATCCGCTACCACAGGCAGCGGACGTTGAATGTTGAACGTTGAACGGATGAACGTTGAACGGATGTGTATTAATCCGCACAAACGACACGGTTTTGCGCAGCGCCGTACTGGTCGGCGGTAACGTTGCCGAGTAGGTCAAGATAATTGAGCACGGCCTGAACGTCGCCGATATGCTCGCACTCAATTTCCTGCATATACTGTAACGCCCCGGAGGCACCTTTGCTAGTGAGGATGTAACTTTGTCCGCCGAGGGTGTAAACCGAATCCGGATGAATGGGCAGCCATTCGCCGTTGCGCTCTATTTCGGCGCTGACAACACGGCGGGTCTTGCCGACACCGACAAAGAGCTGGTTATGGTCAAGCATGACGGAACTCGGCACTTTGGTGGTGTAGGTGTAGCGCATGCCGCTTACTTGCAGGAAGTCGCCGTTCTCCTCCGGCTCCAACGCCAGACCGACTTCAAGCGCATCAAGCAGTTGCTGACCGGTGCATTGGAGTTTGCGAATGGTGTTATTGAACGGAATAACCGAATAGACCTCGCCGAAGGTAATGTCTCCGGCAGCAATTTGGTTGCGTATGCCGCCGCCGTTCATGATACCGATGTCCGCGCCGGCAGCGATACGGAAAGCGTCCGTGAGCAGGTCTGCGAGGTTCGTTTCTCCGCGACGCACTTCACGTTCGCCGTTCTTGAGCATGGTGAGTTCGATATCCGTGTGTCCGACGATTTTGCCGGTCTTTTCCTGCAACTCCGCCTCTATGCCGGCGATGACGCGCTCAACGCGCGGGTCTTTCGCCATGTCCGGCGTGTTGGGAATGAGTTCAACGGACATCACGCCGGTGGTGTCAATGGTCAGTTTGCCGAAGGTCTGGAAAGCCGTTCCTGTGGATGCCAGAATGACGGAGTCACCGGTCAGGTTGGGTATCTTGAGGTTCAAGATATGGTGCTGGTGTCCGTCCAGAACGGCGTCGATGCCTGTTGTGTGGCGGATGAGGTCCACGCTGTTATCCAGCGCCGAATCATCGCCGAGGTGCGAAAGAACAATCACGTAGTCCGCGCCCTGCCGACGGGCATTGTCGGCGGCTCCCTGAATGAGTTCGAACGTATCATCCGAGTGGAAGGTGTAGATGCAGTTGCCGTTTGCGTCCTCAAAGAATGTGGGTGTGGAGCTGCTGAACGTCAGCGGCGTGGCAGCACCGACGAAAGCGACCGTTACCGGCCCGTACTCGCGCAGGCAGTAGGGCTTGTATAGCAATGTCTCGTTTGTGTCCGTGAAATTGCAGCACACGACATCGGCTTTGAGTTCGCTCATGAGGTGCTGTTGCTGCGGGATGCCGTAGTCAAATTCGTGATTACCGATGGTTGTGGCATCGTACTTGACGGCGTTCATAACCTTGATGATGCTCTCGCCCTGACTGATACTGCCGATGGCAGCACCTTGCGCGAAGTCGCCTGCACTGACAACCGCCACGTAGGGCGTCTCGTGCTTGATTTGGTTGCGTAAGGCGCTGAACTTGGCGTACTCGTCAATAGCGCAGTGTACATCGTTCTCGAAAAGGATTACGACCGGTTTCTTTCCTGTCGGCTGGCAGGCGGTTAGAACCAGGGCACACAGCCCGATGAATAATACGTAAATGTGTTTCATGTATAGTTTGTCGTTTTCAATTATCGGTTAAAACTTATATCCGGCGGACAGTTGCAGCCGCTGCTGACGGGTCTGTGCTGCACCGTCATATGCGAGGTCAAGCACAAAGCCTTTGTATTCCATGCCGGCCGTCACCACATGCCGCATCTCCAAAAAACGGAAAGTATATCCCACGTGGGCGTACTTCCAGAGGTTTAATTCCAAGCCGACATCCGCGCTGGCGGTATGCTGCCCGAGGTAGAACAGCGCGTGCGGGGAAAGCATGATGTTCTTGCCCTTGTCCAAGAGAAAGTCGTAGCTGATGTTGCAGTATCCGCGCCGTTCGTAAAGGATGAGGGCAGTGTTGTTCGCCGCCGAATTGCCGGCGATGTTCACCACCGACACGCCGACATTGAGTCCGCGCATACGGTACTGCATACCCAAATCCACGTCCGGTGTCATTTGGAAGTCCTTCAGCCACTCCGTTTGGACAGCCAGTTTTTTCGGCATGATATCGCAGAAATTCACTTGCAGCCGTCCGCCGACGGACAGTTTGTGGATGTCCTTTATCACGAACTCATAGCCGTAACTGAGGTTGATGGTATGCTGGTGGAAGAACGAATAGCCGTCGTAGTGGTAGCTTGCGGAGAAGATGTGTTTGTCGAGCCGTCCCTGGTAGCGCGCGCCGACGTTGATGTTCTCGTAGATGTCGGAATCATAGCGGCGGACGAAGCCTTTCGGCTCGATGGCAGCGTGCGACCAGACTTGCACATAGTGCTTGTAGTCGCCGTCAACATTGCTCACGGACGGGTTGTAGAAGGACAAATCACGGTACTGGTCGTACATGATATGATCCTGCGCCGCCGTCTTGTCCGGGACAAGAATCAGGGAGCAAAGAGCAATAATTACTATGGCTGTTTTTGTCTTCACTTTGCTTGGTTCCATACTTCCAGCGTTTTCCGGATGTATGGTAAGGTTACATTGGTGTGTTCTTTTCCTTCGTACGGGAACATTTCTATATCGCCTCCGGCAGCGGTCAGTCCGTTGTAGGCGTCGGTGGTGTTGAAGAACGGCACAACAGTGTCCGCCGTTCCGTGATGCAGATAGACTTTGCCGGTCGGTTTCCAGCCCTTGTGGAAGGAGTTCTTCTCGCTTGCGGCAATCCATTCTTTGTCAGCGCCGCTCAAGATGCCTTCCACAAAATACGGACGGAACAAATCCCAAATACCGCCTCGGAAGTTCGTAATAGCCGAGGTCTGGTCCGTAACGGTGAAGGAGAAAATCTGGTCGGGGTTGCGGTGCACGGCAAAGCGGTTCAGCACATAAGCCGACCACGAAATCAGCGCCGCAGGGATATTGACCTTGCCCGACGTAATTATACGGTCCCGACAAACAGCTGCTGCTCAAGACGTTGAACTCACCGCTGTAGTCCGTTTGGATATAGTAATGCAGACTGAGTGCCGCGCCGCCGCCCTGGCTGTAGCCACCGATATAGACGTCTTGCTTGCCCTTGAGTTGCAGTTGTCTGCACATGGCGCGCAGGCCATCGATGTTCGCGAAATGCAGCTCGGGGTAATAGACGAACGGATGTTCCTTGTCTTTCGTATCGCCGTAACCAATATAATCCGGCATGACGACGCTGAAGCCGTTCGATGCCAGCGGAATGGCGCACACAGCCACCTCGCCGCCTTTCTGATTGTTCTTGAAGTAGTTGGACGGCATTTTTTGTGCGGCGCTGACGGGCTCGACGGGAATGTTCGTGCCGTGCAGATAGACGCAGAGACGCCGTTTGACGGTGTCGTTGTTCGGCAGCAGCAAAAGGGCTGTCGTTGCAATCGGTTCGTTCTCGTAGATAGTGGTGTACGTCAAACGATAGCATTTGATGCCGTAGTGCAGGAACTGGTTTTCTTTGTCCAGCGTGTCGCCGGTGTGTTGCTTTACTTCCGCGAGGGTGAGTGTCTTGAGTTCTTCCACTTTGAGCACATCGCCGCGTGCACCGGTCGCTTCCAACGGCTTCTCTTTGTCGCAGCCGGTAGCTGCCAGAAGCAGCACCACCGCGCAAAATGCTATATATTTGAATGTTCGTTTCATGGATGTAATATTTTCGATTCTATGGCGAAAATTCGCGCAAAGTTACAAATAATTTTGTGAGTATGCAAATAATTTTAAGATTTGAAGTGCTTTTTACTAAAATAATGCATGTTGTTACAGGAGTTTGGCGAAAATATCGGACAATTGCTTTGCAATGACGGCTGATGAGAATCGTGCCTGACAATCATCGGCAATGGCTTGGCGGTCGTAGTCGCCAAGGTGCGCCAACATGTATTGCAACCGGTTCTCCAACGCCGGGATGTCACCGACAGGGAACAGCAGTCCGTTGGATTCGTTGATGCAGACCTTGATATCACCGCAGTCCGAAGAGATAACCGGACATCCGCACGCCAATGCTTCCAGTACAGCCACCGAGAAATTCTCTCCCCGTGACGGCAGAATAAAGCAGTCGGACGCTTGCAACATGGCCGCGATTTCAGTTTTGTTACGCTTGCCGAGCAGGTGTACTTTTGTCTGTAATTGGTACTGCGCAATCAGTTCCTCCAGTTGCGGGCGGTATTTGCCTTCGCCGATAATGTTCAAATCCCAGTCGGGCGAGAGGGAATTGATATTTGCCAGCGCCGTTATCAGCAAGTCAAAGCCTTTGTCGTACAGCAGCGAGCCGGTCGAGACAAAGTGGCATGTTCCGTCGAACGTGTGCGGCTTGTAGGAAAACTCTTTGCCGAACGTGTTATAGACGATATGCGGATCAATGCTGAAATGCCGGTTGATGGCGCTCTTGAGATTGGACGAAACGGCAATTACAGCGTCAGTGTGCTGATATGTCTGTGTGGCTTCGTATTGCGTCTTCGGGTCAAGAACATCGTCATTGAAACGGCCTGCATGTTCAATGCCGACCAACGGAATATGGTATTTCTTGTGTGCTTCGACGCCCAAAACGGTGTTGAAGAAGAATTGCCCGAAAATGATATCGGGTTTGCCGTGTTCCTTGAGAATGCGCTTGACAATGCGGTTGAATTGGGCGGTTTTGACGCGCAGATTAAACGCGTTACCAAACAAGTCCGTGATAGCACCCGGGACAAGGAAAGAATTATAGTAATCAATGCCATTGATGATTTGATGCGTGATGCCGATAGGTCTGAAAGTCAGCATGAAACGGCTGTCTACGGAAGCAACAACGACCTTGTGCCCCATAGCCGCTAATGCTTCCGCTTGGTCTTTTTCAAAGCATCCCCACTGCGGCGCTTGCGGGGTGGGGACTCCTCGTGCTATCATCAAAATGTACATGGTTAAAAGTGTTTAAGTATGGCTTTGTATTCTTGCCAGAGTCCTTTATTGTGGAGCTGTTGGAAGTCGTGATCAGCATTGTCGTTTGCCTCTATCAGACACATTGCTCCGTCAGGCTTAACTACCAAATCCCAGCCGACGTAACGGACGGTGGGCATACGGCGTGCAGCTTTTTCGATGAACTGCTTGCATTTGTCCCAATAAGGCATTTGGAAGCCGATAATCTGTTTGCCGGTCAACGGGTGAATCAGGTAAGTTTGATTGTGCGTGTCGTAGCCAACTCCGTTAATAATACCACTTTCGACATCAATATTGGCGCCGATTCCCTCAAAGTGGAAATTGTCCACGTTGTTTTTCTTGTTACCCATTCGGAGACGCGCGTTCATAAAGTGTACCGTATCGGTGGTCGTGTCAAAGAGTGTAACAATACGGATGGTGTTAATTGACCACGGGTGGAACTCCTGAATGGATTCAATCTCATGAAGTGGTTCTTCAAGGATGTAGTGCGCCTGCGGGTCGACATTACATTCGGTGAGGAACGCTGCAACGTCCAGTCCTTTGGATTCTATGCGACGCACGCCTATTCCGCGAAAAGACAGAATCTCTTTAATAAAGAAATAATTGTGCCGTTTGGTAAAATTCTGCACATCTTTAAGGGACGCGTTTTGGGTATCTATCCACTCACGGCCGAGAAGGTCAGCAAAGTAATTGTTAAAATGAATCTTACTGCGACAAATGTCTATATCGGTCTGATTGTTCGCTTTCTTGAGAATCTTGTGGAAGCGGCGGTACGTAATAAACTCCTGCTTGCCGATGTGTTTGAGTTTGTAAAAACCATAGCCGAAATAATCACTAATAGAAGCACCATATAAAACAGCATTGGCCAGCCAACCAAACCAAAGAGCGCAAGTCCGAAACGGATTTGTCGGACCTATATAGGCCTCTTTCATTTGGTAAAAACGATTGTATAAATATTTGATATTCATATAATTAGAATAATTTTTCGTATTGGTTGAGAATGGTTTCTTTATCAAAAAGCTGTTGTGCTTTGAGACGGTTGTTTTGCCCCATCTTCGCGAGTTTGCCCGCCGAAGCGTTGAGGAATTTGGTTAAAGCGGCAGCAATACTTTCCGGCGAATTGGGGTCTGCTAAAAAAGCGTTTTCGTCCTCTTTGAGGAGTAGCGGAATATCGGATACTCCGGTTGCCACAATCGGCTTGGCAAGGAACATTCCTTCGCAGACGGCATTCGGAAAACCTTCAAATTTGCTGAATAAGCCGACGGCATCTGCTTGGCGCATGTGCTGGTATATATCAAGCGTAGCCTCATGGAATGTGAGGATTTCGTTGAGACCATATTGGTCGATTTTGCGTAAACCTTCTTCCAATGAATGGTCGTACGAACTGAATTTATTGTGCCCGAACCAGTTAATATGCAGTTTTTCCCGCATTTCCGGAGATAGAAGATTTACCGCCTCGATTAATCCGTCAAGGTTCTTGAGATATTGATGCGAACTGGCAACAATAAGATGACGTTTTTCGTTGGCGCTCTGTTGTTCGCACGCCGTGAATTTGGCGGGGTCGAGGCTATTATAAATAACATGCTGCTTGGCAGTATTCAGTTCCGGAGCAACTTTGCGGACGATATCCAAATTGGCATTTGAGTTGGCAACAACGGCATCCGCAAAGCGATGGCAGTGCAGGAAGAAGCGTAACCGTTTGTTCGTGAGTTTTTTTGGGGACGCACTACGTTCGCCGACAATCAGGTGCCATTTATGCGGCAGAATACTTGCCATTTCTGCAATGAATGCAGGAACTTCCAAAAAGGCAATAACGGTGTCAGGGGCAAAACGCCGCATGATTCTGCGCATTTTGATAATACGCAAAAGGTAATTGGACTCTTTGACATCCATAATGGGAATGCCTGCTTTTTCAAGCACCGCATCGTAGTAGTTGTCAAATGCCTTATAGTATATAAGGAATGCGACCTCATAGCCCCGCTCTTTATAGCCGACGGCCAATTCTACCAGTTGGCGTTGGGCACCACCGGCTCCGAGCATGTCGAGCATACATAATATTTTTTTCCCGTTCGGAGTCATTTATAGGAGAATTACATATTTATAAAATAAATATAACGGGCTGCCGATGAGGACATCGAAATTCCATAGTAGAAAGTAATACCGTAGACAAGGGATTTGATATATGTTCCAGGGTAAGATAAGGAAGAATAGCAGGTACATTCCGCTAAAAGCGTACATAAGCCAGTTCCAACGCTTTTTAGGGGCAAAACAAACGAGCCATATATAAGCAAGAAGCGGGAACAAAAACATTACATAACGACTGCCGACAGAAGGAATCTTAAAGGTAAAATTAACAAAAGCCAGCATTGCCATCGCAAAGAAATATAAGTTCTTGCATTTGGTGTCGGCAAGGTATTTCGCATATTTGTTCGCAAGGAACAGGAAGGCGATGTTGACACTGAGACGGACAGCCAGTTCCAAAAGACGTACTACCCACTTGTAACCGCTACCGCCACTGTTAATTTCTTGCATGTACCATTCATTTAAATAACTGCCGTAGTGACCTCCCAAGTTCTCCGGCAGATGGAGCGTAATCCATGAAAAAATAGGAACTGCTACTGCCGAGAAAACCAAACTAAGCAACACCACAACTACAGCAAGTTTATTGCTGCGCCGAAGAACGTAATAGAGGGCTATTATGGGAAAAATAACAAAAAATGAAGCATGTACAAAAGGCGTTATGAGGAGTAATATCCAGTATTTTTTATTATTTTCCTGAATAATTTTAAATAAGGCAAATAATGCTATCCAGTAGGCGGTATAGAAGCGGAAGGCGTTAATCTGTTGTATCTGACAAATGGTAAATAGGAATAGTAGCAAAAAGCATAGGACGGACAATGTGTAATTCTCTTCCGATACCAAATGACGCAGGCAGAGCAGCATAAAGAATGAGAAAATAATGGCAATAAACATGAACAGAATATGGTAATTTGCCGTAAATCGTGATACCGTAAAGAACAATAGTGTTGAATACACATCTGTTCCGCCTGTAAAGTTCGCAAAGGACGAAATAATGGAATTAAAATTGACGTAACTATCATCGGAAAAGGCCTCGAAATCTTCCCGATAAGTAATACTGTCAAAATTGAGTTCTTCAGTACGCTCTTCCGGAACAGTGAATGTCAACCCGATGAATGTAAGTGAAAGAAATAAAATAGCAAACGACGTTCGGGTGTTCAGTCGCACCAGAGACGCGAAAAGCCCCAAAACAGGACTGATGAAGAACGCAACAATTTTGAAGATTACATCGTCACGCCGTTCAGGTAGCCAATTATGTGCAGTAGAAGTTAACATTTTTGGGTGCAACGTTGCATAATTTCGTCCGTATATTTGCCAAATGTGGAACCAATGGTAAATTGGAAAAGCCACGCGCTAAAGCCCCCTACGTTAATCTCTAAAAGGGTTGGATTGTTGCTCTCGTCCAGTGCAATGTCCATGGCAACAAGGTCATGGTGAGGAATTCTTTTGGCAATTTCAGTGCCGAACATTTTTATTTTACTGTAGTTCGGAATCGTGTAATCCCCGTTCGCGAAGTCATTATCGTTAAAAGTATCAACGCGGTCACCAAGCCATGAACAGCAAAACTTGCCGAGATGCCCTTGGTCGTCCACACCACAGAACAAACCTCCTGAATGGGCATTGTCCACATTTGCGCCTTTGCCTCCGATACGCAATATGCTGCGCATTGGAACAATTGTGCCTTGGATATCACGATAGGTAAACAAACGTATTGTGTTAACAGAAGTGGGATTGAGTTGCGCCATGTAAGCACTTTGCGTGACACATTCTTGCAACAAATAATCTTTACCGTAATGGGAGGCTAAATAAGCGGCGGAAACGACTTCGCCATTAGAAGTAATGTATTTCCCATTGGTTTTTGTAATTAGTTGTACTCCTTTTCCGGAGCACTCGCGGGATGGTTTTAAAATCAATTTGGCAGGTTGCAAATTCGCCAGTACGCTATCAATATCGTCATTAATAATATGATATTCATTATTGTAAAAATAACCGCTGATATTCCTTAATACGACATTGGGCATAAAGGAGTGGGGAAGGAATAAATGCAGGCTGTTTTTGTCTGCATAAAATTCAATATATTCTTTGGGATTCAGTTTCGGCTCCACAAGGTTTGCACAGGTCTCAAGTGGAATAATATTGATGTCTTCGCCAATAAATTTAGAGAATATTCGATACGATGCCTTTGAAACCGACGAATCATAGGTCTTCCACTTATTCATCCATGCATTTTCATGAGCCTCGGGGGTATTCAACTCGGGGTGAAGTGCAAAAATCTTTTTGTACAATTGTAAATATGTCTTGCGAACTGCATTTTGTTTATGCCGTTCCTGCCACGAGTGGTATATATCGGTAAGAAAAGAACTCATACTCATTTTGTTTTTATCTTAATATAATAAATATACGACAATAATGCACTTGCGAAACTAGACGTGCTGAATACAATTGCGGCACCGATGTGTTGAAAGTTTAATACAAGCGGGAAAGAGATTGCAAAACCGAGCAGCGAAGATGCAAAGGTGATATTCCGCATTGTCTTTTCATACCGGTTGACAATAAGGTAGTTCGTTCCGTAAACCTCACTGGCAGCCACAAAGAAAATCGCTGGAGCTGTGATTTGCAGGACAGGTGTAGCGCCGGCAAATTCTGCACCGAAATACCACGGAACGAGCCATGGTGCTGATATGACGAGCACAAGCGAGACAACTGCGGCAATACTGAGCGTGAAAATACTATAGAATTTGTGCTTGTCAATTCTACGGGAAAGGAATGGAAAAAATACCCGCGAAATAACGGACATAGCGGTGTTGCTCAAGGTCGTGAACTTCTTTCCGTTGTCATACAAACCGGTGTGCGCCTTTGTGCAAAAGGTGCCCAATAGAATAACAGAGAAGCTGTTGTACAAATTAGGCATCAGATTGTTGAGGAATACATTGGTGCTGCCTTTTATAGTGAGCCAGATATCTTGGAGGGGTATAGCGCGCAGTTTTACTTTCCATCGGATGAGAATAAAGTACATCGCCACTAAACCGGAGCACAGATAGCCGAACGACACCAGCAAAGGCTGATAAATATAATCATCCGCCTCTTTGATGAAGACAAATACGGATATTGTAAATACAAAGCGGAAAAGAATACCTAAAATCGTGATATATTTCATTCGCTCCAGTGCTTGAAAAAACCAATCCGGATATAATATATGTCCGGGAACGAGCAGGTACGTGAAGAAAATAATAAGCGCGTCTTGGCGGAATTGAGGGATTATTGCCACCAAAATAGCCAGTACTGCCAAACTGACTAATGCCAATATGCACCGTGCCCACAGTACTTTTGAAAATATAATGGAAACCTTTTCCGGATTATCCCTGTTTTGTGCTACTTCGCGGGTCGCCGTGTAATTGAACCCCCAATCCGCAATCGTTTGAATCCACATAATAATTGCAGCAGCAAAGCCGATAGTACCTAATCTCTCCACTCCGAGGACACGTGCTAAATAAGCCATCGTGAGGAATGGGAAAAGATAACTTGCTATCTGCAGCAAGGACAAATACACCATATTCGAAGCCAGAGTCTTTCCGTCTTTACTGTTCTTGAAACGCGATATGTTGGACTTGATATTCAAAACTTACAGGATGGTTTGCAATATTTGTTCGATGGCGCTGACGCACCATTTGCCACAAGCTTGATTGTCATTGTCAAGGGTCGGATTGTATTCCACCCAGTCCATAGCCTCAATTTGGCCGCGAAGATGCGAGAGCCCCTGCACAAACAGGTTAAAATCATCCAACGTCAGTCCATCTGCCTCCGGCACTGATGTCGCTGGGAAGAACTGCGGGTCAAGCGCATCCACATCAATGGACAAATGAATATGCTTAATGCCTTGTTTGCGTATGTATTGGATAACATCATTCATCGCATTGGCCATGCCTTGCTGATGAATCTCTTCGGCGGTGTAGCCGTAAAGGTGCTTGTCATTAATCAGCTTTCGCTCGCCCTTGTCAATGCTGCGTGGCCCGATCCAGATGATGTTTTCTGGCTTGATGTATCGGGTAGGAATGGCATTGAGGTCGCTGCTGCAAAGCCCCATTAGAGCGGCAAGTGGCATACCGTGAATATGTCCCGTGGGGGATGTCGCTTCCGTGTTCATGTCGCAGTGGGCGTCAAACCAGATGATACCGGCATTATCGAAATGCTCTATTGTCGCGGCGGCAGAACCTAATCCCAAAGCATGGTCTCCTCCGATAAGCAGCGGAAAAGAGGCTTGCTCAAATGCGCGCAGCACTTCTTGCTTTAATGTGCCGAGATAATCGGCAAGCACAGTATATTTATTAGCGTGCTCATCTGCATTCAAAGGTTGCATCCGATAATGGTTAACAGTATATTTGGACGCAAGCATAGACTCCAATCCCAATTGACGAAGCGTCTCGGGAGCCAGATTCATTCCCGGCTTTTCGGCACCTTGCCATAAGGGGACGGATATGTGTGTGAGTTTTGTCATGATATTATCCTAACAGGTATTTTCCGCTTCTGGTCATTAATAGCAACCGCGCCAATGCATAGGATCCGATACTGGCGGTCGCGATGCCAATCCACGGTAACCAGTATGTGCCGACGTATAAAGGAAGCGGGGTGTAATAATAAATCAGTTCCAAAATAAATTGTTGGAAAAGATAGATTGCAAAGCAATATTTGTTGAGGTCAAGCGTAAAATTAGATAGCATAGCGTGTGAAACATATCGCAGTGCAAGCAGGTACAGCAGAACAACTCCCGTCAGTGCGTATGAGATTTTGCAGGTATTGATTTGAGCAAAAAGCAAAAGTCGCGTAGCAAGCGGCTCACATGTAATGACAGAGAGCGATTCTATTGTCCGTGTTTGTAATACGACGAGCAGAAGATATACCGCCAATGATACATATAGCCCAGCGGGTTGCTTCTTGGCAAATTCAGTCATTTTCTCCCGATGTTTGTAAAGGAACATGCCGAGATAGAAAAAGAATAAGTAGTAGCACGCCATATTTACCTGGAACGGCAGTGGCAGATGCGAAAATATCGAAACAACCAACAGCAGCACCAATGCCAAAACATCGTTTATACGGCATTTGACAATCACCCAGCCGCCTATAAAACACCAGAACAGCATGGGCAGGAACCACATATGTGCCTGTCCCGCGAGAGTGTTATAAGCAATCATTTTCCATTGGTGTTGCCCGAACCAATCCGTAAAACAGACAATGTAAAGCAAACTGAATAGGATGCTCGGCAGAATCAGGCGGCGCAACTTTCCGGTTACCAGTTCGCCAAAACGGAATTCACGTTTCTGACCGAATAACTGGTAGCCGAAAATATAACCGGAGATAAACACAAACATCTCCAACATACAACTGAACGAAATCTTCTGCACCCAGAAATATGCGCGCACAGGCTCAATGCCGTCCGGCAACGGCCAGTTGCCGGCGTACATCGTAAATGCGTGCATCACAATCAGTATACCGATTGTTATCGGGCGCAGCAAACTTATTTCATCCAGTCTCTGACTCATCTTACAGTCTGCCGTCCACTATCTTTCTGTCAAGGAAGCCCTTGACATCGTAAATAACGTGTTCTTTCTTGACAAGCTTGAGCACGTCGATATTCGCAAATTCCTTGTGCGCTACGGCCAAGATGGCTGTGTCAAACTGACCGGCGGGCAGTTCATTCACGATGTCAATACCGTATTCGCGTTTGGCAACGGCAGGATTGGCCCACGGGTCATAAACCGTAATATCCAGATTATATTCCTTCAGCGCTTTGTAGATATCAATCACTTTCGTGTTGCGCACGTCAGGACAGTTCTCTTTGAACGTGAAGCCGAGCATCAGAATCTTGCTGCCCACCACCTGAATACCTTTCTTGATCATCAGTTTGATAACCTGTGTGGCAACATATTCGCCCATGCCGTCATTCATCCGGCGGCCGGCAAGAATAATCTCCGGATTATAGCCATAGCGTTGTGCGCATTGTGCCAGATAATACGGATCCACACCGATGCAGTGACCGCCTACCAGACCGGGCTGGAACGGAAGGAAGTTCCACTTGGTCGAAGCTGCTTCCAACACGTCATGCGTGTCAATGCCCATTTTTGTGAATATCTTGCTCAATTCGTTCACGAACGCGATGTTGATGTCGCGCTGGCTGTTCTCGATTACTTTGGCGGCTTCTGCCACTTTCATTGTCGGAGCAAGGTGCGTGCCGGCGGTAATAACCGACGAATAGATCTCATTTACCTTCTTGCCGATTTCCGGTGTCGAACCCGAAGTCACCTTCTTGATATGCTCCACTGTATGCTGCTTGTCGCCCGGATTGATGCGCTCGGGGGAGTAGCCGGCAAAGAAATCCATGTTGAACTTCATCCCGCTCACTTTCTCCACCACAGGAATACACTCGTCTTCCGTCACACCCGGATAAACCGTTGACTCATAGACAACGATGTCGCCTTTGCTGATGACTTTGCCCACGGTCTCGCTGGCGCCGTAAAGCGGTGTCAGGTCGGGTTTGTTGTCGCTGTCAACCGGCGTAGGAACGGCAACTACATAGAAGTTGCAGTCACGAATTTCGTTGATGTCTGAGGTGCATTTGAAACCATTCTTGATGGCGGATTGCAGCAACTCGTCACTTACTTCAAGCGTTGCGTCATGACCTGCCATCAGGGCGTTTACACGATTCGGGTTCATGTCAAAACCCACTGTTTTGTACTTTGTTGAGAACAGGCGTGCGAGAGGCAGTCCCACATAGCCTAATCCGATTACACAAATTTTTGTTTCCATATTTTTGTTTTTGTTTGATATTCGTTGATTACTTCTTCAATAATCCAGTCCTGTCCGTCGAATGGCTCGTCATGCCATTGGCCGTCGGATGTCCAGTAGCCGTGGTCATATTCGTCTGCATCGACACCGTAGCAATAAGACACTTCGACAATAAACAACTCGCCGGTCTCTTTGTTCCGCACGATATCCAATGCGGCACTCTGCATCTTCAGTTTCTTCGCCACATCAAAGGCGAATTGGATTACATCCGGCTCTATAAGCTCGTGCTCGAAGTGGTCATTATGTCCGCCGGAAGCGCGGAAGTCGCCTTTCCGTGCATAGCGTACCATCGCGATTGCTTTGTCTCCGCATGTCTCAATACGGTAGTCATAATTCTCAGTTGGGATAAATTCCTGGAAATAAATATATCCTTTATGGTCGGGCAACAAGTCGGTCGGCAAGTGCCGGAAAAGTACTGACATAGCGCCCAATGCCTCGCGAAGGCTCGCTTTGCCACAGAAGAAATGTTTCAGCGTCCTGCGCATCCGGCGGCGTTTGTCGTATGCAGGAAAGCCCTGGTTAAACGCCTGACGGATATATTTCTTTGCCTCCTTATACGAACGCACTAACTCCACGTTATAGCTGCTCGCACCGCCGCGCAACTTGAATACTTTCGGCCAACTTGTTGTCTTTGCCCATTCCAAAGCACTCTGCTCGTCATAGAAAGCAAACGCCTCCGCCGCCTTGATGCCGTTCGCCTCAAACAGATACTTCTGTCCGAGTTTGTCGTCAAAATGCCAGCCGGTCTCAAAATCGGGATATACTATCTTTCCCGTTTGCTCAAGCGAGAATAGCAGTTGCTTGGCAAAGTTCATATCTGCCGCGCTGCCCTGGTGGTAGTGCCACAGAAATATATCACAATCCTTGACTTGCGAAATAATATCCGAGTCGTAGGCGTTGACTGCCTTGTAATCAATATGATGCTCTTGGCAATACGCTATCCAGCGTGTGCTGTACGAGTTTTTCCTGTCGTGAATGGCTATCCGCATAAGTGCTTATTTCAAATTCTCCCAATACCACTTGCATGCCTCTTTCAGTCCGTCGCGCATAGAGTATTTCGGCGCGTAGTTCAGCAGCCGTTTGGCTTTGTCTATGGACGCCAGAGAGTGGGGTATATCGCCCAAACGGTTCGGACCGTGTGTCGGCTCGATGTCCGCAATCACGCTGTCATATTCTGACAGGAACTCCCGCAGATACTTCACCAGCTGGTTGAGCGTCGTCCGCTCGCCGAACGCTGTGTTGTAAATCTGGTTCAGCGCCTCCGGATTTTCCGTCGCAAGCGCCAGTTTGTTCATCAGAATCACGTTGTCGATATACGTGAAGTCGCGGCTGTATTCGCCGTCACCGTTGATGTTCGGCGCCTCATGGTTCATGAATTTCTTCACAAACAGCGGAATAACCGCCGCATACGCTCCGTTCGGGTCTTGACGGCGGCCGAAAACGTTGAAATACCGCAGACCGATATATTCTGTTCCGTATGTCCGTGCAAACACGTCTGCATACAACTCGTCCACATACTTCGTGATGGCGTATGGCGAGAGCGGTTTGCCGATTACCTCTTCCACTTTCGGCAGCGACTGGCTGTCTCCGTACGTCGAACTGCTCGCCGCAAACACAAACCGCTTGACCTTTGCGTCACGCGCCGCAATCAGCATGTTCAGAAAACCGCCGATATTCACCGCATTCGTCGTCGCAGGGTCTTTAATCGACCGCGGAACGCTGCCTAATGCCGCCTCGTGCAGCACGTAGTCTTGGCCGCTTACCGCCTGTTGGCAGGTCTCCATATCGCGGATGTCGCCTTCAATCAGCGTGAACCTGTCCGGATACTCCGTGAACAGGTGCTCAATGTTTTCGCGGTGTCCTGTCGAGAAGTTGTCAAGGCATACCACTACATGCCCGTCTTGCAACAAACTCTCGCATAGATTGGAGCCGATAAATCCCGCTCCGCCGGTCACTAAAATCTTGCTCATATTAGTCTCGTCTGAAAATGTCTCTCGTATAAATTTTCTCTGCCACATCATCCAGAACCGCATCATAACGGTTCGCAATAATTGCGTCCGATTGCGCCTTGAATGCGGCCAGATCGTTCACCACCTTGCTTCCGAAGAATAGTGTCCCGTCGGGTAGGGACGGCTCATAAACGATACATGTCGCACCTTTGGCTTTGATGCGTTTCATGATGCCCTGGATGCTCGATTGCCGGAAGTTGTCGCTGTTCGACTTCATCGTCAGCCGGTAAACGCCGATCGTTACGTTCTTTTCCTGGTTGCGGTTCCAGCTGTTTTCTTCGCTGTAGGCGTAATAGTCGGCTTTCGCAAGTACGCGGTCTGCAATAAAATCCTTCCGCGTCCGGTTGCTTTCCACGATGGCTTCTATCAGATTTTCCGGCACGTCCTGATAGTTCGCCAACAGCTGTTTCGTGTCTTTCGGCAGGCAGTAACCGCCATAACCGAAGGACGGATTGTTATAGTGTGCGCCGATACGCGGGTCAAGACACACGCCGTCTATAATTGCCTTTGTATCAAGCCCTTTCATCTCCGCGTACGTGTCCAGTTCGTTGAAGTAACTCACCCGTAATGCCAAATATGTATTCGCGAACAACTTCACTGCCTCCGCTTCTGTCGAACCCATATACAGCACCGGTATATTTTCCTTCAGCGCGCACTCCTGCAACATCCCTGCAAACGTCTCCGCTGCGGCTTTCAACCGGCTGTCCGACTGCTCAAATCCGATAATGATGCGCGACGGATACAGATTGTCGTACAGGGCTTTGGATTCCCGCAGAAACTCCGGCGCAAACAGAATATTCTTGCTGCCGGTCTTCTGGCGGATATGCTCCGTAAAACCGACCGGAACGGTTGATTTGATAACCATCATCGCTTCCGGATTGGCTTTCATCACAAGCCGGATAACCGTTTCCACGGCAGATGTATCAAAATAGTTCTTTTGGCTGTCATAGTTCGTCGGCGCTGCAATCACCACAAAATCCGCATCCTTATACGCCGCCTCCGCATCCAGCGTCGCCGTCAGATCCAATACAATCTCCTTCTCTGCATCTCCCACACCCGCAGCTTTCCCATTCGCGCCGCTTCCGCTACGCTCCTTCGCGCCGCTCTCGCTGGGCTCGCTCACGGCTTGCCCGCTCAGGTACTTTTCGATGTATTCATCTTGTATCGGCGACTGCCGCCGGTTTATCATTTCTACTTTTTCCGGCACGATATCTACGGCGGTCACATGGTGTTTCTGCGCCAACAG
Source organism: Paludibacteraceae bacterium (assembly GCA_905233925.1). Taxonomy (GTDB): domain Bacteria; phylum Bacteroidota; class Bacteroidia; order Bacteroidales; family Paludibacteraceae; genus Colicola. The sequence goes on from CAJOFV010000012.1 coordinate 17,259, forward strand.
CGTCGCTATTGACAAGCCCACATATCCCGTTCCTGCTACTGCTATTTTCATTTCCTTTGTTTTATTCCTTTTTCAGCACTTTTCGGGACCATTCTTGGATATGCCCCAAAAAATCGCGCAAAGTTACAACTTTTTTTGCATATATGCAAATAAAACTGCAAAAAGATGGAATTTTTGTTATTTTTTCTCAATTTCTCCTCAAATCTTCAAATTTTCCATACGGCTTCAGCCGATCGTTCGAGGCTTTGCCGAGATAAGAAATACTCAAATCTTCAAATCCTCCATACGGCTTCAGCCGCTCGCTCAAGGCCATCCCGGAACAATTAATCTTCAAATTTTCCATACGGCTTCAGCCGATCGTTCGAGGCTTTGCCGAGATAAGAAATCCTCAAATCTTCAAATCTTCCATACGCTTTCGCCGCTCGCTCAAGGCCATCCAGGAACAATTAGTCTTCAAATTTTCAAATCCTTAAATCTTCAAATCTATAAATATATTATATTTATAATATATTTGCACCTTATTTTATTGCACTATTATTGCACCATTATTGGACCATTATTGGACCATTATCGCACTATTTTTGCACCATAAAGCCCTCGAAAGCGACACTTAAACGACACAAAATGTATTTTTATAACAAAAAACTTGCATATTTGATTTTTTTGTTGTACTTTTGCACGCAAATTGGTGAAATATGCAAAAACGGGTAGTTATATTGCTCCTTCTTTTCGTGTGTCTTTCAGTCATGCGCGCGTTTGCTGCACCCGCTCCGAAAACTGCGGAAAAGCCCTTTGTGGTGGTCATTGACGCCGGACACGGCGGCACCGATCCCGGAGCTATCGGCGCACGTTCGCAGGAAAAGGATTTGAACCTAGCCGTCTCGCTTTTGGCAGGCCAGCTCATCAAAGCCGCTTATCCGGAAGTGGACGTCCTCTACACGCGCGAAACAGATATATTTATCCCCCTCCAGAAACGTGCCGATTTCGTCAACAAAAGCAACGCCAATTTGTTCATTTGTGTGCATACCAACTCCTCGCCGGTGCCCGCTGCTAAAGGCGCGGAGACCTTTGTGCTCGGAACTGACAAATTGGATAAAAACCTGGACGTCGCGATGCGCGAGAATGCCGTAATCAAACTCGAAGCGGACTACCAGACTGCATATCACGGCTTTGACCCGAATTCCATCGATTCGTACATCATGTTCGAACTCATGCAGAACGAATATCTGGATCAGAGTTTGAGTTACGCAACGTATTTGCAGCAAAACTTCTCCGGTACGCTCAAGCGCGGTGACCGCGGTGTGAGACAGGCTGCTTTCTGGGTGCTTCTCAAGTCTGCTTGCCCCAGCGTTTTGGTCGAAATGGGCTTTATCTCGAACCCCGAAGAAGAGCGTTTCCTGGCCTCGCAGAACGGTCAAAACCAAATCGCAAAAGCCATCAGCGACGCCTTCTCGTCCTTCTACAAAAAAACAACCAGCCTGAAGGTCGATACCACGGCAGCCCCGCTTGCTGTCAGCGAAACAGTTCCAAACAACCCTGAACAACCGAAAACCACCCCGAACCATCCTGAACAACCCGAAACCACTATAAGTAATCCTGAACAACCGAAAACAACTATAAACACCCCAGAACCACCCCAAACCCTCTTTGCGGTCCAAATCTTTGCCTCGCACGAGAAATTGCCGGACAACGACCCGCGCTTCTGCGGCCGTACGGACTGCCGTTTTATCAAGATTGGCGAGTGGTACAAATATTATTGCGGCGTGACGCCCGATCGCGAGAAGGCCTTCAACTTGTCGAAAGACTTGCAGAAGAAATTCCCTGGATGCTTTGTAATTAAATTATAAATATATGAAAATCAAACACTTGCGTGAAATAAAAGTCGGCATTGTGGCAGTCGTTTGCCTCTTCTTGCTGTACTTCGGTTTCAACTTCCTGAAAGGTGTGAACATCTTTTCTCCCGTACATGAATTTTATGGCGTTTATGCCGCTGTAAACGGCCTGACGGAGCAGTCGCCGGTCTATATCCGTGGCTACAAAGTTGGTCAGGTGGATTTTATCCACTACGACTTCACGTCGGACAGCGCTTTTACCGTCAAAATATCGGTGAATAAGGACATTCGTGTGCCCCACGGCACAACGATGGACTTGATTGCGGACGGCCTGCTTGGCGGCGGAGCAATTCAGCTTTCAATCCCCTCCGCTGCTGATGTCTCGGAATACGAATCCGGCGAGTTCTTGCCCACGCAGGTAATCCCCGGCCTTATGGATAATCTCTCTGCGGGCTTGTTGGGAGACCTCGACAGCACGATTCTCGCAGCAAAAACATTGTTGGACAACGTCAACAACCAGCTTGCCGATGACCATCTGCACTCCGCCTTAGCGCATATAGATGCTGTTTCCGGCGAACTCCAGACCTCTTCGAAAGCCCTGTCGAAACTGATGACCACCCGCGTGCCCGACATCGTGGAGAATCTGGATACTACTCTTGAACATGTGGCTGTCATCGCTGCGGATGTGCGCAAGGCGAATCTGCCTGCAACAATCGCACGCGTGGATACCGCTATTGATAATATAAATATAATGCTCGCGGACGTGCGCGCGCAAGAAGGAACGCTCGGCCAACTCATTTACGACAAATCGCTCTACGCCAATATTAACACTACCGTGCAGTCGGCGGACTCGCTTCTCGTTGACCTCAAAGCCAACCCGAGACGATATGTCCATTTCTCACTCTTCGGTGGCAAGGATAAGAGCGATAAAAACAAAAAATCGGCAAAAAAACAGCAAAAATAGCACTTCCTTATTCTTATATTTTCTAAATAAGAAAAAAATGCATTTTTTTGTATTTTCCTAATTTTTAGCGAGTTAGGAATTTGCATATCTGCGACATAAAAAACGTGCGCTGCTGTAAATCAGCGAGTTGCAAGCACAAAATCTTCGTAACTTGCTGAAAATCAAGTTGATTTTTGTAATTGTTTGGAAATCAGCAAGTTACGAAAAATCCTAAAAATGCAGTTTTTGTAAAAATTTTGGTATATAAAAAAAAAGCAGTACCTTTGCACCCGATTTCGGCAAAAATTACGAAATAACACAAATTTAACGTGACTGAATTGAACAAAAAATGGCAAGAATGTCAGACCATTCTCAAGGATAATCTGACGCCTAGTGCTTACCAGACCTGGTTTGCACCGATTGCTCCGTTGAGTTTCACGAACAATGTGCTTGTCCTCCAGGTAAAGTCTCAGTTTATCGCGGAGTACATTGAGGAAAATTATATTCCTATTCTTTCGCCGACAATCCGCCGTGTCTTTGGTCCGCAGACTTGTCTCGAATACCGCGTGCTGATGGATTCTACCTCCGGTGCGGTATCGACCATCGCTTCTCCGGGCAGCCATGTGGAGACACCCGTAATCCATCGCTCGGAGGCACAGGAAGTAAAAGAGGCGTTTGATACCCAGCTTAATCCTTCCTACACGTTTGAAAACTTCATTGCCGGCGAGCCGAACAAACTGGCGCGCGTGGCAGGTCTCACCATTGCCAAGCAACCCGGCTACACCGCCTTCAACCCTCTGTTCATTTATGGTGGTAGCGGGGTAGGCAAAACCCACTTGGCGAATGCCATCGGCAACATGGTGCGCCACACTGACCCTTCCAAGAAAGTGCTCTACGTCTCCGCAAACACCTTCAAACTGCAGTATATGGCAGCGACCCAGGAGAACCGTGTACCGGACTTCCTGAACTTCTACCAGCAGGTTGATGTGCTCATTGTGGATGATATTCAGTACTTCACATCCAAAGGAACGCAGGACACCTTCTTCCACATCTTCAACTACTTGCAGCAGTCCCACAAGCAGCTCATCCTGACCTCTGACCGCTCTCCATTGCAGCTCAAGGACATCGAGGAACGCCTTCTCACACGCTTCAAATGGGGACTCTCTGCGGAAATCCTCCGTCCGGACTTCCAGCTCCGCAAGGATATTTTGTGCTACAAACTGCATCGTGACGGCATCGCTTTGGACGAAACCATCATCGACTTCATTGCCAACAACGTCCGCGATTCCATCCGCGACCTTGAAGGTGTCTTGGCTTCGCTGCTGGCATACTCCACGCTTACTGACCGCGACATTGACATGGCGCTTGCCGAGCAGGTCGTTGGACGTATCGTGGATATCAAACCGTCCAGTGTTTCGGTGCAAGACGTGCTCGACGCTGTCGCCGGCTTCTACAACTTGGACACAAAAACCATTGTCTCCGAGGCGCGTTCCAAAGAGGTAATGCAGGCGCGTCACGCCGTGATGTTCCTCGCAAAGGAACTGACTGCTAACTCCCTGTCCGAGATTGGTGCTGCCATAGGCGGTCGCTCGCATGCAACCGTTCTGCACTCCATCAAACTCATGCGCGACCAGCTTGACATCGACCCCGTTCTGCGTCATCGTATTTCGCAAATGACAGCCGCCCTAAGGCGCTAATATATAATTATGGATCAGTACATCGTTTCCGCCAGGAAATACCGCCCCGCTACCTTTGAATCGGTAGTCGGGCAGCATGCGCTTACTGAAACCCTGCGCAATGCTATTCGGCAGAACCACCTGGCACATGCATACCTCTTCTGCGGACCGCGAGGCGTCGGCAAAACCACCTGTGCGCGTATCTTTGCGAAGACCATCAACTGTCTTAATCCCACCGCCGACCACGATGCTTGCAACGAATGTGAGTCCTGTCAGGCGTTCAACGAGCAGCGTTCGTTCAATATCCACGAACTCGATGCCGCCTCGAACAACTCGGTCGAGGACATTCGTACGCTTATTCAGGAAGTGCGGATTCCCCCGCAAATTGGCAAGTACAGCGTCTATATCATCGACGAGGTGCACATGCTCTCGCAAGGCGCCTTCAATGCCTTGCTCAAAACCCTCGAAGAACCACCCTCGTACGCGATTTTCATTCTCGCAACAACCGAGAAACACAAAGTCCTGCCCACCATTCTCTCGCGCTGTCAGGTCTATGATTTCGCACGCATAACCGTAGCGGACATCATTTCTCACTTGCAATATATTGCCGCACAGGAAGGCATCTCTGCTTCCGAAGAAGCATTGAACGTTGTCGCCCAGAAAGCGGATGGCGGTTTGCGTGACGCGCTGTCCATCTTTGACCAGCTCGTTGCTTTCTGCGGCAATACCATTACCTATGAGCAGACCATTGAGGTACTCAACGTCCTTGATTCGGATTATTATTTCCGGCTCGTGGATTTGCTCCTCCGGTCGAATGTCTCGCAGGCGTTGCTACTGCTCAACGAAGTCCTGCAACGCGGCTTTGACGCTGGTAATTTCATCAACGGCTTTGCACAGCACCTGCGTGATGTGTTGGTGGCAAAAGATGCTGCGACAACAGCGTTGCTTGAAACCTCAGATGCTATTCGCAAGCACTACGCCGAGCAGGCAGCCCGTTGCGACGCGGCTTGGATTTTCAAGGTGCTGGACATTGTTAACACCTGTGATATCAACTATCGCACCGCCCGCAACAAACGCCTTACCGTTGAACTCTGCCTCGTCAAATTGGCGCAATTGACAGCGCCCGCAGCTAATGACGCTATGCGCAGCATTTCTCAACAGCCTGTCGCTCAGCAGCCTGTCGCTCAACCGGTTGCTAAACAACCTGCCGCGCAGCCTGCTGCTCAACCCAAACCGGCGACTCCGGCTGCTCCGAAGGCGGATGTGCCTAAGATGCCGACAATTCCGACGATGCCGAAAATACCGTCGATTAACCCTACAGCACAGGCATCTCCGCAACCCGCTGCGCCGCAGAACAACAATACGCAACCTGCGCCCCCCGACGAATCGCGCCCTTTTACGCCTGACCAGTTCTATGACGCGTGGGCTGGTCTAAGGTCGCTCTTCTCCGAAGAACCGCGTCTCCTCGCAATGTTCAACGACCACCGCCCGCAGCTCATCGACGAAGAGCATGCCGAACTTACCCTGGTTAATCCGTGGCAGGTGGATGCCTTCAAAAAACTCGGCAGACAGGCGATGGATTATGTGCGTAAAACCCTGCACAACAGCAAGTTGCAACTAACCCTCAAGGTCGCAGAATACGACACTTCTCATCGCGCATATACGCCCGAAGAAAAGTATAAGGTGCTGGTTGGAATGAATGCCGAACTGGCTAATCTCAAATCCTCTTTAGGCCTCCAACTTGAATGACCTGAAGCAATATATCCCCTCCACCCGCAAGGAACTTGAACTGCGTGGCTGGGACTAAGTGGACATTATCTTCTTTTCCGGTGATGCCTACGTGGATCACCCGCAGTTTGGCGCGGCCGTCCTCTGCCGCGTGCTGGAGGCGGCAGGTTATCGTGTGGCACTTGTCCCGCAGCCTGATTGGCGCGGCGAAAGAGCGTATCCGGCGGGCACAGCGCATTCTGGACATGGAAATTTTGTGCCGCCTGATCAGCGATGAGTATGCGGTAGTCCTGTACTTGTCTCTCCCTGAAAATCATATATGGAAAAACGTCGGAGAAGTTCCGGGATTCTGTAAACAGATGCCCGCTCCCGAAATGCCTGGGATCAGGGAAATGATGCTTTTAGCGGACGTCATTATCGGAGATTACTTTCCCAAATTCTTTGAAACAGCTTTGCTGCATAAGCCGACCTATAGCACCGCTTTTGATTGGGAACGTCATATTCAGCGAAAAGATATGACGATTCGTGCAAATCATTTTCAGGAATATCTGTTCTGCCCTGTAGTCCGCTCTTCCTATGAACTGGCGGAACAGCTTTCCCATGTGGAGCAATACGATTACGCGCCCATGGAATCATTCCGGAAACACATGCTTTCCGCCTGCGATGGACACAG
>CAJOFV010000013.1:0-8352 GCA_905233925.1 Paludibacteraceae bacterium
GCCGGAGTTGATTTCCTCCAGCGTCAGGCGAACCTTCACGCGCAGGTCTGTGCCGCGGCGCACACGCTGTCTGCCGCCGCCACCTCCGCCGAAGAACGACGAGAAGTGACCGCCCATGCTGCCGCCCATTCCCCAGCTCTCGAACAGGTCGCCGAACTGCGAGAAGATATCTTCCATCGTGAAGCCGCCTCCGCCGCTGAAACCGCCTGCACCTTGCATGCCTGCAAAGCCGAACTGGTCATAGCGCTGCCGCTTCTGCGGGTCGCTCAGCACTTCGTATGCCTCAGCCGCCTCCTTGAACTTCTCCTCGGCTTCTTTGTCGCCCGGGTTCTTGTCAGGGTGGTATTGTATCGCTTTCTTGCGATACGCCTTCTTTATCTCATCAGTCGTAGCGGTTTTCGCCACGCCTAACACCTCATAATAATCACGTTTCTCTGCCATAACTTACTCTCCTACAACAACTTTGGCAAAGCGGATGACTTTGTCGCCTAATTTATATCCTTTTTGTGTACAGTCAATAATCTTGCCCTTTTTCTCTTCGCCTGCAGCAAAGGTGGTTACCGCCTCATGTTCGTCGGTGTCAAAGTCCTTGCCTTCGGTCTCAATTTCGGTCACTTTGTTCTGCTCCAGGAAGCCGCGGAACTTCTGGTAAATGAGTTGCAGACCCTCGCGCAGGGCGTTCACGTCCTCGGATTTCTCCATGGCAACCATCGCGCGCTCGAAGTCGTCCATCAGCGGCAGCATGTTCTTGAAGATGCCTTCGCCCGCCGTCTCGATAAGGTCGAGTTTCTCCTTGTTCGTGCGGCGACGGTAGTTGTCAAACTCCGCCATCTGACGCAGTTTGAGGTCTTCAAGGTCTGCCACTTTCTGCTCCAGTTCAGCCACTTTGGCGGCAAGGTCTTCCTGCTGCGTCTGTTCTTCCGGCTGTTCCTCCACTTGGTTTTCCACCTGTTCTTCCACAGGCTGTTCTTCAATATGTTCTTTTTTGCTCATAATCAAACCTTTTCATTTTCAAATCTTCAAATCTTCAAATTCCATGCCATCAGCATGCCGTCTGCCATTTTGTCATACTATCTTCATCACGTCCGTCAGTTTTGGCACGACATACGTGGATGTTTGCCCTTCTTCGGGCTGTGCGCAGAGCCATAATTGGTCGATGCCGGCGGCCTTTGCGCCTGCGATGTCCGAGGTATAACTGTCGCCGATCATCAGTGCCTCGTCCGCTGTCACGCCGTTCATCTCCAGTGCTATCTCGAATAGCCGCGGGTTGGGTTTGTTGATGCCGACTTCCTCGCTGATGATGGTGTGCGCGAAGTATTTCTCCAGCCCCGAGTGCGCAAACTTGTAGTACTGCACTTCCTTGAAGCCGTTACTCAGGATGGTCAGCGGGTACTTTGCCGCGAGGTATTGCACCACCCTCTCCGCGTCCGGCAACAGGCTGAAATACTTGTTGGTCAGCGCCAGGAACTCGTCCCCCATTTGCAGGGCAAGCGTTTTCTTGTCCATGCCGCGGAACTCGGGATAAGCATTGACCATCAGCGGGTAGTAAAAGCGCTCGAAGTGCAGTTGTTCCTTCGTCACCTCGCTGCGTCCGTATTTGCTCCAGAGTTCGAGGTTGTACGGCTCGTAGGTGTTGAAGAAGTCCGCGACGGTCTCATACAACTCATCCAAATGGTAACGGGCATAGATATCATTCAGCGCCTTCCACGCCGCATTCGACCAGTCCCCGAGGGTGTCGTCCCAGTCCAATAATATGACCTTATATTGTTTCAAAATAATTCGCCTTGCGCTATGCCGGGCACTTTGCCGAGGTGTTTGTATGCCAATTCGGTGGCCTCGCGTCCGCGCGGGGTGCGCTTGATGAAACCTTCTGGGTTCATAGACGTCCTCTATCGTGCCGGCGTCTTCACCCATAGCGGTAGCGATGGTATTCAGGCCGACGGGGCCTCCTTTGAACTTGTCGATAATGGTGCACAGCAGTTTGTTGTCTATCTCGTCCAGGCCGAAGGTGTCGATGTTCAGCGCCTCCAACGCATACTGCGCAATCTCCAGGTCTATGCTTCCGTCGCCTTTGACCTGTGCGAAGTCCCGCACGCGGCGCAACAGGGCATTCGCGATACGCGGCGTACCACGGCTTCGGCGCGCAATTTCGGCGGCGGCTTTGCTGTCGATGTCGATGCCAAGCAGTCCCGCTGAACGTTTGACGATGCCGGCAAGAATGTCTGCGTCGTAGTATTCCAGATGGCAGTTGATGCCGAATCGTGCCCGCAGCGGCGAGGTCAGCAGTCCCGAACGGGTGGTCGCGCCGATGAGCGTGAACTTGTTCAGGTCGATTTGTATCGTCCGCGCGCTTGGCCCCTTGTCTATCATGATGTCGATGCGGTAATCCTCCATCGCGGAATACAGGTATTCCTCAACGATCGGACTCAGCCGGTGAATCTCATCGATGAAAAGCACATCATTCTCTTCGAGGGACGTCAGCAGTCCCGCGAGGTCACCGGGTTTGTCGAGCACGGGTCCGGAGGTTACTTTGAAGCCCACGCCAAGTTCGTTGGCGATGATGTTGCTCAACGTCGTTTTGCCCAGTCCCGGAGGCCCAAAAAGCAGCACGTGATCCAAACTCTCATGCCGCATGCGCGCCGCCTGAACGAAAATTTTCAGGTTGCTTACAATCTTTGTCTGTCCGGCGAAGTCTGCAAAACGCAACGGCCGTAAGGCGTTGTCCTGCTCCTTCTCCGACATCTGTTGCCGTATATCAAAATCTTGTTCCATGCCGTTTTTAACGTTTAGGGTTTAGCGTTTAGGGTTTAACGTTTGCTCCGCAAACCATGTTTCCAAATCCCCGATTTCTTCTGTCCGTTTATCCGCCTTTATCACGCCGTGGTCGAGGACAATGACGCGATCACAAATCTCTTTCACTTCCTGCAGGATATGCGTGGAGAGGATGACCATTCTATCGCGTCCAAGCCGGCGGATGAGGGCGCGTATTTCGACGAGTTGGTTGGGGTCGAGCCCGGTGGTCGGTTCGTCAAGGACAAGTAAATCCGGGTCGTTAAGAAGCGCTTGTGCCAGCCCGACGCGCTGCCGGTAGCCTTTGCTCAGTTGTCCGATTTTCTTGTGTGCCTCGGGTGTCAGCCCCACGCGTTTGATGAGTTCCTCGACGCGCTCGGAATCAAATCGCAAATCGCCGAATCGTAAATGAGAAAATGACAAAATGGTTTTCAGGTATTCCCGCACGTACATTTCCTCATACAACGGATTCTGCTCCGGCAGATACCCTATTCGTTCCGGCACTTCCACCACCGGCGGCTGGGCATTATTCCCGTCCGCATTCCACAGCCCGGCCATGATTTTCATCAGGGTGCTTTTGCCGGCGCCGTTTGGGCCTAACAGACCGACGATTTCGCCGTCTTGCAGGGACAGCGACACGTCGTTCAGCACGACCTGTTGCCCGAAAGATTTACTGATATGTTCCAGTTTCAATGGCATAACAAAACTGCCCGCAAAGGCATATTACTCCAATTTAGCGCGCAAAGGTACAACAAAAATTTGATATGTGCAAGATTTTTTTGTATTGAATGTTGAATGTTCTATTTTTAATAGGCAAAAAATGCGTTTGTCGTTTTTTTTGTGCAAAAAATTTGTCTATCTCAGTATTTTGTTGTACCTTTGCGCGATTTTGGGAAAATGCGGATTTAATCCGTGGATTATTCTAATACCGAATAATATGACTCTGTTGATTCAAATCATGACACTCATCGGTTCCGTCGCGATGCTGATGTACGGAATGAAGGTGATGAGTGAAGGCCTGCAGAAGATGGCCGGTAGCAAATTGAGTAACGTGCTCGGCACGATGACCACCAACCGCTTTACAGGCGTCTTGACCGGTGCATTCATCACGGCCGCTGTACAGTCTTCCACCGCCACCACGGTCATGACCGTCAGCTTCGTTTCGGCGGGTATCCTGTCTCTCGCACAAGCCATCTCGGTCATTATGGGTGCCAATATCGGTACAACGTTCACGGCGTGGATTATGGTACTTGGCGGGGCTTCGTTCGATATGCGGCTGGTTGTATATGCCACTATCGTGTTCGCTGTAGCGCTCATCTATACAAAGAAAAATGCCAACCTCGGAGACTTCCTTATCGGTCTGGCGCTGATGCTGCTTGGTTTGACAACGCTCAAAATCAACGCCACCGAAATGAAACTGGACGAGATGGAAGCGGTGCAGCATTTCTTTGACGCCACATCCAGTTGGGGATACGGAAGTTATTTCCTTTATCTGTTGGTTGGTGGTGTTTTAACTTTCGCTGTTCAGTCTTCCGCCGCCATTATGGCAATTACGATGACCTTATGCTCCGTAGGCGTGTTGCCTATTGACATGGGTATTTCGCTCGTGTTGGGCGAGAACATCGGTACAACTATCACGTCCAATATCGTTGCGCTCTCCGCCTCTGTGCAGGCACGCCGCGCTGCGTTGGCGCACTTGGTATTCAACCTCTTCGGCGTGATTTGGGTGCTGTGCGTATTCAGGCCGTTTGTGGGACTGGTATGCACGTTGTGGGACATCCCGTTTGAGCCGGGTACTCGTCCGGAAGAAGGTCTGTCTCCCGAGAAACTGAGCGCAATCCTTGCCACTTTCCACACCCTTTTCAATGTCATCAACACCTGTATTTTGATAGGATTCATCCATTGGTTGGAAAAACTGGTAATTTGGATTCTCCCGTCCAAACCCGAGCAGAAAGATACCGACAAACAACTGCACTTCATTTCCGGCGGTCTTATGTCCACGTCCGAGTTGTCGATCCTTCAGGCATGGAAGGAAGTGCATGTCTTTGCCGTACGCACCCAGCGCATGATTGGCATGGTGCACGACCTGTTCGGCGAAGAGGACGAGACCAAGTTCGGGGAGATATCCGCCCGTATTGAGAAGTACGAAGGCATCTGCGACCGCATGGAATATGAGATTGCCACCTATTTGAACCAGGTAGCAGACGGCCGGTTGTCCGACAACTCCAAGCACGAGGTGCACAAGATGCTACGTATCGTCAGCGAGCTGGAGTCCGTTGGCGACGCGAACTTCAACATCTCCCGCTTCTTGCGCAACAAGCACGAGTCCAAGATCACCTATACCGAATCGCAGAGCAAGAACATCGAGATGATGCTTTATCTCGTCAGCGGCGCCGAAACAAAGATGGTCGAAGCGCTCGAAAAAGTGTCTGTCTCCGAGGAAGAATTCCGCGATATGACGGAAATGGAAAACGAAATCAACAACTTCCGTAACGAGCTGAAAGAAAAGAACATGCAGAGCATCACCGAGCGCGAATATGACTACTCCACCGGCGTCAGCTACATGGACATTGTGCTCGAAATCGAGAAAATGGCAGACTACATCATCAACGTGGACGAAGCGCTCTACGAACACAAACACAATAAATAATTCGGCAAATATTTGCACATTCAAATTATTTGTTGTACCTTTGCGGGCTGAAACATAAACAGAACAAAAAAACAACTGAATTATAATGAAACGAATCTTTTTGAGTTTGGCAGTATTAGGGCTCGGAATGAGTCTGGCTGCAGAAGACAAAGTGCTGATGACGATTGCCGGAGAGCCGGTGATGGCATCGGAATTTATGTACATCTACGAGAAAAACAACCAAGAAACAGCAATCGAGCAAAAGACCATTGACGAATATCTCGACCTGTTCATCAACTTCAAGCTGAAAGTGCAGGAAGCCAAAGCGCAAGGCATTGACACCACCGAGGCGTTCAAGAAAGAGCTTGCCGGCTACCGCGCACAGGCAATCCCCAAGTACATGAAAGACCAGGCAGCCATTGACAGCCTCGTCCGCATGAGCTACGACCGCATGGCGCACGACCGCCGTGCTGCGCACATCACCATCCAGTGTCCGATGAACGCAGACGACTCCACCACCCAAGCCGCGTGACGGTCGGCAAGCCCGTCCTCAACAAGAAGGGCAAAGTCATCAAAGTGGTCAAAGAGGACTTCTTTGAGGTGGCAAAAGCCGAATCGACCGACCCGAGCGTGGCTGACAACGGCGGCGAACTGGGATGGATTACCCCCTTCCGCTATGTTTATCCGTTCGAGAACGCCGTTTATACGACGCCCGTCGGCGAGATTACGCCCGTGTTCCGCAGCGCATACGGTTTCCACATCGCGTTTGTGGAGGAAGAGCGTGACCATGAGGAAGTGAACGCTGCCCACATCATGAAAATGGTGCCGCGCGGAGACGAAGAGGCGGACGCTGTGGCAAAAACTGCCATTGACAGCCTTTACGCCCTCGTGAAAGGCGGTGCAAGCTTCGCAGAAGTGGCGATGACGGCTTCTGACGACAAAGGTTCCGCCATGCGCGGCGGTGACCTCGGCTGGTTCGGACGCGGATATATGGTGAAACCGTTCGAAGATGCCGCTTTCGCGCTCAAGGACAGCGGTGATATCTGCGAGCCGTTCAAATCGAACTTCGGCTGGCACTTCATACTCATGAAAGGCCACCGCGGCATACAGCCCTTTGGGGAAATGCAGGCACAGATTCTGAAGAACGTGCAGCGCGACGAGCGCATGAAAGAGGCAGACCGCTCGTTCATCGAAAAGACCCGCGCAGAGTACCATCTGCCGGCTGAAATGAGCGATGAGGACGTACGTGCTTACGCCGATGCACATCTGGAGGAGAAATATACGGATTTGAGAAACCTCGTGAAGGAATACCACGACGGCATACTGCTCTTTGACGTCAGTCTGAAAGAGGTTTGGGACAAAGCAAAAGCCGAGGGTAAGAGATATCTCCCCTACGAATTCATCTAGCCGCGCTTCAAAGGTTATCTCGTACAATGCAAAGATGCTGCCACGGAAAAGGCCGTTCGCGCTATTATCCGTAACTCGCACCCCGATTCGATTGACAGTTACATCGCCAAACGCATCAACATCACGGACAGCGTAACTTACGTCAAATGCACGCGCGGATTGTGGGTTCAGGGACAGAACAACGCCATTGACAAATACGGATTCAAAGTCAAAGGTGCGGAGTATGAGCCCAACGAGGCATTGCCGAGAGTGGCTGCCATCGGTAAAATCATCAAAGCTCCAGAAGAGTATCTTGACGAGCGCGGGGCAGTGACCAGCGATTATCAAGACCAACTGGAGAAGCAGTGGATTGAGCAGTTGCGTGCAAAATATGAGGTAAAGATTAACACGGACGTCCTGAACGAGCTCCGTTAACCCGCTCATCCATTCACCCGTTAACCCGTTAATCCGTTAACCCGATAAATTGCTAAAAGGCCTATTGATTATATTGTCGCTGTGGGGCTTGTGCCGCTTTGATCTGACGGAAGACAAACGGTACAGCCTGAACGAGGCAAGCAAGGAACTGGTTGCTTCGCTCGACGCGCCCGCAGAAGTGACGATTTACTTGGACGGCGACCTCAATTCCGGCTTCAAGCGGCTCAAACAGGCTACTGAAGAACTGGTGGAGGAACTGGACGTTTACGGCGATATACACTGGCAGTACGGAAACGGCAAGGAACTGGAGCAATGGACACTCGCGCCGACCATTGTACACGAACGCACAAAGGACGGCAAAACGGCACAAACAGCCGTCTGGCCTTACGCAAAAGTGACCTACAAAGAACGCTCGGCCATCGTCACGCTCCTGCGCAGCACGCGCGGACAATCGGGCGAGGAGAACCTTAACCAGAGCATTGAGAACCTCGAATACGCCTTTGCGGAAGCGATTCACAGCCTCAAGCAGACCGAGCCGCAGCGCATAGCGTTCCTTGAAGGGCATAACGAACTGCCGGAAGAAGCGGTCTATGACATCAGCCGCAGCCTGTCACGGTATTTTCAGGTGGACAGAGGCGTGTTAGGCAATGACCCGAGCGTGCTTGACCCGTATAAAGTGGTGATTATCGCCGACCCGCAGCAGCCGTTTTCGGAGAAGGACAAGTACATCCTTGACCAATACATCCAACACGGCGGACGGATACTTTGGTGCCTGAACGGCATACGCCTGAGCAAGGACGCGCTCTCGAAAGAAGGCTTTACGCCGGTGCTGCCGCTGGATTTGAATATATCCGACATGCTGTTCCGCTATGGCGTACGCGTGAACCCGAGCCTGCTACAGGACGTGCAGTGTCTGCCTATTCCGGTGAATGTGTCCGCAGACCCGCAGCAGCCTAACTATCAGCCGCTTCCGTGGTACTACGCACCCTTGCTGCTGACCTCGCAACTGTCGCCTATCACCCGCAATGTCGGACAAGTAAGTTGCACCTTCGCTTCGCACGTGGACGCTGTCGGCGGCGAAGACGGCATAACGAAAGAAATACTGCTCGCCA
>CAJOFV010000013.1:8367-36484 GCA_905233925.1 Paludibacteraceae bacterium
TAACGAAAGAAATACTGCTCGCCACCTCGACCGCCAGCAAGATGACCGGCACACCGGCGGAAGTGGATTTGGGAGACTTGAATCCGGACATGACGACGTTCAAGTACAGTTATATCCCCGTGGCAGTGCGGCTGGAAGGCGTTTTTCCTTCGGTTTTTGCACACCGCATGACGCCCGAAGGGATTGAAGAGACCAAGCCGGCAGCCGAAGGCGGACAGCCCGCCAAACAAATCGTCATCGCCAGCGGAAGCGTTATCCGCAATGAGTGGCAGAACGGCGAACCCCTGCCCGTAGGCTACGACCGTTACTCGCAAATGCAGTTCGGCAACAGGGACTTCCTGACGAACGCCGTGCTTTATCTTGCGGACGACGAGGGGCTGATTAACCTGCGGCAGAAAGAAATCGCCCTGCGGCTGATTAACACCGAACGCGCGTACAAGCACAAACCGGTTATACAGACCGTGAGCATCAGCGCCCCGATCGTGCTCTTGGCACTCACAGGAAGCCTTGTCGTTGCCGTGCGCAAACGCAAATACACAAAACCCTTGACATAACAATTAACATTAAAACACAATATTATGAAAAGAATTATCTTATTTGCAGCCGTAACACTGCTCGCAGGAGGTGCCTCCGCACAAATGACTTATGAAGAGTTTGCCAAACAGCAAAACCAGCAGTACCAACAGTTCAAATCCGACCGTCAGGCGGAGTTTGACGCGTTCCGTAAACGGGTAAACGAAGAGTACGCCGATTTCATGAAGAAACGCTGGGAGCTGTATAACGCTATGCCCGCAGTAGAGCCCACCCAGGAAAAAGACGTTGCGCCGGTTGAGTTTAAGGAAGAACCCCAACCGGAACAGAACGCCGAGGCTCCCAAAACCGAGGAGAAACAACAAACTGTAGCAGACAACAAACCTGCCGAAAAGCCGCAGCCCGTAGCAGACGAAAACCCTGCGGAGAAACCGCAGCCTGCCGTGGCTGACAACAAACCCGCAGAGGAGCCCAAACCAGCAGAGGCTGCCCCCGAAGAGAAACCCGACGAGCGTCAGCAGGGGCCTGTTGACCGCGTTAAAACACCGGTGAGCACCTTTACCCCGAAGCCCATTCCTATTCAGAAAGACATCGTTATCGTTCCGAAGCCCGAACCCGCTCCCGAACCGATTGCTCCGGTTGAACCCGACAAGGAGAAACCCCACAAAACCGAAGCCATCAGTTTCTATGGCACGATGGTTTCCGTCGGCTTCCCCGAACCTGATCCTTTCCGCGTTCCCGAACTCAAAGAGGCTGCTCTGGCGGAAGCCTGGAAGCAACTCTCCAACGAGCGCTACGACATCACCGTTAACAACGTGCTGACCGCCCGCGAAAGCCTCAAACTCTGCGACTGGGGATACATGAACTTCCTGAAAGAAATCACCGAGAAGCACTACGGCCAGTCCAACGAAGCCGTGTACATGATGGCATACCTGATGACCCAGTCCGGTTACCGCGTGCGTCTCGCGTTCTCGACCAAGAAGAACAAACTCTACATGCTCTTCGCCTGCAAATACGACATCTACTCCATGACCTATTACAAAGTGGACGGACAAAAGTTCTATGCCTTCAACTGCGATGCGAAAGACCTGAACATCTGCCCTGCCGCCGTGGATAAAGAAAAATCCCTGTCGCTGCAAATCGCTACCGACCAGCAGTTCGACAAGAACCTGACCCAGAAACGTACACTGACCTCCAAGAAAGGCGTCACCGCTACCGTCTGCGTAAACAAGAACAACATTGACTTCTTCAACACCTACCCCTCCGCTTTCATCGGCGGTGACCAGACCACGCGCTGGGCTGCTTACGCCAACACACCGCTGGAGAAGAACGTTCGCGAAGCCCTTTATCCGCAGCTCAAGGAGAAACTCAGAGGCTTGAGCGAGAAAGACGCTGTCGGACTGATTCTGAACTGGATTCAAACCGCGTTTGTCTATGAGTACGACGACAAGGTTTGGGGACATGACCGCGCTTTCTTTGCCGCAGAGACCCTGTTCTATCCCTACTGCGACTGCGAAGACCGCGCCATTCTCTTCTCGCGCCTTGTGCGTGACCTCATCGGCTCGGACGTGGTACTGCTGTACTACCCGGGACACCTTGCTGCAGCTGTCGGCTTCAAGGAGCAGGTAAACGGCGACTACTTGTTCTACAACAACAAGAAATACGTTGTCTGCGACCCGACATACATCAACGCCGGCGTAGGCCGCACCATGCCCGGCATGGATAACCAGAAAGCAAAAGTCATCGTTTTGTAATTGACCCTTTATGAAGAAAGCGATTATTTGGATATGTGCCGTCCTGTTCGCTGTGATTGCAGCGGCAGGCGGCTACGCCTACTATAACGGCGTCCGCAACTGGGACGGGCTCGTTAGTTTTGCGCAAGCCGAGTGGCAACGCCTGACCGGCGCTGCGCCGGAAGTGCCCGATGTCCCGCAAGTGCCGGAAACGCCCGCTCCGACGCAACGTCCCCACCCCACGCCGAAGGTGGATGTCACTACGACCGCTGCACCCGAAGCACATACGGTGGAAGCGCCGGAAGAAGGCACGAACAAGTTCTCCATCTTCTCTGCCGCCGAGGACGAGGAGTATAATCCTTTGCTCATCGGTCACTGGCAGTGTGTCGATAAGCCCGGTTGGCATCGCGTTTATACGGAGGAATACTCCGGAAACGGCTATTACTGGGGCAAAGAGTGGGACGAAGATGAGGATGTGACTGAAGCGGACTTGGTGGATTACGGCAACGGTTGGTTTGAGTGGAAAATGGACGGCAACGATGTGCTTGAGTTGGCAACGACAGACATGACCGAATCGCGTGTTCCGTTCATTTACACCATCAAGAAGTTGTCCAACAAGGACTTGATTTACGTCGAACAGCGTTCCACCGAAAAACGCACCTTCACCCGCGTTGCAGCCCCTTAAACCCCTTTTCTGTCAGGCCTTTGACAGCCCTATGTCAGCTTCAGGTACCGAGCAGCTACCGAGCAGGTACCGAGCAGCTACCGAGATAGGCTTGG
Organism: Paludibacteraceae bacterium; assembly: GCA_905233925.1. Lineage (GTDB taxonomy): Bacteria > Bacteroidota > Bacteroidia > Bacteroidales > Paludibacteraceae > Colicola. Next base: position 11,412 of record CAJOFV010000013.1, read on the forward strand.
TGGTACAAGGTGGCGTTTGGGTAGGATTTTGGCGGCATTTTTGCCGCCATTTTTGCTGCCTCTTTTGCCGCCTCCTTTACCGTCATTATCATTATTTTTCTCTAATTATGCAAAATAATTTGCATACCTCAAAAATTTTTCGTATCTTTGCGCACTTTTTATGAGCAAAGGCAAACAAACAGAAGGAAAGCCTGTAGGAAAGAAACAAATACAAGATAAAGCTATGGCAAATAAGGAGAAAAAAGGTGCTGCTATCAGAGTGATTCTGATTATTGTAGCTGTCGTGCTACTGGTATTTATCTGCTGGAAAGCCGGATGGATACTCAATGGCAACAAGAACGAAGTGTCCGAACAAGAGAAGCAAGAGGCTATCCAAGAAGCCGTGGAAGACATCAACGCCACGATGGAAGCGGAGCATAGCACGGTCATTGATGCTCAATCAGAACTAAAAGACCTGCACGAAGATCTTCAAGAGGTGCGCGACGAACTGCATGATGCCCTCAAGTAAAACGGAAGGAATGCTTCCGTGATGGTCCCGTTCTAAACTTCACTTTCGTTGTGAACGATTATTTTGTTTGGGACATGCGCATCGCTAAACACAAATAACGAGTAAAAATAACATATACAATTTGAAGATAATGGCATTTAATGGGAATGGCATTTTTTGATAAAATATTATCTTTTTTTAGAAATTCAGAACATCGTCCTCAACCGAAATGTGAGGAACATAGAGCTATATTAGCCTTTGAAAAGGACTTGGATTTCTTTATGCACGAAGATGACTTTAAGTCGAGAAAGGAATACCAATATTTATGCGACAAACACCATAGCATATTCCAAACAATAGAGGAATTGAGGCGAACGAATACATTAAAATATTTTTGTGAGAACAATCAGTTACCTATCGATTTAGTTACTGCATTTTTAGAGCATTACAGAGACCTGTCTGGAGAATCTCAACTCATGGCTCAGCATAATGAGCAGTATGTTGCTTCCCATATCAAAAAAGAGAAGTCCTATCTCGACTCTATTCTACATGCTGTGGATCCTAAGATTAAATTGGATGAGGAGCAGCGTAAAGTTATTCTTTCTGACGACGATTATACCTTGGTCGTTGCAGGAGCGGGTGCAGGAAAAACGACAACAGTTGCCGCAAAAGTGAAGTATCTCGTTGAGAAACAAGGTATCAAACCTAATGAGATATTAGTTATATCCTTCACTAATAAGGCTGTTGGCGAATTGCAGGAAAAGATAAATGAGCAATTACACATTCCGTGCCCTATTACCACTTTTCACAAAACAGGATATGCTATTCTGAAACGCCAAGATAACGATTTATCTTCTATCAAAACGGAAGGTTTTAGATATGAGGTTATCAATAACTATTTGAAGAACTCTATTCTGCAATACCCTGAGTTAGTAGATAAACTCATTTTATTCTTTGGCAGTTATTTTGACGCACCTTATGAAGGTGACGACCTTAGCACATTCTTTAATTATCTAACCAAGGCCGATTTCTCTACTATTAAGGGAAATATCCAAGATTATTCCACAGATGTCATTTCTGAACGAGAAGATAAGGCACGTACAATCAATTATGAGAAACTGCGTTCTGCTGAAGAAGTAAAAATTGCAAACTATTTATTCATGAATGGTATAGAATATGAGTATGAAAAGCCATATCCCTATAACATTCAAGGTTCGATGAAAATATACACCCCAGATTTCACTATTACACAGGGAGATAAGGTCGCATATATTGAGCATTTTGGCATCACAGAAAGCGGTCATAACAACCGTTATACAGACGCAGAATTAGAGAGATATAAAAAGGCTGTTAATGATAAAATTACGCTACATAGACACCACAAGACCGATCTTATTTATACTTTCTCGCAGTATAATGATGGTGCTCCATTTTTGACGCATTTGGAGCAACAGTTAATTTCTCATGGCTTTGTTTTATCGCCTCTCTCCTCAAAAGAGGTATATCAACGAATTATCAGTACCGAAGAGAACAAATATATTGCTCGTCTAACGTATCTCATTAGTACCTTTATCCAAAATTTCAAAACAGATGGAAAAGTGCTTGATGACTTCCAACGATTTAGAAATAGGAATATTAATGAACGCAGTAAACTTTTCCTCACCATCTGCGAACAATGCTACTTGGAGTATGTAAAACGTCTCAAAGAAGAAAATGCGATTGATTTTGAGGATATGATAAATGAGTCTGCACGTATTATTCGAGACGAGCAGCTTCGTGGGGATAGATTGGAGTTTAAGTATATCATTGTTGATGAATATCAAGATATATCACGACAACGATTTAACCTAACTTTGGAACTGAGCAAACTATGTAATGCGAAGATTGTTGCCGTTGGTGATGATTGGCAATCTATATATGCTTTCTCAGGCTCCGATGTTTCACTATTTACTCGTTTCAAAGAGTCTTTCGGATATGGTTCTCTACTGAAGATTGTCAATACATATCGTAATGCACAGGAGGTAATTGATATTGCAGGTGGTTTTATCCAAAGGAATACTGCTCAAATATCGAAAGATCTTATTTCGTCAAAGCATATCAAAGACCCTGTCATTATTGAAACATATACGGAAAATGTGGATAGAAAACAGTATGAGGGCAAAGGTGGTAAATTCTTTTTGGTCGGAGAGACAGTCGAACGCATAATGAGAGAAATTTTCAAAGAGAATCCCAAATCATCTATACTAATTCTCGGTCGCTATGGGTTTGATGCAAGAAACTTATGTAGGTCTGCTGACTTCGAGTATAATGAGAAGATGGGTGTTGTCGTATCGAAAACATTTAAGGACTTCGACTATGAATATATGACCGTTCATAAATCGAAAGGCCTCGGATTTGATAATGTCATTATTATAAATGCTATTGATGCCAAGTTCGGATTCCCCTCAAGAATTGAAGATGACCCGGTATTGAAATTTGTGGTACATGAAGATAACGCTATCGAATTTGCAGAAGAGCGTCGATTGTTCTATGTAGCCTTGACACGCACGAAGAATAGAGTTTATATTGTCACGCCTCAACAACGCCCGTCGCCTTTCGTACGAGAATTAGTACACGATTATTCGAATGTCGTTGTTCACGGCCAATTAGACGAGAGTACTAATAAGGACTTTAGCAATACAAAGTATTGCCCGATTTGTGGCTATCCCATGCAACTTAAATATAACAAAGTGTATAAATCTCGTTTGTGGCTTTGTATGAATGAGCCAGAAGTATGTGGTTTTATGACAAACGACAGACGAGGCGGCATAATGACTATCCTCAAATGTGGATTATGTAAAGATGGTTACTTAATTGTAAAAACATCCACAGATCCAAACAAGCAACCATTCTTAGGATGTACCAATTACAAACCAAGTGGCGCAGGATGTAATAATATGATTGCTTTGAGATACTATAAAAAGCACATGCCTGATAATATGCTGTCTCTATATGAAGTGCGCCAAGCAGAAGAGAAGAAGCAGGCTAAACGAGCATCTAAGTCCCCACAATTAAAACCGGGGAATGCCTGTCCACATAACAATTACTGAATGATCGACAATGGAAACACAAAATATGGAAAACAACGAGAGTAATATTATCATCTACAACACCATAGACGGACGTGCAAGCGTAGTGCTATCTGCCCGTGACGGAAGTGTTTGGATGAACCAAAATCAGCTTGCAGAACTTTTTGACACCTCTGTGCCTAATGTATGTATGCATATAGCTAACATACTGAAAGAAAAGGAGTTACAAGCAGATTCAGTTATTAAGAATTACTTAACAACTGCTTCCGACGGCAAAAAATATGAGGTGGTTAACCGATGCGGAGTTGTTAGCGCTGGAAGAGGTCGTTGAAAATAGAGTGAAATGAGAACATCAACATACATTCCCTCCTATGCCCTGCCCACAGAATGATGGAATGATGGCGCGGCAAAGCGCTTAATGGTGAAATTAAATATATACAAGAGAATGGAAGAACTCAAACAACGGATACTCCAAGATGGTATCGGCAAAGCGAAAGGCAATGTCGTCCTGGTGGGACGTTTCATCAATCACCAGATAGATCCGCAACTCACTATGCGCTGCGCTAAGGAGTTCGAACGTATCTTCAAGGGCAAAGGCGCTACGCGTATTGTGACAATCGAAGCTTCAGGTATTGCTCCGGCTGTCATGCTCGGATACCTTATGAATCTGCCGGTAGTCTTCATCAAAAAGAACAATACGAGTCTTTCAAATCGTGGGTGTACTCGTTCACCAAAGCTGACAATACAACTGTTTGCATCGGCAAAGAGTTTCTCACAAAAGACGATAAGATCATCTTCATTGATGATTTTCTGGCAGACGGACATGCGTCGGGTAGCGTGATTGACTTCTGTCGTCAATCCGGCGCCGAGATCATCGGTATGGGTTTTCTCGTGGAGAAAGCCTTCGCGAAAGGCGGACAATTCCTTCGCGACCATCATATCGAGTACCACTCCCTTTCCAAAATAATCCGTATCAATGACGACAACTCTCTCGTTGTCGAATAAAAACGCCTATGACACTACGAGTCGCCAAACGGCTGAAGAGATTACAGCCAGATGGTCATTACGCCGTAAACGATGGCTCCGATGCCGGCAGAAATAGGTATCGTGATTATCCACGCCGTAATAAGATTTTTGCTAACGCCCCAACGGACAGCACTCATACGCTTGACCGTACCAACACCCATAATCGATCCGCTGATAACGTGGGTTGTGGAAACGGGCACACCGAGATTCTGCGTAATGAACAAGGTAACCGCACCAGCAGCCTGTGAGCAAAAACCTTCGTAAGGCGTAATCTTGGTGATTTTATTTCCCATCGTCTTGATAATCTTCCATCCTCCGGACATCGTACCGATAGCAATCGCGGTAATACATGCAATCGGAATCCATGCGGGTGCACCGGTAAAATTGTGTCCGACCTCTCCGGCATGCGTAAGTGTATCGGGCTGAAGGATTGCTGGCAACGAATCAAAGCCGTACTGCGCGCCAAATGCAGCCAGTGCACAAGCTATTACACCGATTTCCTTTTGTGAATCGTTCAGACCATGTGCCGTCGAAAGACAGGCAGATGATACCAATTGCAGGCGTTTCGACCATATTTCCATTTTATGCGGACGTACTCTCCGGCAAATCCAATACAGAAGAACCGTAATCACATTACCGGCAATAAATCCGATTATCGGTGCAATGAAAATGAACAGGCAAATTATTCCGACCGTTGACCAGTGAACGGCGTCTATTCCTTTGCAACATATCGCTGCCCCGACAAGCCCGCCAATCAGCGTGTGGCTTGATGAAGACGGGATACCTTTCCACCAAGTGATGAGGCTCCAGACTATTGCAGCACTGAGACCGGCAATGATAATGGGAAGCGTGACCATTTCCTCCTCCACCACTTTTTGTACTGTATTGGCAATATTAAATCCGAGCAGATATTCAGCGGCAAAGAATGCGACGAAGTTGAAGAAAGCCGCCCAAACAACAGCGACAAACGGCTTCAATACCTTCGTTGAGACAACCGTTGCTATACTGTTGGCGGAATCGTGGAAGCCGTTGATGAAGTCAAAACCTACCGCCAAGATAATAATTGCTATCAAATAGCCCATAGTGATTTGCGATTTACGATTTGGCGGTTTAAGCGTATTTGGCGATAATGATCATGAGCGTTTTGCCGACATGGTTTGCCATATCGGTTGCGGACTCCATAGATTGCATTATCTCCTTGATTTTAATCAGTTCCAGTGCGTTAGTTTCCGTTTCAAACAGTTCTTTGACAAAGTTGTCATAGACATCGTCGCCCTCATGCTCCAAGTCATGCAGTTTGGAGCACTGTGCCATGGCAATAGCGGGTTTCTTCGACATGGTCGGCAACTCGCCGAAGGCAATGTCAATGGCTTTTGCGCACTCGAGGATAATCTCCGCCATGTGCATGGTTTTGTTGGTCATGGTCTTGGGACGGTATAGCAAAATACGCTTGGCGGCGTCGTTGATGTTGTCCATCACATTGTCCAGGCTGTCGCACAACTGGTGCACGTCCTCACGGTCAAAAGGCGTGATGAACGAGGCACTCAGTTCATCGTAAATGCCCACGACAATGTTGTCGCACTCGGTCTCAATGGCTTTGATTTTGGTGTACAATTCGACTTGCTTGTCATGGTCTGTTGTCGAGACGAACTCCGTAAACAAATCGGCGCCCGCAACAATGCGGTTCGACATCAATTGAAACTTCGGAAAGAATTTATCCTCCTTCGGCAGAAGGGATGCAAAGAAACTATTTAGTGACATACGTATGTAGTTTTAGATTATTCGTTTTCGGGGGTGCAAAGGTACTATATTTTATTCAATCGCGCAAATATTTTACGCTTTTATTGCATATTTTACACATTTGCACGTTTTTATTTGCACAATCCGTTTTTTTGTTGTAATTTTGCGCGCTTTTTGTATGCGATAAGATTATGATAGAATACATCAAGGGAAAACTGAGCGAACTGAATCCGACCTATGCGGTGCTGGAAGCCGCCGGAGTGGGCTATGCCATCAATATCACCCTGCCGACTTATTCGGACCTTGTAGGAAAGGAGAACAGCGAGGCACGACTCTTCGTGAATGAAATCATCCGCGAGGATACGCATGACCTGTACGGTTTCTTCACGAAAGGGGAACGCGAGCTGTTTATTATGCTGATGACCGTAAGCGGTATCGGCGCGAACACGGCGCGGATGATTATGTCCGCCTATAACGCCGGCGAAATCAGGCAGATTATCGCGACCGGCAATTCGCGCGCGCTGGCGCAAATCAAGGGAATGGGACCCAAGACGGCACAGCGTATTATCGTCGATTTGAAGGATAAAGTGCTGAAAATCGACCTCGGCGACGGCACAACAAAAGACAATCTGCCTCCGTCGGATGTGCTGTTCGCGCCCGAAACGAACCCCGTCAAGGAAGAAGCCGTAAGCGCACTCACAATGCTCGGATTCGCCGCCGCAGCAAGCGGAAAAGCGGTTGACAAGATTCTCAAAGATACGCCGACCGCCAGCGTGGAAGCCGTTATCCGCCAAGCGCTGAAGATGTTGTAAGAGGTGACCAGGGAGTTACAAAAACCGGATTATTGAGAAAATTTCTTAATATATTAGTTGTCTTGATTTCGATGCTGACAGCGTCGGAACTGTCGTTAGCGCAAACCCGTCAGCCGCTTATTCCGTCTGCGCGGAATGACCGGCGTATTGCGGAGGAACGTTTGCGTCAACAGCAACAGCAGCAACAACAGGAACAAGCGCAGCAAGCACAGCAAGCGGCACAAAAAAACGACAACACTCCCCCACCGGCAGATACCCCCGAACAACCTGATGACGAAGACGACACGTCGGTTACACCGGCGGATTCGGCCATCATGGCACCGCTGAAAGTGAAGCAGCTCGGGGCAAACAGTTACGAGGAATTGACCGCGCCGCAAAGCAGCATGGATCTCAACGACCCCGACAATGTGAAGACGGAAGTCATCTATGACCCGTATTCGGGCGGCTATATCATCCATACCAAAATCGGCGACACCGACGTGGCGACACCGTATCTGCTGACAGAAAGCGAATACAAGGACTTCTCGGAACGCGAACTGATGCACCGCTACTGGCAGCAGAAAATCAGCGAAGTGGAGCATAATAACGAGCGGAAGTTCGATATTACGGACATGAAATTCAACATCGGTCCGGCAGACAAAGTGTTCGGACCGGGCGGTGTGCAACTCAAACTGCAAGGAAGCGCGGAGTTGCTGTTCGGCTTCAAGCACCAGTACATTGACAATCCATCCCTTACGCAAAAGGCAAGGAACAACAATATCTTCGACTTTGACGAGAAGATTCAGGTCAACGTGAACGGTAAAGTGGGCGACAAGTTGAGCTTCACGATGAACTACAACACGGAGGCAAGTTTCTCCTTTGACCAGCAAAACCTGAAACTGCAATACAAGGGACACGAAGACGATATCATTCAGTCCATCGAGGCGGGAAACGTAGCGATGGATCTCAATTCAAGCCTTATCCGAGGAACGCAGGCACTGTTCGGTATCAAGACAACGCTGAAGTTCGGCAAACTAAAGATTCAGGGCTTGATTTCGCAGCAGAACTCCGAAAGCCAAACTGTCAACAGCCAGGGCGGCGCACAGATGACGAAGTTCGAAATTGATGCGGACAAGTACGACGAGAACCGGCACTTCTTCCTGAGTTATTTCTTCCGCGACCGCTACGAACAGGCGATGAAAGCGCTGCCGTATGTGGCATCCGGTATCACCATCAACAAAATCGAGGTGTGGATAACCAACAAACGCGGCAACTACGACCAGGCACGTAACATCGCAGCGTTCGTGGACTTGGGCGAAAGCGGCACACACATCTATAATCCGGCATGGATTACCGCCGGTACACAAGCCCCCGGCAACAATGCCAACAAGCTGTACGGGCAAATAACCGCCATCGCCGGAATACGTGACATCCAGCAAGTTAGCGCGTTGCTGCAAGGCATCATGGACAGCGGCGACGAGTACGAAAAGATTGAGTCGGCACGCTTGCTGTCCAGCAGCGAATATACGCTGAACAGCGCGTTGGGATACATTTCCTTGAAGTCGGCGCTGAACCAGGACGAAGTGCTGGCGGTAGCGTATGAGTACACATACAACGGCCAGGTTTACCAAGTCGGTGAGTTCTCGACGGATGCCGGTGATGAACTGAAAGCCCCCGCCACGCTGATGCTCAAGATGTTGAAATCAAGCATCAATGCGCCGCACGCATACAATCCGACGCGGCAAGGCGAGAAATACGGCACGTGGGACTTGATGATGAAGAACGTCTATGCGCTCGGAGCCACCACCGTATCCAACGAGAAATTTGAACTGTATATCAACTACCGCAATGACTCCATCGGCACAGATATACAATATCTGTCGGAGTCAAAAATCAAAGGCAAACAGTTGTTGCGCGTGCTGCAATTAGACCGCCTGGACAGCCGGAACAACGCGGCGCCGGACGGTAAGTTCGACTACGTGGAAGGCTATACCGTACAATCCAGCGGCGGACGTGTAATATTCCCTGTATTGGAACCGTTCGGTAGTTTCCTGAAAGAGCAAATCGGCGACTCGAAGATTGCAGAACGGTATATATTCCAGGAGCTGTACGACTCGACACTTGTCGTCGCACAGGAAATGACGGAGAAGAACAAATTTACCCTCAAAGGTAAATACAAAGGAACCAGCGGCAGCCAGATCAGTCTCGGCGCTATGAATGTGCCGCGCGGAAGCGTAACCGTTACCGCCGGAGGTGCCAAACTGATTGAGAACGTCGATTATACCGTCGATTACACGATGGGAACGGTAACGATTCTCAATGAGTCGATTCTTGAATCCGGCACGAACGTGGAGTGCAAACTGGAGAACCAATCGACATTCTCGATGCAGCGCAAGAGCCTGTTCGGCGTACATTTGGAGTATGAGTTCAACAAAGACCTGATGATTGGCGGAACGTTGATGCACCTGCGTGAGAAACCGCTGACGACGAAGGTTAATACCGGTCAGGAACCGCTTGCCAACACCGTTTGGGGCGTGAACGCAAGCTGGAAAACGGAAATGCAGTGGCTCAGCAACGCGATAGACAAGATTCCGTGGATTTCGGCAACAGCACCTTCGACTTTCCAAGTAAATGCTGAGTTTGCGCACCTCATTCCGGGACACACAAACGATGTCGGCGCCGCAGGAACAGCGTATATAGACGACTTCGAGGCCACGAAAGTGAACATCGATGTGCACTACCCGAGTAACTGGTTCCTTGCTTCCACGCCATACGACCCGAGTTCGGCAAAGCAGTTCAACAACGAGGATGCCAAGTTGAGCAACGATATCAAATACAATCGCAACAGGGCGTTAATCAACTGGTATCATGTGGATCCGATTTTCGGTTATCCGCAGACAAACACGCCGTCCTACATCAAAGACGACCTGAACGCGCTGAGTGACCACCGTACGCGTATCGTGTTGCAAGAGGAGCTTTATCCGACCAAAGGACAAGCCGCATCGAATGAAGACATCCGTTTGAGTCTGCTAAACCTCAGTTTCTACCCGGAGGAGCGCGGTCCGTACAATATCTGTGCCGATGAAATCAATGCAGACGGTAAACTGAACAATCCGCAACAGCGTTGGGGCGGTATTATGCGCAAACTGGACAACACCGACTTCGAGAAAGCAAATATCGAATATATCGAGTTCTGGCTCATGGATCCGGCACTGACGAACCCGAACGGCTATGACGGCGAGTTGTACATCAACCTCGGTGATATCAGCGAGGATATTCTCCGTGACGGCAAGAAGAGCTTTGAGCATGGCCTGCCGGTAAGCGACAACGACCAGAACCGCGTGGATACGACACGTTGGGGTCTCGTGCCGCGCACGACTTCCACAACAGTAGCCTTCTCCAATGAAACGGGATCCCGCATCCGTCAGGACGTGGGTCTTAACGGATTGAGTACCGAGGAGGAGTTTGCTTTCACTTATCAAGGCGAACAGCCGTACAAGCAGTACGTCGATGACTTGCGCAAGAAAGTGACCAATCCGGCGATTGTACGGTCGTGGGAAAGCGATCCGTTCTCGCCTTTCAACGACCCTGCCGGTGACAAGTACCACTACTACCGCGGCACGGATTACGACAATGCACAAGTGTCTATCCTTGACCGCTACAAACGCTTCAATGGCACAGAAGGCAACTCACCCGACAGCGAAAGCCAGACCGAAAGTTATGGAACAGCCTCTACGCTGACGCCGGATATTGAAGATATCAATCAGGACAACACCCTTAACGAGATTGAGCGTTACTACCAGTACAAAGTGGTGCTCCGTCCCGATATGATGGAGGTCGGCAAACAGCACATCGCTGAAAGGAAAATTGCGAAAGTGCACCTGCGCAACGGCGAAACGGTTGAGGTGACATGGTATCAGTTCAAGATTCCGCTCCGCGGAGACAGCTCCAATGTGCGCGTTGTGGGAAATATCCGCAACTTCAAGTCTATTCGTTTCATGCGTTTGTACATGACCGGCTGCCAGCATGAGACGCACCTGCGTTTCGCAACGCTGTCACTGGTGCGCGGCGAGTGGCGAACCTACACCAAAGACTTGTATCCGTTGGGCGCTAACGTGAACACCGGCGCTTCGATAGACGTTGAGGCGGTGAACATCGAGGAGAATAACAACAAGACGCCCGTCAACTACATACTGCCGCCCGGCGTAAGTCGTCAGACCGACCCCGGACAGGCACAACTTGTACCGCTTAACGAGCAGGCGATGGTACTGCGCGTACATAATCTGTCGCCCAAAGACGCCCGCGCCGTCTATAAGAACACCACGTACGACATGCGCAACTACAAGCGCCTGCAGATGTTCGTGCACGCCGAGCAGATGGAAGAAGCACAAAATCTCAAAGACGGAGACTTGAGTTGCTTCATCCGTTTGGGAACTGACCTCAAGAACAACTACTACGAATACGAAATTCCGTTGCAACTCACACCGCCGGGCATTTACAATAACGACAACGATAATGACCGCGTCAGAGTATGGCCGAACGCCAACTATTTTGACTTCCCGTTCACCGTCTTTACCAATGCCAAAACACAGCGTAACAAAGACAAGCGGGCAGGAAATGCAAACATCAGTAACAATATCCCATACGTCGTTTACGATGAAGCAAACGGCCATCCGCAACACCGTATAACCGTGCTCGGTAACCCGACCTTGCAAGAAGTGGAGTGCATCATGATCGGTATCCGCAACAACGGTGTCGAAATGACCAGCGGCGAAGTGTGGGTGAACGAAATGCGTCTGTCTGAATTCAATGAAAGCGGCGGTGTAGCAGCTATGGCGAATGCCGCACTCGGCATCAGCGATATTGCACAGCTCAACGTCGCCGGACAACTGGAGACCGCCGGTTACGGAAGCATTGAATCGAATGTCCTTGACCGCAACATGGACAATGTATATCAAATTTCCGTATCTGCTGCCATGGAGGTCGGACGTCTCTTCCCGGAGAAAGCCAAACTGCAAATCCCGGTTTATGTTGCTTACACGCAACATGTTACCTCGCCCGAATATGACCCGCTGGATACGGATATCAAACTCGCCGAGAGCCTTGATACGTACGAGACCAAAGCCGAGCGGGATTCCGTTCGGGAAATGGCGAACACGGTGGTCGAATCAACAAACTTCTCCGTCACGAACCTGCGCGTGAACATCAAGTCGAAGAAACAAGACATGTTCTACGACCCTGCGAACTTCTCTATATCAGCGTCTTACATGAAGCAGAACGAACACTCGCCCGACATGGAGAAGAACCTTACCACCGACCATAAGGGTTCGTTCCAGTATGCTTATTCGTTCAACCCGAAGCCGTGGGAACCCTTTGCCAAGAACGAGAAAGTCGCCAAAGTGAAATTGCTCAAGGAGTTGAATTTCTACTACTTACCACAGTCGTGGGGCTTCAATACGAACATGCACCGCACTTACTCGCACATGAAACTGCGCGACTTCAATGCCGACCCGACCGTGCAAATGGACATTACCCACTCCAAGGACTTCACATGGGATCGCAACTTCGACTTCAAGTACGACCTCACAAAGAACATGAAGTTCAGTTTCCAGACGGCCATGAACTCGACCGTTGACGAGGGCGCGTACGCAAAGGAGATTATTCAGGATTACCACTTCACCAACGATTATTACGAAGCATGGAAGGACACCATCCAGCGCAGTCTCGCCAAATGGGGCACGCCTTATACCTATCAGCAAGTGTTCACCGCCTCGTGGAACGTGCCCTTCAACCGTATTCCGTATGTTGAGGCTTTGTCCGCCAATGCGTCGTACAACGCCAACTATAACTGGGCACGAACCGCTTCCGGGCAAACAGACCAAGACCTCGGTAATACTATTTCGTCCGTGCAATCATGGCAAATCGACGGAGGTATCAACTTCGAGACGCTTTACAACAAGTCGAAATACTGGAAGCAGATGACACAGCGTTATGGTAACCGCCGCGGACGTCCGTTCAAGCCAAAAACATATACGCAGACCGTGAAAGCGGAAAAAGGCGTAGCGCAGGAGATTACCCACCGTCTCGGCTCGGATATGCTGGTTATTACAGCGGCTGACACTGCCGGAAAGCGAGTACCGGTTACTTTCAAGCCGATAGACAACAACAAAGTGTCTATCACGCCCAAAGCCGATTGTGACAACCTTGTTATCACCGTCACCACCAAAGATCCGAACAGCCGCACGCCCGCACAAGTGGCAGGCGATATGTTCGCTTACGTCGGAACAATGATTCGCCGTGTGCAAGTGACCTACCGTCGCACGAACTCGCTGACCGTTCCGGGCTTCACGCCGATAATCGGTTTCATGGGACAAACGCGGGAAGAGGGACTTTACGCTCCGGGCTGGGACTTTGCCTTCGGATTCATTCCCAAGAACTTTATTGACAGAGCCATTACAAACCACTGGCTCAGCGGCGACTCATCCATTGTTCAACCCGCTACACATGCCACGACAGAAGACCTTGATATCAAGATTAATCTGGAACCTCTGCCCGGACTGAAGATTCAACTCAATGGAAAACGCTACATGGCATCTTCCAATAGTTACCTCTATATGCAGAATCCCGAGAATCCGGACAACTACCGCATTCAAGAAAACATGTCCGGTTCGTTCAATATCACACAGGTCGCCATCGGAACAGCATTCTCGAAAATCGGTTCTCAAGATGAAAACTTCGCCAACTCGGCGTACGACCAGTTTATAGAGAACCGCGCTATCGTCTGGGGACGTGTGCAGGAGCAGTATAACGGGCTGCGCTATCCTACAGATGTGGGATTCTTAGTGGGACATGACAAAGCCGGACAAGTTTACGACCCGAAGAACGGAAGAGTATCTTCCACATCTTCGGATGTTCTGGTGCCTGCTTTCCTTGCCGCTTATACAGGCAGAAGTGCTGAAAAGGTCAGCCTTAATCCGTTCCTCGGGTTCCTTAATATTCTGCCTAACTGGAACGTCACTTACGACGGACTCGGACGCCTGCCCTGGATGCGAGACCACTTCAAATCCGTCACTCTTACGCACGCGTACACGTGTAAATATAGTATTGGGTCTTACACCAGTTTCTCCACGTGGGTTCCGGCTGACGGAGACAACAAAATGATTGGTTTCGTACGCGATGTCTCTACAGATAATCCGACACCTTCTGGTGCTTTCGACATCTCGTCCGTCAGCATCTCCGAGACTTTCTCGCCGCTCATCGGTCTTAACCTCGCCATGAAGAATTCCCTTACCGCAAAGTTCGAGTATCGTAAGCAACGTAACCTCGCGCTCAACGTTACTTCCGTACAAATCTCCGAAGGACGCACAGACGAATTTGTAATTGGTGGCGGCTATACCATTAAGAATTTGAACTTCACGGCGAAAAACAAAAACGGCGTGCAGAAGAAAGTGTCTAACGACCTCAAATTGAGCGTGGATCTCAGTTACAAAAAAATCACAACGTTGTTGCGTAAAGTCGAGGAAGGATTGACGCAAGCTTCGTCCGGCAATAAAGTGTTCACCATCAAGATTGCCGCCGACTATGTCCTCTCGCAGAAGATTAACCTCCAACTCTTCTATGACCACCAGGGCACAACACCGCTTATCTCAACCTCCTACCCTGTCAATGCGGACAACGTCGGTCTCAACATCAAACTCATGCTCACCAGATAAATGAAAAAGTATTGCGTAGGTATTATCGGTTCTGAGTCGTGCGGCAAATCCACCTTGGCGCAGTATCTTGCCAAACGTTATAACGGCATCCTTATTCCGGAATATGCCCGTGAGTATATGGAGAATATCTCTCGGCCGTACACCTATTCCGATGTCGAAACTATCGCCCGCCGGCAAATCCAAGAACTTGAAACTATTCAGAATAATCCCGCATCATCTGAAACCGTTTACTTTTTCGACACCGAACTACTCATCACCAAAGTCTGGTTCGAGCATAAATACAACAAGTGCCCCGATTGGCTAATCGAAGCACTTCATCGTTATCCGATGGATGTGTATTTACTCTGTTATCCAGACCTTGAGTGGGTTCCTGATCCTGTCCGCGAGAATCCAGACATCCGGATGGAACTATTCAACCGCTACGAAGCCGAAGTACAGGCACTCGGCATTCCCTATTACATCATCCGCCACTGCTAATCCAGTTTCAGCACTGCCAGGAACGCTTTTTGCGGCACTTCCACATTGCCGATTTGCTTCATGCGTTTCTTGCCGCGTTTCTGCTTCTCCAACAGTTTGCGCTTACGGCTCACGTCGCCGCCATAACACTTGGCAAGCACATCCTTGCGCACTTGTTTTACCGTCTCGCGGGCGATAATCTTCGCGCCGATAGCTGCCTGAATGGCTATATCAAACTGTTGCCGTGGCAACAGTTCCTTCAGTTTCTCACACATGCGCCGTCCGAAATCGACCGCATTATCGCGGTGTGTCAGGGTTGAAAGTGCATCCACCTGCTCGCCGTTCAGCAAAATATCCAACTTCACAAGATTCGATGGACGGAAGCCGTTTGTATGCCAGTCAAATGAAGCATAACCTTTCGAAATCGACTTCAACTTGTCGTAAAAGTCTATTACAATTTCGCCCAACGGCATATCGAACAGCAGTTCCATTCGGTCACCGGAAATATATTCCTGCTTGACCAACTCACCGCGCTTGCCAAGACACAGTGTCATGATTGACCCGATGAACGGACTGGTTGTGATAATCGACGCACGGATATAAGGCTCTTCGATGCGGTCTATCACCGTCAAATCCGGCATACCAGCAGGGTTGTGAACCTCTACCATCGTGCCATCTTTCAGATAGACATTGTAACTAACGTTCGGCACCGTAGTAATCACATTCATATCGAACTCGCGATCCAACCGTTCCTGCACAATCTCCATGTGCAGCAGACCGAGGAAGCCACAGCGGAAACCAAAGCCCAAAGCCATCGAACTTTCCGGTTGGAAGCTCAAACTTGCATCATTCAGTTGTAACTTCTCCAACGAACTCCGCAAATCCTCATAGTCCTCTTGTTCTATCGGATATACACCTGCAAACACCATTGGCTTGGCTTCCTGGAAACCGTCAATGGCCTTTTCGCAGGGACGTGCCACGTGCGTTATTGTATCGCCCACTTTTACCTCCGTAGAGGTTTTAATTCCGGAAATGATATAGCCCACATTACCCGCCGAGATATTTCCCGTCGGCAGCATATCCAACTTGAGCACGCCCACTTCGTCTGCATCATATTCCTTGCCTGTGTTTACGAAGCGCACCCGGTCGCCTGTACGCATGGTGCCGTTCACAACTTTGTAGTATCCTATGATGCCACGGAACGGGTTGAACACGCTATCGAACACCAGACATTGCAGCGGAGCATCAGGGTCTCCCTCCGGCGCGGGAATACGCTCTACTATCGCATCTAATATAGCTTCTACGCCTTCACCTGTCTTTGCAGAGCAACGCAAAATCTCCTCACGCTTGCAGCCTAACAAGTCAACAATCTCATCTTCCACCATATCAGGCATTGCGGAGTCCATATCGCATTTATTCATCACCGGAATAATCTCAAGGTCATGCTCCAACGCCATGTACAGGTTCGAAATGGTCTGTGCTTGCACGCCCTGCGTAGCATCCACAACGAGCAGTGCGCCCTCGCAGGCTGCGATACTACGGCTCACTTCGTACGAGAAGTCCACGTGCCCCGGAGTGTCTATAAGGTTGAGAATATACCCCTTATAGTTCATCTGAATGGCGTGAGACTTGATGGTGATGCCACGCTCCTTCTCCAAGTCCATGTCATCAAGCACTTGGTTTTCCATCTGCTTGACATCCACAGTGCCTGTCATTTCGAGCATCCTGTCCGCCAACGTACTTTTGCCGTGGTCAATGTGTGCGATTATACAAAAATTGCGAATATTTTTCATATCGGCGGCAAAGGTACAAAAAATTTCGCACGTGTACAAATTTATTTATAAAAATGCGTTTTTTGTTACAATTATTTGCATAGTTGTATTTTTTGTAGTACCTTTGCGCTGTTTTTTACAATTAACCTTAAAATATTATGTTAGAACATTTAATCCCTGCGTGGATGCTTATCCCGTTTGTAGTAATGCTCCTCTGCATTGCAGTTCTGCCCCTTGTTCCGCATGTCGGCGAATGGTGGGAGCACAATCTCCACAAATTGTACGTCTCGCTTCTATTGGGCGTACCAGTCGGTATCTGGCTGTGCGTACACGGCATGAGCCACGACCTTATTCACCAGATGATTTACGACTACGTGCCGTTTATTCTTCTGCTCATGGCATTGTTCGTCACAACCGGCGGTATTTGTATCCGAGGTGACTTGAAAGCTACGCCGACAACAAACACCAACATTATGGCAATCGGCTGGGTGTTGGCATCGTGCATGGGAACAACCGGTGCAGCGATGCTGCTAATCAGGCTTCTGATTTCGACTATCTCCCAGCGCAAATACAAGGTACACACCATACTCTTCTTTATCGCCATTGTTGCGAACTGCGGCGGTCTGCTCTCTCCGCTTGGAGACCCGCCATTGTTCCTGCTTTTCCAAAAAGGAACGCCTTTCCTGTGGTGGTTGCAGAACATGTTCCCCGAATGGCTTGTTACCGGCGCACTGCTGTTAGTAATCTATTTCTTTGTGGATCTGTACTACTACAAGAAAGAGCCTATTGCCAACATCCGTGCGGATATAAGCCAAGCGCGTCAATTGCGTACAACGGGTCTGATTAACATACTTTGGCTGCTCGGCGTAGTGGCATCGACAATGTTCATCAACGCCACCTATCTGCCCTTTATGGCTGACACAGTAGATGCCGACGGCAACATTGTAGCGCACGCTCCGTGGTATCTGAAGCTACTCCGTGAGTGGGTATTTATCATTATCATTGCAGGCTCGTGGCTCACAACCAAAAAGGCAGTGCGTATCAACAACAATTACAGTTGGACGCCTATTTTGGAGGTAGCATGTGTCTTCCTCGGCATCTTCGCTACGATGACACCTGCGCTGATGTTCCTGCAGCAGCACCCGCTGCCCATCCATGAAGCATGGCAGTTCGTTTACTGCACCGGTTCGCTCAGTGCTTTCCTTGATAATGCCCCGACGGCAATGGTATTCCATGCTACAGCAACAACAATTCCTGTTCCTGAAGGTGTAGAAGCCGTTGCAGGCATCGCACCAGAGTTTATGAAAGCCATCTCCATGGGTGCCGTCTTCTTCGGCGCGCTGACATATATCGGTAATGGACCCAACTTCATGGTAAAAGCGATTGCAGAGCAGGAAGGAATCGAAATGCCGTCATTCTTCGGCTATATAATCAAGTTCAGTCTGATTGTATTGCTGCCCGTTTATATTATTGTACAACTGATATTTATATAATATGACATTATTTGAGCAAGTAAGCGAGGACATCAAGAAAGCGATGCTCGCAAAGGACAAAGTAGCGCTTGACGCGCTGCGCGGAATAAAGAAAGAGTTCTTAGAGGCCAAAACCGCCAAAGGCGGTGACGGAGAACTGCATGACGACCGTGCGTTGCAGATTTTGCAGAAACTCGTCAAACAGCGCAAGGAATCGGCAGAGATGTATGCCGCAGCCAATCGTCCCGAACTGGCAGACGAGGAAATGGCGCAATGCAAAATCATCGAGCAGTATCTGCCTGCCATGCTTTCCGAGGAAGAACTGGCAGCCGAGCTGACGAAGATTATTGCCGCTGTAGGTGCCACAAGTCCACAGGATATGGGCAAAGTCATGAGCGTAGCCACCAAACAACTCGCCGGCAAAGCAGAAGGCAAAGCGATTAACATGAAGGTTCGCGAACTGCTGAACAAGTAAGCCGTTAGCGTCTCGGTAGCGTCTCGACAGCGTCTCGAAAAAGATATGACACTGATTGACAATATTATTGCCTGGTATTCGGCGCATATGAATTATGCGTCGATTACCGGTTTGATGGCGATTGAATCGTCGTTTATCCCGTTCCCGAGCGAGGTGGTCATTCCGCCGGCAGTATATGTAGCAGGCAACGAAGCAAGCAGCCTCTGCGCGACGGGCGTTTATCCGGTTGACGTGATGCTGATTGTGCTGTTTGGCACACTCGGCGCACTAATCGGCGCTGTCATCAACTACGGTCTGTCCGTTTGGCTGGGACGAATTATCATCTACAAGTTTGCAGACAGCAAACTCGGACATTTGTGCCTGTTGAGCAGCGAGAAAATCAAGAAAGCGGAGGAATATTTCAACGAGCACGGCAAATCAAGTACGTTTATCGGTCGTTTTATTCCGGGAATCCGCCAGTTGATTAGTATTCCCGCCGGTTTGGCACGTATGCACTTCGGATGGTTCTTGTTTTACACGTTCCTTGGCGCATTTGTCTGGAATTGTGTGCTGGCGTTGCTCGGCTACGTGGCACACGGGCAAATGGATCTTATAAAAGAATACAGCCACGAACTAAGCGTGGCTATACTCATACTGCTTGGCGCAGTGATTGTGTGGTTTGTGGTGAAGAAGATTATTGCTTCAACCAAGAAATAATATCTTTGCGTCTTTCAACCACCAGCGCAAGAATACATCCGATAATCCATCCGAAGAAGAGTCCGAGGATATTCATTTTAGTCCTGCCGTTCACTGCGGCGGGATTAATTGTAAACGAACCTTCCTGCACTACCGGAGCCGTGCAGAACGCCAAGGTATAATCCAGTGAACTATAGCGGTAAAACTCCTGATAAATCTTGTCCGTAAAGAGTTTTATTTCGCGTCTGCCAAGCACCATGCCGCTCTCCCAGCGCTCAATTTGCGCCTGTTTGCCGGTTCCCTGGTTGAAATAGAACGCAGACGTCAGGCTGTCCAATTTCTCCACCTGGTTTTTGGCAAATGCCACCTCGCGCTCCATAACAACGCGTTTGTGCTCGTATGCCATTTGCATCTGCGGGTCACGGTTGAGATAATCAACAATTGCACTACCGACTTTCGACACATTGTTTGGATCCTTCGTCAGGAAACTGATGCAGAGACGGTTCGGCATACGTACGTTCACCGTGTCTGTCAAATTGGCTTTGTGACGATAATCCACGCGGTCAGCGATAGAATCGTTCATGCAGTCAATGACATAGAATGTTTCAAAACCGGAAACATTTTGCAAATCTTCCGCGCTCAAACCGAGTTGAGCCATTTTATTCTGTGTCTGGCTGATTTCGGGCGAAACGGCCAAGCGGAGACTCTTATATACCTGCTCCGTCAGTTCAATTGTAGGCCCATTAAGCCAAACAAGTGCCTCGGCTTTATACACACGGTTGGATTTGCGGGCTTCCACATTTGCCCAAACAAGGGCAATGACAAGCACCGACAGCACGATCCACCACATGCGGTAGGTAAGGCGGAGCATCGCCGCGAACAGGTTCCAACACGCACGGAAGCCACGTCCAATGGCACGGCAACATGCCACGCACACGTCAAAAAAATTCATTTCTCGTTCTTGCATATCAATATTGTTTTAGATGGTTCAAAATTGTTTATTGTTGTTCAGGATGGTTATTTGCCGCGAATCCAACCGAAACGGCGGTGTTCCTGTTTGGGTTCTTCCTTCGCAGGCTGCTCCGTTTCGTCCTCCTCAAAAGTGATTTCGATGTTGTCGGCATCCGTGTCATTGGGGCGCGGCGAACGGGGAATGACGCGGTTGTTATTCACCGTGTCGGTCAAATCTATCTCCGCGGGTTTCTCATCCTCTTTGGGCTTATCCGCCGTTGTCAGTCCTGCGTAGTTGGAATCGATGGCTTCATCGACGGACACTTTGCCGGCTTCCTCTTGCAGCGACGGAATATCGCTTACCGCGTAACCGGTCGCAATAATCGTCACGCGCACATCTTCGCCCAGCGAATCGTCAATGGAGATACCCCACTGCACTTCCACTTCGTCGCCGACTTCCTCCACGAAACGGTTAATCTGGTCAAACTCGTCCATAACGACCGCATGCTCCTTCGAGCAATAGAACTGCAGCAGCACCCGTTTAGCGCCGTGCACGTCGCTGGCATTCGCAAGCGGCGACTTGAGCGCATTGTCAATGGCAAGCGTGATACGGTTTTCGCCGGATGCCTGACCGACGTTCATTATCGCCACATTGCCGTTCTTGAGGGTGTTATAGACATCGGCAAAGTCGGTGTTGATATAACCCGGAACGGTAATAATCTCAGCTATTGACTTCGCGGCATTGCATACCACGTCATCGGACTTGTTGAAGGCGTTGAACGCGTCCAAGTCCTTGTAGATTTGTTTGAGTTTCTCGTTGTTGATAATAAGAATGGCATCCACATGCTCTGCCAACTTGGCAACGCCGGTCAGCGCCTTGCGGATTTTCTTCTTTCCCTCAAAGGCAAACGGGATGGTCACGATTCCGACCGTCAGAATATCCATACTCTGCGCCACTTCGGCGATTGTTGCGCTGGCGCCTGTTCCTGTACCGCCGCCCATTCCGGCCGTGATAAACAGCATCTTCGTGCCGTCATCCAAAGCGTCGTGAATCCGGTCGCGGCTGGCTTCCGCATACTCATGCGCTTTCTCGGGGTTACCGCCCGCACCCAGTCCGGGTCCAAGTTGCAGCTTCGCAGGCACAGAGGATTTCTCCAGCACTTGCTTGTCCGTATTGCATACGAGGAATGTCACGCCTGTTATTCCCTGGCGGTACATGTAATTGACTGCGTTGCAGCCGCCGCCGCCGACACCCATTACTTTGATGATACTGTCATCCTTGATTTCAATTGGCAATGGCAATAATTCGTCATCCATATATTTACGATTTTATTATTTACGATGTTTTTATGCAGGCTCGGTAAAGATGAGCTCCGTCTGACGCTGGAAGCGCTCCAGCAGGCTCGGCTCCTTCACCGGCATGTTCTTGTGTTCTTCGCGGTAGTCTGCGCCCAGAATCAGAGCGCCCACCAACGCCGAATAACGCGGTTCAAAGTATTGTTCGTCCGTTGTCACATCCAGCAGCCGGTCATGCGCCCCATACAGCACTTTGATGGATGTTTTCTGCTGCAGGTACTCCGCCATTCCGGTAAGCATGGACGCGCCACCGGTGATATAAAGCGTACTGATACGTCCTTCGTATTCGTTCAGCGCAGCCACAAGCGGTTTGACAATCTCTTCCAACTTGAGCGAAATCGTATAAGCGAGGTCTTCGCTTGATATCTTGATTACACCGCCCACTTCCTGTGCTGCAGGGATTTTCAGCTGGAGGTTCTTTTTCACCAGCGCTGCCGAAGCATGACCGAACTCGCACTTTAGTTTCTCGGCGAGTTGCAGGCTGATGCCCTGTTGCTCCAGAATACGTGTGATATGGAAGCCGCCCTGCTGCACCACTTTGTTGTACAGGTATTCGTTACCCTTGAAAATCGACAGCGTCGTTGTCTGCGCTCCCATATCCAGCACGGCACAGCCTTCCTGCAGCACGCCGAATCCGTCCTCCGCAGCAAAAGCGGAAAGTAACGCTTCGGGGCGCACAAAGGTTTTCTCGATGGATTTGCCCGCCTGGTCGAACGACTTCTGCACCTGCGTCGCCAGTTCCTTGCGGCTGACGAAAGCGATATAATGCGCCTCCACCAACAGTGCACGCTGTTCGGGCAACGGCTTCTCATCCTGCTCCACTCCGTCCAACTTATAGTACGCGGGGATAAGTCCGAGCACCGCCACTTCGGGATTGCGCAATTCGATTTTCTTCCGGCACTCATCCTCCATTTCGTCCAGCAGACGTTGTGACACCTCGCGTTTATGCACCTGGTCGCGCTTGGCAAACACCTGTGCAATCTGCATCGAGCGGCCGCCCAACAGCACAAACGCCGTCGGCAAATCGGGCACATTGAGCCGGTTCGCCATCAGCCGCAGCACCTCGCCAATCATGAAGCCCGCGTTGGATGACTGCGTCACAACGCCTCTGTCCACGCACGGGAACTTCGTGGATTCCTCCACGCCCAGAATATGCAACATATCTGCGCCGAGGCGTTCTGCCGCCATGGCACGCACGCCGCTGCTACCCAGGTCTATTGCCACCAACGGCAACTCCTCTGCCACTTGTCTTTTTCTCTTTGCCATAAATGTCAATTAATTACGTCCCACTACTTGCCCGTTAAACCGCAAATCTATCTCGCGGTACGTCTGCCAGCCTATCTCGTCAAAGCCCTTGTCGTACAGGGTGCGCAGCTTGCGCATTTTGTTGCGGTAACCGCTTACCTCGCCCAAGATGATATGTGTGCCGTCCGGACGTTGCACCAGATAAACCGTCTTCGGGTTCGTCACGCGGATGCTTTGAATCTTCTCGCTCCAGTACTTGTTGTCGGCTATCCACAACGCCAAATCCGCCAATTCGCCGCACGCCATCCGTTCACCTATGTCACCACTCGCCACCATCACGGGCGTTGTCACCGCCTCCCGTATCGGCATTTTCGTGCGCTCGCTATCGACAAAGTAACTCTCGTCGCCCGTCACTATCCGCAGCACGGGGATTCGCTGCGACAGCCGCAGACAAACCGTACCGGAGGGCAGGACATAACATTGTGCCTCGCGCACCATTGGATGTGATGCGACCGTGTTCTCAATCTGCTGCACCGCCACGGCGGAAGCCGTTTGTCCGACGGGGTACAGTTTCTTTGCCATAAGCAGACTGACCAGTTCCGCTTCCGTGACATACTGCCGCTGCGCCAAGTCCGTGATGGTTATTTCCACCGACTGGCAAACGTGCGTGTTCGCGCGCTCGGCAGACCAAACGGCAACACCTGCCACATATCCGACAGCCACCACCGCCAGAATCCAGAGCAATATGGTTTTAACGCGGCTCACTTGGTCAATGCTTTTGTTATTTCCGGCACAAGGCGGTCTATATCGCCCGCGCCGAGCGTGATGATAGCCACTGGGCGGTCAGAGATGCTTAACATCTGCTTAACATATGCTACGAGCTCGTTCTTCTGCACCACCTTGCCGCCGAGGATTTCACTGGTTATGCCCTCGATGGGTTTTTCCCGCGCAGGATAAATCGGCAGCAGCACCAACTCGTCCGCCGCGCTTAACGCCTGCCGGAAGCCTTCCGCAAAGTCCCGCGTGCGGGTGTACAAATGCGGCTGGAACACCGCTATAATCCGCCGTTCGGGATATAATCTCCGAATCGAACGGATGGATGCTTCTATTTCTGTCGGGTGGTGCGCGTAGTCATCCACATACGCCAACTGCGGCGTGTTGATATGGATATTGAACCGGCGGTAAACGCCGCTGTACGATGCCAATGCTGCACGAATCTCGTCCGGCGTAACGCCGTTAAGCAATGCCACGGCCATCGCTGCCACGCTGTTCTCGATGTTCACCCACACGGGCACGCCTAACCGGCATCCGGCTACAGGCACTTGTCCAGCGAGGTCAAACGTGATGGTTCCGTCACTCACGCAGATGTTATCGGCATAGAAGTCCGGCGTGTTGCCCTGTCCGTCCCACGCTCCGCAGTACTTATAAACCTTTGCTCTCACGCCGTCCAGTGACAGTTGTGCGCCGTGCTTCACCACCAACGCTTCCTGCACCAGTCCCGCATACACCTCGAATCCCTCGCGGTATGCTTCCGGCGTGCCGTAGATATCCAGATGGTCGGGATCCACACTCGTGATGACCGACATATAGGGTGTCAGATGATGGAACGAACGGTCGTATTCGTCCGCCTCCACCACCACCAGGTTGCTCTGTGGATTAAGCAGCAGGTTGCTGTTATAGTTATTGCTGATGCCGCCGAGGAACGCGTTTGTCCCCACGTGCGACGACTGCAAGAGGTGCGCCAAAATGGTCGAAGTGGTGGTTTTGCCGTGTGTACCGGCCACGCACAAAGCGCGTTCCTGCCGCGTCACGAGCCCCAGCACTTCCGCGCGTTTGAGGATGCGGAA